>JADGDL010000100.1 GCA_016744875.1 Sulfurovum sp.
TTTATTCGCATTGTTTGCGATTCTATACATTTCAAAAGCTAGAGATGAGTAGACAACATCGTCATATTTAATCATTAATGGAACACTACGAATGATTCCTGTTTCATCTGGAATGTTATTCATGTAGCCACTTGAATACCCAGAATCTTGAATAACATCTAGATTAGTTAGTACACCTTTTGCTTGGGGTAAAAACTCCCCAAATTTTTTGTTTTTTTCTATAAATATAGCTGGGATTTGTGGTGCCTCACTAAGGTGCTCTTTCGAATCAAAGTCAAAAACATAGCCTAGTATTGTAGGAGTATTAGCAACTGTCTGTGCAAGAATTTTGTCATAATCAGGTAGATTGATATTTTCCATATTCCATTTTTTTGCAAACTTTGCAGGTGAAGTTTTATCTGCTTCTGCAAAAACAATATCCAGCCCAATCATTCCAGCACCATTGGCTGTAAGGTTGTTTAAAACTTGAGCAAATTTATCTCGCTCCCAGGGCCATTGCCCAAGCTCCTTAATACTGCGCTCATCGATGTCTACTATAACTATAGAATCATCAGTAGCTTCAGGTCCTCGGAATTTAAAGTAAAAATCTCGAACACGATTATCTAAAGAC
>JADGDL010000101.1:0-267 GCA_016744875.1 Sulfurovum sp.
AAGTGGAATAGACCCCTTTGTTAAAGCAAGATATAATATGCCTATAAGAACAAATAACTGGCTTATAGACACTGTCCAGTTATTTGAATATTCAACTGATGATAAATTTGAAGAAGAAACAAATATTTACTTTGATAAGGCATTTGAAGACCTATCTCTTTTTAGAGTACAGTTGCATAGAAAAACACAGGAAGTTATGGAAGGCATGGATTATGCTCTGGCACTTCAGTACTATTGGAGTTTTAAAGAAAAAACTGCTGTACGTGT
>JADGDL010000101.1:277-609 GCA_016744875.1 Sulfurovum sp.
CACAATCATTTTTTGGGAATACAAAGTATTCGTATATAACCGATAAGAATATTGAACCTCCAGTTAGAGAAACGTATGGAGGAGTAAATAATTATGAAACTTCATTAAGTTGGAGACAAAATATTTGGCGTAAATGGTTTTACTATGAAATAACTCCTTCAGTAAACTTCCATAAAGATCATGACTTTAAAGCGAATTATGCAATTAGAATTTTCTTTGATTTTTATTTGGGTCAATATGACTAAAGAGAGAAAAAGATATGTATTGGAAAGTGTTTAGGCTATAGGGGTCATTACATATATCATTCTTTCATGGTATCTAGAAACTAAGAT
>JADGDL010000102.1 GCA_016744875.1 Sulfurovum sp.
TCAATCTCTTTCCCCTTGGCATACTTCATAATAAGACTATAAGTATAGCTACACTTCCATAAATTTTGATAACAAGACTATTCTACAGTGATTATTAGTGGTATGTTTAAAATATTTGTGCTAGTATCACGATAATATATATTAAAGGAAAAAATATGACAAGTGGAAAAGTAGAAGTACTCTATATGAGCATGCCAGATATGATACGTTCTGGACACCGTATGACGGTTGATGATTTTGATTGTGACCCTGATGGTATCATAGGAGATTTGAATTATGAAAAAGCACCTGAAGACAAAGTTCTTTTACTTACTTCTCAAAAGAGTTATGACCTTATAGAAGAAGCAGAGCTTTATGTAGATCAAGGTGCATTACTGGAAAACATTCATATAGACATTGACCTTAATCATCTCAAAGCTGGTTCAGTGATAGAGATAGGGGAAGTTTACTTAGAAGTAACAGGACCTTGTGAAGCATATGGATACCTATACGGATTTTCTCCAGAGTTACCTGAAATACTTAAAGGGAACCGTGGACTCTTTGTACGTCCTGTAGAGTATGGAAGAATCAATGTGGGTGATGAGGTAGTGGTAGTAAAAGAAGCGTAG
>JADGDL010000103.1:0-234 GCA_016744875.1 Sulfurovum sp.
GATAGATACGGAGTTGAAGTTGATTTGATTGAACCAAAGATTCCTTATAGAGAAACTATTAGAGGACGTTGTGAGAGCGCTGAGTACAAGCATAAAAAACAATCTGGTGGTAGAGGACAATTTGGACATGTTTTCTTAAAGATAGAACCACAGCCTCAAGGTGCTGGTCATGAATTTGTTAATGCAATTGTAGGTGGAGCAATTCCGGCAAGGTTTATTCCAGCTGTTGAAAAA
>JADGDL010000103.1:244-602 GCA_016744875.1 Sulfurovum sp.
GGCATTTTAACAGGCAGTAAGGTTGTTGATGTTAAAGTAACTTTGTTTGATGGTAAATTTCATGATGTTGATTCTGATGAAGTATCTTTTAGAATTGCTGGTTCTCATGCTTTCAAAAAAGGCTTTTTAGAAGCAAAACCAGTTTTACTTGAACCAATTTATGATATAACTGTAAAAGTTCCTGAAGAATTTATGGGCGATGTGATGGGTGATGTTTCAAGTAGAAGAGGAAAAATATCAGGAATGGATACAGAAGGACCATTCCAAATTATAAAGGCAAAAATACCTTTGGCAGATTTGTATAAATATTCAACTCAGTTAAGAAGTTTAACTTCGGGTAGAGGTATTCATGCAAGAG
>JADGDL010000104.1:0-319 GCA_016744875.1 Sulfurovum sp.
GCTCTGTCTATATTGTTTACAATTTTTGTATCAGTATTTGTTCTAAATGGATAAGACCCTTGGGTTAACTCTAACTCATAGTCCATCCCCTTTAGATGATTCTCAACAAACAGTCTAACTTCTTTTTGTGTAGTAATTGTGGTATTTCGTACATTGAACATCATTTTTAATTCATTTGGTGTAACATTAGTAACTTGCATACCAGCCCGAATATCTGTCACAATAAACTTACTCGGAGAAAAAAATTCATCTCCATCATCTATATTTACACCTGCCATATTTCCTAATACTTGAGATAACTCATGTATGGGGTTTATAG
>JADGDL010000104.1:329-595 GCA_016744875.1 Sulfurovum sp.
CTTTTATTGCATCTCCAAATATATTTTCACAAGTTGGTTCAGCTACAACAACAGCATCGGGAAGAAGATTGTTTTCTTTTAAGTACTCCAATACTTTTACTGTTCCGTTAATTGCCTCACCCTCTTCATCTGAAGTTAAAAGAAGAGATAGTGTTCCACAAAAATTTTCACTTTCCTTTACAGCCTGAAGAAATGCTGAAAGACCACCTTTCATGTCCTGTGTGCCACGACCATATATAAAGCCATCTTCTTCTACAGCTTCATAT
>JADGDL010000105.1 GCA_016744875.1 Sulfurovum sp.
ACGTAGCGCTGATGAAAAAATGGAAGTTGATAAAGATGCACTTCTTACTACATTGACAGGGTTATTAGGATGATATATATATTCTTTGGGTATCTTTTTGTTGAGGTTTTAGTTTCTGTCCAAGTCGCTGGAATACTTGGTGGTTTAGGTGTGTTTGCAGAGATAATGTTCTCAGGTTTTGTTGGTATAATGCTTTTGCTAAATGTTAAAACAACTATGATGCAGAGTTTTCAGGCTATGTCAAACAATTGTATAACAATGAAAGAATTTCAAGAGTTAAATATTTTTGCACTTCTAGGTGCTATTTTATTAATACTTCCCGGAATCTTTAGTGACCTAATAGGAATCTTGATGCAGTTTTCTGTTTTTACAGCGCTTATCGTCAGTAAATTTAATAAAAACAGTGGTGAATGCCACGTTAAACCTCAAGGAGAAGATAATGTCATTGATGTCGAAATTATTAGTAACGATTCTAAGCTTAAGTAGTTTAGTTCTAGCAAGTGAAAAACAAGTAATAGATTTTTTAGAAAAAGGTATTGGCTCAAACCCAAATATTATTTCTTTAGATATTAAAGTAGTAAGTACTATAC
>JADGDL010000106.1 GCA_016744875.1 Sulfurovum sp.
TCATAAAGTAATAAGCATGCGCAAGAGTAGTTTTATATAGAAACAGTTTAACCTACTGTTTCTATGTTAATTAGTTCTACGCCATCACACTCTTTTTTTAAGCGTTTGTGTTTACGTGCATCTTCCTCCGCTAATTCTAACAAATCTGCAAAATCATTTTTACTCACTTCAAACTCATAAGTCTCTTTAGCTGTTTTTACGTAAATGTCACTGTTCTCTTTAGTGAGTAACGAGAGGTTTCGTAATCCTGTGGCAAATTCGCTTTTTATAGCTTTTGCTATTTTTTCATTATTTAGCAATTGCGTGAGTGTGAGTGCTATATTGACATCATTTTTACACATCACTGTGTAGCATACCTTTATCATTCCATCCATCCTTGGCTCCTTGTATGTTGTAATATATATATCATAATCAATTTTACTCAAGAAGGTTTAAAATATGTCAAATTGACATATTAATTGTATAAAAATATAGAATTAGTATTTATTATTTATATAAATAGACTATAGAACTTACAATAATGTGACATATGTTTTGTATCCTAACAGTAAATTATTTTATAGATATATACGTACGCTTCTCTATAT
>JADGDL010000107.1 GCA_016744875.1 Sulfurovum sp.
TTACCATCGGTAAAGGCGATGGATGAAGGACCATCCCATGGTTCCATAAAGGTTGCATGGTATTCATAAAAAGCACGTCTCTCTTCGTCCATCTCTTCATCTTTCCATGCTTCTGGAATCATCATTGCCATAACATGAGGGAGTGAACGACCTGCAAGAATAAGAAGCTCTATCACATTGTCTAAAACAGAACTGTCACTTCCTTTTGCTTCGTTAATAAGGAAAGGGTATATTTTGTCAAGTTCATCATCAGTAAAGAGCTTTGAGCTGAGTAGAGACTGTCGGGCCTTCATCCAATTGATGTTTCCACGTAGGGTATTGATTTCTCCATTATGGGCAATGTATCTAAAGGGTTGTGCTAAAGGCCATGAAGGAAAAGTATTGGTAGAGAAACGGCTATGCACCAAGGTAATAGCTGACTGATAATCTTCTTCATTTAAATCAGGAAAATAGAGAGGTAATTGCTCTGTAATTAACTGACCTTTATAGGAGATGGTTTTGTAGGACATAGAGGGCATATAAAAATAGCTTGTTCCTCGAATAGGTGATGCTGTTACTCTAGCTTGTGCATACTTTCGGAT
>JADGDL010000108.1 GCA_016744875.1 Sulfurovum sp.
GACTCGAACTGCTGACTTTTTCCATGTCATAGAAACACTCTACCAACTGAGTTATGCGGTCAGGGGTGGAAGTATAACCAAGAGATACTTAAAAATGAGTGCGCTAGTCCTGACAGACCCAAGCACTCTCTTTACAAAGCTTATCAAGATGCTCACTCGCCTCACTCTGCCCTGCTTTTAGTGATTTTTTAAGATTATCATAGGCTTTCATTTTATCATGTCGAATGTTTTCACCCCATGCGTAAAGTACGGCAGCATTGACCTGTGCGGCACTATCACCCAGACTTGCAGCTTTTTCAAATAACTCCAACGCTTTTAAATGATCTTTCTCTACCCCTAAGCCATCTGCATAAAGTGCTCCCAAATTGGTATATGCTTCTTTCAGTCCATTCTCTACTGCCCTTTCATACCAATACTTTGCTTTTTTATATGCATGAGGATTCCTTACTCCTGCTGACTGATAAAGTTGCCCAAGATTGTACTGTGCTGCTGCATTTCCCTGTTTGGCTGCTTTTTCATACCATTTTTGTGCTTCAGGCAGGTTCTTTTCCACCCCATGCCCGTTTGCATAGATCAGTCC
>JADGDL010000109.1 GCA_016744875.1 Sulfurovum sp.
GTTCAATAGCGCCAGTCGTTTTATCCATCTCTCTAGTTGTTGTCGCATAGGCCGCGATGCGCTAACTCTTTTTCGATTTGGAGGGTGAAAGCAGAATAGACCCTTATTGTTATAAATATTGCATTCTTGCTGAGTAGTGGGTTTTATAAGGGGATAACTCATTTTTATGGAAAAGAAACTATGCCAATCTTGTCAAATTCAACATCTAGCCAAGTGGCAACTACAGCTTTTGCACTTTGATATACTGCTTGAATTTGGCGTTCCTCTTCTGTAAAAGAAAGTATCTTCTTTTTACCTAACAGTACTTTATCTTTAACCGCTTCAAAGTCTGACGTTTCAATCATTCGTCTATTTTCTCGCATAGCATGAATAGCAGCTTCATTGGTCAATGTATCCAGTGCAGCAGAGTTAAATCCTACGGTCATACGTGCAACATCACTAATACTTACTTCATGTGGTTTATTGGCAAGATAAAGTTCTAACGTTTTTTCTCTATCTTCTAAATCAGGGAGAGAAATATGTATGCGTCTGTCAAATCTCCCTGCTCTGAGTAAAGCTTCATCAAGC
>JADGDL010000010.1:0-54884 GCA_016744875.1 Sulfurovum sp.
CCTGTACTCTATAAACACTCTATGGCTGCGATCGATGATGAAGTAGATTGTTATATTGAGTTTGGAAATGGGAATGTACTTAAAGGGTTGAACCGTAAGGCTACGAAGAAACCTCATTTTAATGTTTCGGATATGGCTTCTCTTGAGGCTACCATAGAAGCCATTAAAGAACTTTAATGAAAATTGCTATTATGGGGGCTATGCCTGAAGAGGTTGAGCCGATTGTTGCCAAACTTGATAATCTGCAAGAGACAGTGTATGGTGCAAATACATATTATGAAGGTGTATACAATGGCCAAGAGGTTGTTGTAGCATATTCTAAGATAGGTAAGGTGTTTGCTACATTGACTGCGACAATGCTTGTTGAAAAGTTTGGTTGTGATACGTTACTTTTCTCCGGAGTGGCTGGCGCTATTTCAAATGATCTTAATATCGGTGATCTTATCATCGCTGATGGTTTGTGTCAGCATGACTTGGATATCACGGCTTTTGGTCATCCTTTTGGTTATGTACCTGAAGGTGAAGTCTGTATTCCGACAGATGTAGGATTAAGAAACATTGCTAAAGAGATAGCAAAGTCCAAAGGCTTGACATTAAAAGAAGGTGTTATTGCTACAGGTGATCAGTTTGTGGCTAACCCTGAGCGTAAAGATTGGATAGGGGACACTTTTAAGGCAGATGCTTTGGAAATGGAAGGTGCTTCTGTAGCTGTGGTATGTTCTGCACTTGAAGTGCCATTTTTCATCTTACGAGCTATCTCTGACTCTGCAGATATGGATGCGAGTTTTAATTTTGATGAATTTCTTGAGTCTTCGGCTAAGATCTCAGCAGACTTCATCTTAAGTATGGTCGAAGCCATCCAAAAATAGGAAAACTGTGAACGATAACGAAAGACGCTCTAAAGCTAAAACTATTCCTATGAGTAAACGTTTACTCAGGATCATTGGTAAGACCAATGCTGAGTTTAAACTTATTGGTGAGGGTGACAAAGTACTTGTGGGACTTAGTGGAGGGAAAGATTCTCTTGCTCTTATACACGCACTAAAACATGTACAGCGTCATGCACCTTTTCGTTTTGAATTTGAAGCCTGTACCATCAAGTATGGTATGCCAGATGAACATTATGAGTTTTTGACTAAACATTGTGAAGAGTATGAGATAAAGCATACGGTATTTGATACCAATATTTTTGATGTATCACAAGATGCCATACGTAAAAACTCTTCGTTCTGTTCTTACTTTTCTCGTATGAGAAGAGGGGCTTTATACTCGTATGCAGAAGAACATGGATTTAATAAAATAGCACTTGGTCATCACTTTGATGATACGGTAGAGAGCTTTTTTATGAACATGTTCTACAATGGAAGTATGAGAGCGTTAGCACCTATCTATAAAACAAGCAGAGGTGTTCATCTCATACGACCTTTGATACAGGCTAGAGAACGTCAATTACGTGATTTTGCAGAGGAGAATAATCTACAGATCATTGGTGATGAAGCGTGTCCTGCTATGCTTAAAGATGTAAAAATGCCACATGCCAGGGCTTCAACTAAAGAGTGGCTAGCTGGTCTTGAAGCAGATAACAAAGATATATTTAAGATGTTTAGGGCATCATTCAAACATATACATGATGACACATTTTTAGATCCCACGCGTTGGGATAGAGACGATATAGAAGGAAAGATATGAAAAATATAATATATATATTATTGATTTTCCATGTTACTTTGATGGCAGATAAGATCACTCCTGTCAAAATGAAAGTGGACTTGATGAAAAACTGTGAAGTGTTAATGTTACATGCAAAAAAAGATAAAAAATCTAATACTACCCATACATTCGCAGGAAAAGGTGACTGTGTAATGATGTATGAGTGTTTGCGAAATGTTTCAGAAACAGACCTTGCTAAAATGGATGCAAACAAAAGACGTATTGCTAAATGGGAGAACCCCGTATGGTGTAAGGTAAAAGTAGGACATAAAGAGGGTTGGGTGGAAGAACAATTTTTGACAGATGAACCTTGTGTGTCGGATGATTGATCAAACACATTTTATAGTTGATATATCAGGTCGTATAGACAAAGTACTAGCACAAAAACTTGAGGTCAGCCGTAACCAAGTAGAAAAACTTGTGAAAGACGGGCTTGTATCTGTAAATAGCAAAGTGATTACTAAGACAAGTTTTAAAGTTATAGAGGGTGATGAAGTCTCTTATATATTTAAAGAAGCTAAAAAACGTGTAGCGCCTCCCATTGATTTTGATGTAGAAATACTCTATGAAGATGATTACCTTTTGGTAGTAAATAAACCTTCAGGACTCGTTGTACATCCTGCACCTTCAGTAAAAGAACCTACACTGGTAGACTGGCTTATACATAAAGGTATTTCACTTTCTACTATTTCAGGTGAAGAACGTCACGGGATAGTACATCGTATAGACAAAGAGACCACAGGTGCCTTGGTGGTGGCTAAGGACAATAAGACCCATGAAAAGCTTTCTGAACAGTTGCAGGACAAGAGTATGGGACGTTACTATCTGGCATTGATTGACTGTCCATTAAAAGATAATATAGCCGTAGATAAACCTATAGGACGTAACACAAAAAATAGACTTAAAATGGATGTAGTAGCAGATGGAAGAAGTGCCAAAACAGCTTTTGTTAAACTTGCACAGACAAGATATGATGTAGAGTTGATCTCTGCAAAACTTTTTACGGGAAGGACCCATCAGATACGTGTACATCTTAACACTTTAGGCCGTCACATATTGGGTGATGATTTATATGGATTTAAGACCAAAAGAGATAAAATAGCACGCGTAAATTTACATGCATATTTATTATATTTAACTCATCCGATCACTGGTGAGAAGATGGAGTTCGTTGCTCCTCTTTTTGAAGATATGAAACAGTATATATCTAAATATTTTGATCAAAGTGAAATTGATGAAAAAATCAATCCTCAGACAATGGGCGCTCTCTTTAATCACTTTTAATTCTCTTCAAATAGGAACCTCATGCCACATTTAAAAGTCACTCCTTTCGATACTTCAAACTTAGCAGAACAAATAGAACAAAGCAGCATTATGAAGTCTGTTGCAAAGTCACTTACGTCTGATGATCTCATCATAGAAGTAGAACATACAGATGAAGAGTTCCTTCTCCAACTTAAACCGGATGAAAAAGCATATCTCTTAAAATACGATAAAATAACCAGACCGCTCAAAGTTAATATTTTAAAAGAGGCTCTGGATATCGTCTCTAAAGAGTTAAAGCTGGATGTACGCACTTCAAATATCAGCATGTCAAGTGCGAAGCCTGTACTCTCTTCACAATATTTTAAAAAGATAGAAGATTTTGAAGATATCATCTACCCTAAAGAGAAGGTCTCTGTTGAGGTTGGATTTGGTTCAGGAAGACATCTATTGTATCAGGCAAAAAAGAACCCCGATACACTTTTTATAGGTTTAGAGATTCACACACCTTCTGCACAACAGGTACTTAAACAGATTGAGTTACAGAAACTTGATAATATTTGGGTAGTAAACTATGATGCAAGACTCTTTTTAGAAATGTTACCGTCAAATATTTGTGAACAGGTCTTTGTACATTTTCCTGTTCCCTGGGATAAAAAACCACATAGAAGAGTTATTTCAAAAAGTTTTTTGGCAGAATCGATGAGGGTTTTAGGTGTTGATGGTCGCTTAGAGCTTAGAACGGATAGTGATAATTATTTTTGGTATGCATTAGAGACCTTTTTTTCTGTACCAAAAGTTGAAGTGGAAGTTCGTAAGAATGAAGCCTTGGAAGTGACCAGTAAATATGAAGCAAGATGGTTAAAACAGGACAAAGACATCTATGATGTGTATGTAAGATCTACACAGATATCAGAAGAAAAACACTCGACTGTTGACTTTAATTTTAATGATGTAAAATATACTCATGCTATAGAGAATCGTTTGCCTAAAAAAGCGTTGGTGTATGATGGCTATTTTGTACACTTTGAGCGTATGTATCAAATATCGGATAAAAGCTTGTTCATAAAATGTGCGTTTGGCAGTTTTGATAGACCTGAACACAAATATATATTATTGGAAGAAGAGCGTTGTAGATACTTTGTCTCACCACCGGTGAAGACAACAGTGAATTTTCATGCACACCAAAAACTTATAGAGCAATTAAAGGGAGAAGAGGATGTCTAATGTTATAAGCGCTTCAAACCTTACCCTTGCTTATGATAATAAGGTGATCATTAATGATGCAAATTTCAGTATTAAAAAAGGTGAATTCGTTTTTATCACCGGACCAAGTGGTTCAGGGAAATCCACACTTTTGAAATCACTTTACGGACAGTTGAAGCCAAGTGAAGGAAGTTTGGTTGTAGGTGGTTTGGATCTTGCACATATAAGACAGAAAAAACTGCAAGAACTCAGAACACATATGGGTATTATTTTTCAAGACTATAAGCTTGTGAATGAGTGGTCTGTATCAAAAAATGTTGTTCTCCCTCTTATGATCGCAGGGTATTCTACAGAAGTACAGGAGACACAGGCACGTAGACTACTTAGTCATGTTAAACTTAGTGACCATGCAGACAGATACCCCTTAGAGCTTTCCGGTGGAGAGCAACAGCGTGTTGGTGTTGCGAGAGCTTTAGCTAAGAACCCTGTCGTGATACTTGCAGATGAACCAACAGGTAATCTTGATGACTACTCTTCAAATGTAATTTGGGACCTGATGGAAAATGCATGTCAGCAATTAGATACCACAGTATTGGTCGTAACACATAAAATACCTACGATATTTTCACTGCCATACAGACATTTTATCATAGAAAGCAAGGGTGTATATGAAGTCCATTAAAGATCATCTTATGTTTATACTGCCTTTGATGGCAATTTTATTGGGTATTGAGTTTTACTTGGTATTTGATCGTACAACCAACTCTTATGAAAAAGGTTTGAAAGAGGGCTATTCCATGCTTATTGTCACGAAAAAACCTATGGAATTTTCTGAATTTTCTGCACTCAATGAACATATCAGTGAAAGTAAAAAGATCAAACGTGAAGAGATCGTCTCTGAGGTGATCAAAGGTGTCAGTGAGAGTAACAGTAAAAAGATACTCGATGCACTGCCTTATTTTTATAACCTAAGTTTAGATGCTTACTTGCATACGTCTGCTTTGGAAGAGATCAAAAAAGATCTGGAAGCCCATAGCAATATAAAGAGAGTTGAAACATTTGGAACTTCTTACAGTTCAGCGTATAGACTTTTTTCATTTATTAAATTTGCATTAAAAATTTTCATTGTATTTATGGCTGTAGTAAGTCTTTTCCTTATCATAAAACAGATGGAAATATGGAAGTATGCACACAAAGAACGTATGCAGGTGATGGAGATATTTGGTGCACCTTTAATGTTAAGGTCAGGTATACTTTTTAAAGTGGCTTTCATAGATGCCATTTTTGCAACGGTATTTGTCTCTGCGATGTTTTATTATATTAAATTTTACTGGGCAGCGCAAAGTGGTATAGATATAATGATGCAAAATCAAAAAGTACTTTTTATGCTGAATGATATAGGTATTTTATTTGGTTCAGCTATTCTCATTGTGATCATTGCTGTTTATTCTGTAGTATTTTCTAACAAGGGAGTACAGGAGTGAGATCCTTTATTGTGCTTTGTTTTGTGACCATAGGTTTTCTTTATGGGGCGTCAACAACTTCTAAGATCAAGAGTTCGAAGAAAAACCTTTCAGCGACATCTTCTGCTAAAAAACAGGCAAGTCGAAAACTAGGTAAGATAGCCAAAGATATTCAGTCGGCTGAAAAGGACATTGTCTATCTTGAAAAAAAGATGGCAAATCTTGAAGAAGATAAAGAAAAAACACAGAAACAATATGAAGTACTTAAAGTCGAGTTGAAAAAGTCTGAAGCAGAGTTGTTGGAAACTGGTCAAGAATTGAAAGCCAAGGCGAAGGTATTTATCTCTTTATTATCTGAACAGTTTTCTATCGTTTTTGCTATGGAACACTCCCATGCGCCTACACAAAAATCTATTTTATCCCATGAAGTCTACAGTGCCTACAAAAAGCAGAATGCAAAAGTATTGTCATCACTGAAATCTGACATTCTTGCACTTAAAAAAAGTAAAAAAAGAAAAGAAACATTACGAAATAAAAGACAAAATGAAATAAAGCGGATCATTAAAAAAAGAGAGAGTTATGCCCAAAAGAAAGCAGCTAAAGAGAAACTTCGTAAAAAACTTTCTGTAGATGAAGAGAAATACAATGCCAAGCTTGAAAAGATTGAAGATAAGCAGAATTCTCTGCGTGCCACATTGGCAAAGCTGAATATTTTACATGCTAAGGAAGTAGATGAAGCACGTAAACGTGCAGCAGCAAGAAAAAAAGCAATGCGGCTTGAAAAAGAGAGACAACGAAAAGTCCGTGAGGCAAAAGCTTTGGCACGTGCAAAAGCAAGAAAAGCCAAAGAAGCACTGCGTAAAGCAACAACAAAAGAGGAGAAAGCGGAAGCTCGACTAGCAGCCAAAGAGGCAGAAGTAGAGGAGAAAAAAGTCTATAAAGAGAGTGAAAAGGTGCGACAGGTAAACTCTTCTTATAAAAAATCCCAAACGTATGCTTATAGAGGAAATAAAACTATTTCTCCTTTACCCGGTGCTAAGATCATCAAAAAATTCGGTACTTATGTGGACCCGATCTATAAGATAAAGATCTTTAATGAGTCCATTACTTTAAAAGCAAAGACAAAGAATGCAAAAGTAAAAAATGTACTGAATGGTAAAGTGGTTTTTTCTGGAAAAAGTAGTATGTTGGGTAATGTAGTTGTGGTTTTACATAGCCGTAAAATACACACAGTCTATGCAGGACTTTCCAAAATTGCTCCGACCATTCGTGTAGGCTCGAAAATCAAAAAAGGGTATGTTGTAGGAAAAGTCAATCAAAAACTCATTTTTCAAGCGACCAAAAATTCTAAACATATCAACCCGTTAAGATTGATTAAAATATAGATTAATATGCTTCTGTATCTATAGACTAAAACCGTACTTTAAACCCCTCCTAACTAACCTTTAGATATAATCGCGAAATTATATATAAAGGCTAACTGTGATTAAACGTGTTTTGGTAAAATTTTCTGGTGAAGCTTTGGCTGGTGAAGAAGGTTACGGGATCGATACACAGATCCTTAACTTTATTGCTGGTGAGATAAAAGAACTTGTTGATGCTGGTGTTGAAGTCGGTATTGTTGTAGGTGGGGGTAACATCATCCGTGGTGTCTCTGCTGCGGCAGATGGCATCATCAAAAGAACATCTGGTGACTATATGGGGATGCTAGCTACTGTGATTAACGGTGTGGCGATCCAGGAAGCATTGGAGCATACAGGGCTTAATGCAAGATTGCAGTCTGCGATAGATATGCAGGAGATAGGTGAAGCGTTCATTGTACGTCGTGCAAGACGTCATCTGGAAAAAGGACGTGTTGTTGTGTTCGCAGGTGGAACGGGTAACCCCTATTTTACGACGGATACTGCAGCGACACTTAGAGCCTCTGAGATAGAAGCAGAACTTCTTATCAAGGCAACTAAAGTGGATGGTGTTTATGATAAAGATCCAAATAAGTTTGATGATGCGGTAAAGCTTGATACTTTAACCTATGACCATGCACTTAATGACCATATTAAAGTCATGGATGATACTGCTATTGCATTGGCTAAAGAGAACGGGTTACCGATCGTGGTGTGTAATATGTTTGAAAAAGGGAATCTTTTATCGATCATACAGGGTAACATGAGCTTATGCTCCATTGTAAAATAAAAAACTATAAGGAAGATAGATGAGAACAGAACAACTAACAGCACTGGCATTGGAAAAAGTAGATTTTGATAAGTACCTTCTTGCAAATGCAGTAGGAAAAAGAGCAGAAGCAATCGCACAGGGTGCCGAAACAGTTTTAGATATTGACACCTCAGAGATGAAATATGCAGATGTAGCACTTCAAGAGATAGCTGAAGGTAAGATCACAGTAAGTTTAGAAGGATAGATCCTTTTGGATGCTTTTCTTCGTAAAGCTAAAAATATACATACGATAGAAGAGGCAAAAGCCCTTCTTTGGGAGAAAATCCCCTCTCCACTACCCGAAACCACAAAAGCCTTAAACCTTGCACTTGAAGCACATGAAGGTCAAATACGTAAAAGTGGTGAACCTTACATTGTCCATCCCATACTTGTAGCAGCAATTACAGCGAAGGTCTCTAATGATGAAATGATGGTACAGGCAGCACTTCTACATGATGTTGTCGAAGATACAGCTTACACGATAGAAGATCTGCTGGAAACATTTGGTGATGATGTTTCACATATGGTTGAAGGCTTGACAAAGATTGTTGAGATAAGAGATGAAGAACTTGTGCCTTCAGGTTCAGATGAAAGACTCATCAATTCTGCATTGACATTTCGAAAAATGCTCATCGCTTCCATTCAAGATGTACGGGTATTGGTAATCAAACTTTGTGACAGACTACACAATATGCTCACACTTGATGCCTTGCATCCTGAAAAACAAAAGCGAATTGCTGAAGAGACTATTGTTGTGTACGCTCCCATTGCACACAGATTGGGTATATCTAAATTAAAAAATCATTTGGAAGATCTTAGTTTTGCATATATCTATCCTGAAGACTATAAGAAGATAGATACTTATATCAAATCAAATGCACAAAATCTCCAGTTTAAACTCAACGCTTTTATTCAACATGTAAATGACACGATGGATAAAGATGGTTTTAACAAAGACGACTTTGAGATAATAGGGAGAGTAAAGCACTACTACTCGATCTATCTTAAAATGCATCGTAAAGGTGTGAGTATAGAAGAAGTACTTGATCTGCTTGCTATACGTATCATCGTTAAAGACCCTATTGAGTGTTATAGGGTACTAGGGCTTATGCACTTGCGTTTTACGCCTCTCATTGCAAGATTTAAAGATTATATCGCTGTACCTAAAGAGAATGGATACAAAACGATACATACGACATTGTTTGATGAAGAGGGTATAGTAGAAGCACAGATACGTACAAAAGATATGCATAGACTTGCAGAGTATGGTGTTGCGGCACATTGGAAATATAAAGGTGGTGATAACAGTGTCAGTTTAGGATGGCTGGAAAGTTTACACTATCAAAATGAGTCTATAGAAGAGTTTTATGAGTTAGCCAAGTCAGATCTTTTCTCTGAAGATATCACGGTGTTTTCTCCCAAAGGCGATTATTATACCTTACCTAAAGGATCTGTTGCACTTGATTTTGCTTATGCTATACATTCCCAAGTGGGTGCAAATGCCCAAGAAGCATTGGTAAACAAGCAAAAAGCGTCACTTTTAACTATATTGAAAAATGGTGATATTGTTAAGATAGTAAAAGATGACAAACCACACCTTTACTGTTCTTGGCTTGATACAGTGAAAACATCAAAAGCACAAGATGGTATACGAAGTGCCTGCAGGTCGAGAATTAAAGAATCAGATAATTTAAGTGCATACAATATATTAGCTACATTGTTCTCACAGGACAGTGTTTCGATGAAATCACTCATTCATAATATTGATCATGAAGATACTGTACACAAGTTACCGGTCAAACTTGATTATTATAAAGAAACGATAAATAGGGTTGCTGATTATATGGGTACCTCAGAAGTTCGTTTTTGGGAATTGCTTAAAAGAGGGTACAAAAAACCAAGAATAAAAGACCTGGAACATTTTACTTTTTTTACAAATAAACCTTTAGACGGTGTAGAGTTTGATTATTGTTGCCACCCTAAAGTAGGTGACCAAATTGTTGCATTTTATAAGGGTACTAAAGCTATTATACACCATAAATTGTGTAAGAAGGCCTATGCAAAGATTTTAAAGAATGAAGAGATGCTTTTTGTGAATTGGAGTGCTTCTAAACTTTCGAGATATCGTTTGACCATCAGTCTTCAAAATCGAAAAGGTATTCTGGCAGATCTATTGGCAAAACTTTCTGAATTAGATCTCAATTTATTGAGTATTGAACTTGGTATACGGAATTCAGAGCAGGCAGAGTACTGTCAGATCGAAGTAGAAAGCGCTAAATCAAAAAAACAAGAATTAGAAGATAAAATTTCACAAAAGTTTAAACTCATTGAAATGATAAGTTTAGATGACGCATATGACAAATAAGGATAAAGATAGATGATAGCAACAGCATTGGATGAGATAGGTAGAGGTACAGCAGAGATAATAGATATGGAACGAATAGAAAAACTTGTGACAAAATATTATGATGATGGCTCTACCTATACCGTAAAGGCCGGTTTTGATCCTACTGCACCAGATCTTCACCTCGGTCACACGGTACTTCTTCAAAAATTAGCTACTTTTCAAAAGTTTGGAGGGCGTGTGCAGTTCTTGATCGGTGACTTTACTGCAATGATCGGTGATCCTACAGGTAAAAGTGCCACAAGAAAGGTACTCACTAAAGAAGAGATTCTTAAAAATATCGTCTCTTATACTGAACAGGCTTTTAAAATCTTAGATGCGAGTAAAACAGAGATCGTTTACAACAATGACTGGTTAGAGCATCTAGGGGCAGACGGTATGTTACAGCTGGCATCAAACTTAACTGTGGCAAGAATGTTGGAGAGAGATGATTTTTCAAAAAGATATGCATCCAATACCCCTATAGCTGTGAGTGAATTTATGTATCCACTGCTTCAAGGATATGATTCAGTACATCTTAAGTCTGATATTGAGATAGGTGGTACGGATCAGAAGTTTAATCTATTGATGGGAAGACAACTTCAAAAAGCTTATAATGTAAAAAAGCAACAGGCTGTTTTAATGATGCCGATCCTAGAGGGACTCGATGGTGTACAAAAAATGAGTAAATCCTTAGGTAACTATATTGGTGTAACGGAAGCGCCTAAAGATATTTTTGGAAAAATACTCTCCATTTCAGATGACTTGATGTGGCGTTACTATGAACTGTTGAGTGAGATGTCACTTTCAGATATTGCACAACTGAAAGAGGATGTAGCATCTCGCACCGTTCACCCAAAAACTGCAAAAGAAAACCTTGCCTTAGAGATAACTACAAGGTTTTATAATGAAGAGTTGGCTACACTAGCTAAAGAAGAGTTTAACTCAGTTTTTAAAGCAAAGAATATACCTACAGATATGCCCGAATTTGTGATGGAAGAAGGTATTTGGATATGTCAGGCTCTTTTAGATGCGGGGTTGGAATCATCAACTTCACAGGCAAGACGTGATATAAAACAAAATGCTGTAAGTATAGACCAGAAAAAAATAAGTGATGACAAACTTAATATGGTTTCTGGTGAATATATTTTGCAGGTAGGTAAAAAGAGATTTGCGAAAGTAAAGGTAAAGTAATGGAATTTAAGTCTTTCAATATTGGTAAGTACACTATAGAGAAGCCTATTATACAAGGTGGTATGGGTGTAGGTATCTCCTGGGATCAACTTGCAGGAAATGTTAGTAAAGAAGGTGGACTTGGTGTTATCTCTGCTGTGGGAACAGGTATTTATAAAAAAAGATCGTATGTTGAAAAAACAGTAGGTAAACAAGAGAGACCTCTAGAGGCAATAAACTTCTACTCTTATCCTGCTTTGAAAAAGATCTTTGACAATGCAAGAGAGATCTGTGGTGATGCACCACTTGCAGCCAATGTACTTTATGCACAAAGTGAATATAACCGTGTGGTTGAAGATGCATGTAAAGCGGGTGCAGATATTATCATCACTGGTGCAGGGCTTCCTCTTACGATGCCAGAAGCAACTAAAAACTATCCAGATGTAGCACTTGTACCTATCGTATCAACAGCAAAAGCATTACGTATTTTATGTAGACGTTGGAAAAAAACACATAACCGACTTCCAGATGCTGTCATTGTTGAGGGACCTCTTTCCGGTGGACACCAGGGATTTAAGTATGATGAATGTTTCATGGAAGAGAATCAACTTGAAAATATACTTGGACCTGTCGTAGAAGAGGCAAAGAACTGGGGTTCTATGCCTATCATCGCAGCAGGTGGAGTATGGGATCATGATGACATCGTAAAAATGATGGAAATAGGTGCAGATGGAGTACAAATGGGTACACGTTTCATCGGTACTGTTGAATGTGATACGAGTCAGGCAATGAAAGATATTATCATAGAAGCTGGAGAGGATGATATAAAACTCTTTAAGTCGCCAGTGGGCTATCCTGCCCGTGGTGTTCAGACACAACTTCATAAAGATATAGATAGAGGTACAGCACCTAAAGTAGCATGTATCTCTAATTGTGTTGCGCCATGTAATCGTGGTGAAGAAGCAAAAATAGTAGGTTATTGTATTGCGGACAGACTTTCAGATGCCTATGATGGTATCGTAGAGAGCGGGCTTTTCTTTACGGGTGCAAATGGATATCGTCTTCAAGAAATTATCACGGTTAAAGAGCTTATGGATAAATTAATGAATGGAGAAGAGTCGTAAAAATATGCCGATATTTGGTCGCCTTTTCTTCTTAATACTCTTATCAAATACACTGCTTTTCTCTAGCGTGAACTTAATGAAGCAAGCCCTTGTCAAAAAAGGCGAGCTTCGTCTCTCATTTTCCAAAAATTTCAAAAAGAGTGATGTAAAACACTTTACACTTTCCAGTCCTCATCGAGATATTTATGATTTTAAAAATACACGTTTGGCTCATAAAAAGGTTCCTCTGGGACTGGGTGAGAATGTACGTATAGCACAAAATAGTACAAACAAAGTACGTGTAGTAATAGAAGGTATAAAGGGTAAAAAACCATCAGCTTATCAACCGCACTTGTCAAAAAAATCATATCATATCTCTTTATCAAAAGCTAAAAGCAGAGGGAGTAAAAAGAAAAAAACCTATAAGCCTGCAAATAGACACAAAGATGAACTTATCGTGATTGATGCTGGTCATGGGGGGCATGATACTGGCGCTATCGGTGGTGGGAAAAGAGAAAAAGATGTTGTATTGCAAATTGCCAAAAAACTTGAAAAACAACTCAAAAAAAGAGGCCATCCTGTTCATATGACAAGAACAAAAGACCGTTTTTTGAAGCTTCCTCAGCGTACAAGAATTGCAGATAAAAAAAAGGCAGTGGCATTTATTTCAATTCATGCAAATGCAGTGCCTAAGAAAAAACAAAATAAGATACATGGTGTGGAGACATTCTTTTTACAGAACACAAGAGATGCAAAATCCCAACGTATTGCCCAAAGAGAAAATAAGTCAGTGTTAAAGGGTACAACAAAGTTAAGTCGTAATGTGATCATAGACTCTGTACTCTCCGGTCCTAAGATCGTAGAGTCTAATAAGCTTGCCATAGATGTGCAACGAAGAATTATGACAAACTTGAACAGTCGCTATAAAGGTGTTAAAGATGGTGGTGTAAGGCATGCGCCTTTTTGGGTACTTGTAGGAGCTAGCAGACCTTCTATTCTTGTGGAAGTGGGGTATATTTCACATCCACGAGAACGTAAAAGACTGTTCACTCCACGTTATCAGGACCTGATAGCAAAAGGTATCGCAGAAGGTGTAGATAATTATCTTAATAATAGAAAAAAAGAGATTGACTTTTAAACTTTTTTGTTTTGTAATATTTTTGCTAAAAATATTTATGAACTAGATTTAAAGATAAACCTTTTTAAACCAGAGATAATACCCCGCCACAATGAAAAATCCAAGACCTAAAGTTAAAGTAATGTTACTAAGTGACATTCCCCATTTGGCTGCATAACCTATAAACAGTGCAGTGGCTACATTAGAAAGCATAAAGAACATGTCATTGTATGAAATTACTCTACCCATATACTTGTTATCTGTTTCTTCTTGGACAAGTAAGTAGGTATATGACCATATAGTTGTAATGAAAAATCCTGTAACAAATAGTGCAAAGAGGGCGAGGTAAAAGTTGTACTCTAGTTGTGACCAGAGTATGATAGCCAATCCCTGAAAAATGAAAAAATAGTGTAGATTCTCTTTTGATACGTGCTTCGATATAAAGAATGGTCCGATCATCAGTCCTAATGCTCTAGTCGCATTCATCCAACCTATGGCCAGTGGTACAGCAATGAATTCTTTGTACTGAAAGTCTGCAAGCAGTGTGATGAGTGCATCAAAGGATGTGAGTCCAATGGAAGCATGGAGCAAGATAAGATGGAGTATTTTTTTGTTTGAAAGCAGATAGTTAAATCCACCTTTGAACATCTCCCAGTTTGAATCAGTATGCGTGATTTTCTCAATAGAAAGTTGAAGTCCAAGTAAAAGTAGTACAGCTATAGAGTATAAAATCGCGTCAATGATAAATGCGGTATCAAAGCCCATATAGTGTGTGGCTATACCTCCTACAGCCATACCAGAAGCGTAACAAAGTGACCAGATGATGGAGTGTATCTCATTGGTATTTTTGAGCATCTTTCCTGAAACCAATTTGGGAAAAAGTGCCATTTCAGCTGAAAAAAGCATCGATGCTGCTGAGGAACGCAAAAAGATCAGTATCATCAGTACCCATATATATTCAAGAGAGTTGATGAAGATAAAACCCAGTGTCATAGAGATCTCTATCAGTAAAAGAATAAGCATAAGTTTTTTAAAATGTATGCGGTCTATAATGATCCCTATAAGTGGAGCAAGCACTACTGCTGGTAACATTGCCATTGTGGCAGTAAGTGCTATGGTGATCTCGTCAGCACCATAAGAGACTATCATTGAAAAGATAGCCACTTGTGAAAACCATGTTCCAAAATAGGAAATAAGTTGGATGAGTGATAGCCTACGTATAGTAGGGTGTTTCAGTGTTTCTATATAGGTCATGTTATGATGCATCAACTAAAGCATAGTGAATATTTTTTCTTTCAAGTACTTGTATATACATAGCAAATGCTTCAGATGAAGACTCTTCGTTGACTGATGCTACAGAGATCGTTACTCTCCATCCATCACTATAGAGTTTAGGAAGGGAAGAGAACTCAACATCCTTTGGCATTTTTTCCATCACTTCTATAAATACATTTTCTTTACAAAGTGCTGTGAGTGTATGACGATAGTAGGTTCTGTTGTTTGGTATAAGTTTTTCTAGTATCTTTTCGACCATGGGATGACTCATCTCGGGGAATCCAGGCATGAAGTAATAGCGTTCATCTAAAGAAAAGGCGGGCATTTTATTGACAGGGTTATCTAAAAGAGATGCACCTTTTGGAAGTTCAGCCATACGTACCGAATATGGATAAGCCTTTTCACCAAGTGTGTCAACAATAATTTCTTTAGCTTCATCATGTATGATGAGTGTACCGTCTTTGAGTGCCATAGCAGCACATTTACGTGTATGATCGTCAGGTGTTGAGCCTATGCCACCAAAAGAAAAAAGAACAGGGTTTGATTGTGAAGCGATGAATTTAATGGTTTGAATAATGAGTGCAGGGTCATCCTCTATGATAAAAGAAGCCGAGAGTTTATGTCCTTTTTTGATAAGTGCTTTTGTAACAAAGTCAAAATGTTTATCAGCTCTTCTACGGTTGAGTATCTCTGTACCAATAATGAGGCAAAAGAATTGTGGTTCAGGCATAATGTGCTCTTTTCAAACGCTCAGCTTTGAACGCTGAACGGCTTTTTATTCTTCGATATAGTTTTTAAGTTTTCTTCCCACTTTAGGGTGTTTAAGTTTTTTTATCGCAGATGATTCTATCTGTCTTACTCTTTCACGTGTCACTGAAAGCTCTTTACCGATCTCTTCGAGGGTCCTGTCACTTTCATCCGTAAGAAGACCAAAACGCATACGGATAACAGCCTTTTCTCTTTCGTTGAGTTGGTCAAGTACTTCATCTATCTGATTATTGAGGTCATCTTTAAGAACAACATCTGTTGGACTTAGTGTTGTCTTATCTTCGATGAAGTCACCAAATCTACCATCATCTTCATCACCGACAGGTGTTTCAAGTGATACAGGTTCTTTTGTGATCTTGATGACATTCTTTACTTTATCTACAGAGAGTCCAACTTCTTTTGCGATCGTATCTAGATCTGGCTCTTTTCCCGTCTCTTGAAGGTGTTTTCTAATGATCTTGTTGATACGGTTAATCGTCTCTATCATATGAATAGGTATACGGATCGTTCTAGCCTGGTCTGCGATGGCTCTAGAGATCGCTTGACGTATCCACCATGTAGCATAGGTCGAGAATTTGTATCCTTTTTCATACTCAAATTTATCAACGGCTTTCATTAGACCGATGTTACCTTCCTGAATAAGGTCAAGGAATGGAAGTCCACGATTCGTATAACGTTTAGCGATAGAAACAACCAATCTAAGGTTTGACTTTGCCATACGTGTCTTAGCCACTTCAGATTTTGCTTTACCTTGACGTATCTGACCTAAAATTTCTTGAAGTTTTTCTTCTGTAAGGTCAAAGCCACCTTTAGATGCTTCTCTTGTTTCAAAGAGTTTTTTAATCTCAACATAGGTACTGACCATGGTGGTCTCAGGCACAGCATCGATGATATCATCTTTATCCATATTGATAATGTTGTCTAGCAACTTCTGGTGGTTTGTTTTGAGTGTATCATTAAAGAGAGGAAGTTTATACTCTAAACGTTTTAACTCTTTGTCAAAAGAGTCATCAGATTTAAGTGCAGTTTCCATTGCTTTTACTAGTTCGTTGATAAGCTTGGATGTTGGTCCAAGATTTAAAAGCGCCATTTTTAAAAGTTGTTTTTTAAATGCGATCTTAAGACGCTCATGTACAACTTTAACCGGATCGTCTTCTGTCGCTAAGAAACTATCAAGTTCTTCACGAGCCTTCATCCACTCTTTTTTTGCTTTTTCGAGTTGTTTAAAGCTATCTACAACTTGTTTTACTCTTTTGTCATCTTTTGGTGTACTCGCTTCATTGTCATTATCTTCAGAGCCTTCTTTATCACTATCACCCTTATCATCTTCAAAACTTTTAAAGAGCTCTTTTACACGTCTTTCACGGTTAAGTAAAGGCTCTTTGTAGTTGATAATATATCCTATAAGGTAAGGAACAGAACAGATAGCATCAATGATGATATCTTCTCCTTCTTCAATACGCATAGAGAGATCTACTTCTTCTTCTTTTGTAAGAAGTGGGATCTTACCCATTTCACGCAGGTACATTCTTACAGGAGAGTCAGAACGACTCCACTCAAGAAGTTCTTTTTCTTTATGAAGGTCAAACTCATCTTCATTCTCACCGTCAGCAAGTCTCTTTCTCGCATCTTCACGTCTTTTAGCTTCTTTCTCTATGAGAAACTTTGCATATTCAGACGCAGAGATGACCTCTGTTTTCGCATTTACAGCGAAGGAATGGATTTTTTTTGCCTGTGCAGCAGTGGGCTGTTTTGTAAATTCTCTGGCAATGTTCTCAAATGTGATCACATCACCTTTTTTCTTAGACTTAAATAACGCCTCTATATTCTTCATGCTGTCTTTTGCTGCCATTTTAATCCTTGCATTTGTTTCAGTTTTAATAAAGGTGGATTATACCGAAAAAGTACTATTTTTCAGCATAAAATTTGGTAATATCTGTTTTTTTGGCTATAATCGCGAAAATAATTACGGGTAGCCCCGTCTAAGGATTTAATTTGCAAGGTAAAGTTTGGAAATTTGGTGATAATATCGATACAGATCTCATCATCGCAGCAAGATACTTGAATACATCTGATGCACAAGAGTTAGCAAAGTATGTAATGGAAGATGCAGACCCTGCATTTGTTTCTAAAATGTCTGAAGGTGACATTATCGTTGCAGGTGAAAACTTTGGTTGTGGTTCAAGCCGTGAACATGCTCCTATCGCACTGAAGGCTGCAGGTGTATCTGCAGTTATAGCACCTACATTTGCACGTATTTTCTATAGAAATGCATTTAATATGGGATTGCCTATTTTTGAACTTGAAGAAGCAGCTGAGATAGAAGAAGGTGATACAGTAAGAGTAGATATGGATGCAGGAGAGGTTATAAACGTTTCACAAGCAAAAACATATAAATTCTCACCTATTCCGGAGTTTATGCAAGAGTTGGTAGATGCAGGTGGACTGATAGAGTTTGCAAAAAAAGAGATAAGAGAGAATGCATAATGAGTAAAAGTTATAAAATTGGTGTAATTAAAGGTGATGGAATTGGTCCTGAGATCATAGATGAAGCGATCAAAGTACTTGATGCGGTTTCAGTACATGAGGGATTTACACTTAAATATGATGAAATGTTACTTGGTGGCTCTGCAATAGATGAAACGGGTGTACCTCTTCCTGATGCTACTATTCAAGGTGTGAAGAAATGTGATGCAGTACTTTTTGGAGCGATCGGTGGACCTAAATGGGATACGCTTGAGAGACATTTACGTCCTGAATCAGGTTTACTTGCTATCCGTAAAGAAATGGGAACATTTGCTAACCTGAGACCTGCAATGGTATATGATGAACTTGTAAATGCTTCAAGCCTCAAACCAGAAGTGATCAAAGGTGTAGATATTATGGTTGTTCGTGAGCTTACCGGTGGTATTTACTTTGGTCAACCAAGAGAGTTGCATGCAGATAAAGCATTTAACACGATGATATACACACGTGAAGAAGTAGAACGCATCGCTGTTATCGCATTTGATATTGCTATGAAACGTGACAAACGTATCTGTTCTGTAGACAAAGCAAATGTACTTGAAGTAAGTCAATTTTGGAGAGAGACTGTAGAAGAGATAGCAAAAGATTACCCTGAAGTAGAACTTTCTCACATGTATGTAGATAACGCTGCGATGCAACTCATTCGTGATCCTAAACAATTCGATGTGATCTTGACAGGTAACATCTTTGGTGATATCTTGTCAGATGCTGCGTCTATGCTTTCTGGGTCTATCGGTCTTTTACCAAGCGCAAGTACAGGTAAAGGTGTAGGTCTTTATGAGCCTATCCACGGTTCAGCACCGGACATCGCAGGTCAGGGTATCGCAAACCCACTTGCAACTATTTCATCTGCAAGTATGATGCTTCGTTATGCACTTGGTGAGAATGTTGCAGCAGACAAGATAGACAATGCCATTAAAAAAGCATTGAGTGAGGGATACCGTACAGGTGACCTTGGTGATTATGATGCCAAAGAGATCTGTACGTGTACTGAGATGGGTGATATTATCGCGGATTATGCATCTAAATAGTTGTAATTTCTTTAAGGTTTTTTAATGGAAAAAAAAGCAAGAGTACTTATTGATTGTAAAGATGCCAAGGGTTTGGTATATAAGATCTCCAAAGTGTTTTATGACAGAGATCTCAATATCGATAATAACCGTGAGTTTGTTGACAAAGAGAATGGAAGATTTTTTATGCGTACGGTTGTCTCTGGTCTGTTTGATGTAGATGAATTACTTTTAGCACTTAAAGAAGTAGCACCTGTTGATGCCCATATCAGGGTTATAGTACCTAAAGACAAGAAGATCGTTCTCTTAGCAACCAAAGAGTCTCATGCTTTAGGTGATATACTCATCCGTCATGCAGATGGTGAGTTGGGTGCGACTATAGAGTGTGTCATCGCAAACCATGATACGCTTGAAGAGCTTGTACAAAGATTTGATATTCCTTTCTTTCATGTTCCAGCAGAAAAAATGAGTAGAGAAGAGCATGAGTCTCATGTAATGAAAGTTGTAGATGAGTTTGAATTTGACAACATCGTACTTGCTAAATATATGCGTATATTAACACCAACGTTTGTGAAAGCATATCCTGAACAGATCATTAACATACATCACTCATTCTTACCGGCATTTATAGGCGCAAATCCTTATAAACAAGCTTTTGAAAGAGGAGTAAAGATCATCGGTGCTACAGCACATTATGTAACCGATGATCTTGATGAAGGTCCGATCATCGCGCAAGATGTCATACCGGTAAATCACCGTCTGAGCTGGAAAGATATGCAAAGAGCAGGGCGTGATGGAGAGAAGATAGTACTTTCCCGCGCACTGGCACTAGTTTTAAATGATAGAGTTTTCGTTAATGGAAACAAAACAGTGATATTTTAATAGTATGTTCAATATAGTATTAGTAGAACCCCAGATTCCTCAAAATACAGGTACCATAGGAAGACTTTGTGTCAATTTAGGTGCTACACTGCACCTTATAAAACCTCTTGGTTTTGACATCGATGATAAAGCGGTAAAACGTGCAGGTCTTGATTACTGGAAACATTTAGACTTGGTTGTTTGGGAGAGTTTTGATGCGTATCTAGCTGAGAACCCTATAAAAGATAATTCTTATATGGGTACAACTAAAACAGATAATCTTTATTTTGATGCATCTTTTAAAAAAGGTGATCATATCCTTTTTGGTTCTGAAACCAGAGGGATCAATGAAAAAGTGTTACTTGATAATCCAGAGCAGTGTATCACCATTCCTATGGGTGGAAAAGGCAGAAGCTTAAATCTGGGTGTATCTGTTGGAATTGTTCTTTATGATGCATTACGCCAAAACTATGAAGGTTTTGAAAAGATCACTATCGAAAATAGTTTGGAGAAGATCTAATGTCATTTGGAGATATACTTTACATCATCGCTATGTTTTTGTTTGCTTTTATTACTTTTGGCATTGTAAAAAACTATTATAAAAGTAAATTTGATGATGATGGTCATCGCATTGATATGCAAGATGATGATAAGGGTGAAAAATCAGATTAAGATTTTGACACTTACAGTTGTTCACCACCACATTCGCTAATTCTTTTACCAAATATGACGGGAAACCCTGCCATATGTACAGCACTTATCTCATCTTCTTTCCCGCTGGTCAATTGAATAACAGTTTCTTTTTCCCATCCCACCAATTTATCCCATATACAACTACATAGTTCATCTATCTCTTCTTCTGATGGATTTGCATCATAGTCAAGAGTAAAATGTGGTATTGCAGTATTTTTGCATTTAACAGTGACCAATGGATGGGTTGATGAATTGGTATGTTTTTTTTCTGTACTGGTAAAAGTAAAAACGATGACTATGAGTAGCGTAACAAATGCAAAATATTTTTTCAAAGTGAGCCTTGTGTAAATGATGATGTATCGTAGCAAATGTTCCTTTAAATTATATTTTAGATACATATGTAGTCTACTGTGATGTACTGTATCAAAACTATGAAGGTTTAAAAAATAGAGATGGACTTGCATACAATAAACATTAAAGTAAATAAAGGATATGGTGAACGTGAAAAAGAAGGACGATATATGAAAGAAATAAAACAAAGCTCTCGGGCTGTAGAAACGCTCAATGACCTCGCAGAGTTAGCCGATTATTCGCTAATGGACACGCTCAACTGCGATCCTGATGCGAAAGAAAATGGTATCGATCACTTTCCACGACAAGTCTTCACCGGACATTATGTCCCTGTGAATCCTACGCCAATCAAAGATCCACAGTACATTGCGCACAGTAAGAACTTTTTTAGCGAACTTGGCTTTGCCGATAGCTTGGCAGAATCAGCTGACTTCGTTAGCATGTTCTCTGGTGATACCTCGAACATACCTGAACCTTTACGGAAAAATGGTTGGGCAACTGGCTATGCACTTTCTATCTATGGAACCGAATACTACCAGCAGTGTCCCTTCAATACTGGCAATGGGTACGGTGATGGCCGTGCAATTTCCATCTTTGAAGGCGTGATTAACGGTCAGCGCTGGGAAATGCAGCTTAAAGGTGCTGGTCAGACACCATATTGCCGCGGTGCCGATGGTCGTGCAGTCTTACGTTCAAGTGTGCGAGAGTTTTTAGCACAGGAACATATGCATGCCCTTGGCGTGCCAACATCGCGCTCTTTGAGTTTGTTCACTTCGCAAACTGAGAAGGTGAAGCGGCCATGGTTTACGCAAGGATCGTACTCAAAGGATCCCGAAGTTATGATCGATGAGGCAGTCGCTATATCTACGAGGGTTGCACCTTCATTTCTTCGAGTTGGTCAACTCGAACTTTTCGGTCGTCGTGCCCGTAAAAAGGAGCATCCAAAAGCGATGGAGGAACTTGAGAAGATTGTGTTACACTTAATTGATCGTGAGTATAGTGATGTTATTGACAATAATTTAACTACCGCAGAGAAAGTGGTGTTACTTGCAAACGAGTTCTGTAGTCGTCTCACATCACTTGTGGCAAATTGGATCCGTGTTGGCTACTGTCAAGGAAACTTCAATAGTGACAACTGTGCTGCAGGAGGCTTCACAATTGATTATGGTCCATTTGGTTTTTGTGAGTTGTTTGACCCGAAATATCAGCCATGGACAGGTGGTGGAGTTCACTTCTCATTTTTAAATCAGCCAAAAGCAGCCCAACGCAATTTTAATTCATTTTGCATGGCCTTAGAGCCCTTACTTCAGTCTGACCAGAACGCTCTAACACAGCTAGATGATATTAAAAATGGCTTTTCTAAAGTAATGCAAGAGCAGATGGAAAAGATGTGGGCATCTAAGCTAGGTCTTGCTACTTTTGATACCGTACTCTTCAATGAACTTGTAATGCTTATGATACAAACTTCAGTCGATTATACGATCTTCTTTCGCGAACTTTCCATGATACCTGAGGAGATCAGTCCACTCGTAGAAAGCTTTTACAATGACTCGTTCTATAATGAAAAAATCCTGAAAAGCTGGTCAGAGTGGCTGGAAAAATGGAAATCACTGATTCATCATTCTAACCCAATCGACATCAATGCAGCTTCACCCGAGTCTCGTGAGAAGCTTTCTCAACAAATGAAACGTGTTAACCCAAAATACACTTTACGAGAGTGGTTCCTTGTACCAGCATATAAACAAGCTACGGATGGAGACTATACGCTTATTAGGGAGTTGCAAGAAGTTATGACAAAGCCATACGATGAGCAGTCTAAAGAGATGGAGGAGAAATACTATAGGGAAAAGCCCTCTGAACTCTTTGATATCGCTGGAATATCACATGTCAGCTGTTCATCGTGATATGCATCTGAGCTATATTCTCCCCATTATTGGGGAAAGTTAAAATTCTATTTGCACTTCTTTTGATTTTTGAATATAGAGAAAAATATTTGTAAAAGCATACTGATCCATCTCTTCTATACCATCTTCTTCATATTCTAATAAATAGTCTAACCCCTCTAACTCAATATTTTCAACTTTTTTTAAGTAAATACTGTAGAGTAACAGATCAGCCAGATCACTCACTGGAAGTATTTTCCTAAAATCTTTATCGAATTCACGTATGTATTTAAATATTATCCCTTCATTTGACATAAGTAGTATCCAAAGTATGATGTTATCTATCTTTTGGGGTGCCTTGACCAGCTTTAAAAAGCTATTATATATCTCTTTATTTTGAGAGATTTCATCAAGCTGTTCATTGGCTTGTGTTACTAAAGTGTTGATTCTTTCTTCAGTAAGTTTCTCATTTTTATAACCATTTAGTACTGACTCTGCAACTTGAAGTGTATTCATTATTTCTCTTTTTTATTTTAATATGTAATTATTGCAAGATATTCTAAAATTTCTATTAAGAACTTAGGAGTCAGGTGTTAATAAAACTCTGAATACTAATCCTTTAGATATGTTTTAACCTCACTATTAACGAACATTTAGATAAAATAATGTCTATTATTGATTTGCATAGGAAACACTACATGACACAAGCATTACTCATCGAGATCGGTGTAGAAGAACTACCCGCTATACCACTACTGAAAATCGTATCTAACATTGAAAAATCTTGGGCTAAACTACTTGAAGAATATCAACTTTCTTGTGAGTTTGAATTTATCTATACTCCTAGAAGACTAGTGTTGAAACATACTGCAATGCCAGTAAAACAAGAAGATGCTATAGTAGAGTTTTTTGGCCCTCCAATGGTGGCAGCGCTAAAAGATGGTGAACCAACTAAAGCAGCGGAAGGGTTTGCACGTAAATGTGGTGTAGCTTTTGATGCACTTGGACGTGGTGAGAAAAACGGTAAAGAAGTACTATACTTTAAAAAAGAAGAAAAAGGAAGTCAGAGTGCTTCACTGTTTCAAGAGATGTTGGAAAAGTGGTTAAACTCTATGGCATTTGGAAAAATGATGCGTTGGGGAAGTAGAACAGATGAGTTCATCAGACCTCTCAGATGGCTTCAAGTACGTATGGATGATACTCCGGTTGAAGTTGAGCTTTTTGGCGTAAAATCAGATACAAAAACCTATGTACATCGCATGGTTAACTATGATGCAGTAGAAGTGCCAAACATTGATGCGTATGAAACAATACTCAAAGAGGGTGCAGTGACACTTTATCCAGAACAAAGAGAAGCAAAAATTATTGAAGAGTTTGATGCTTTGGAAGCAGAACATAACATCATTATCGAAAGAGACAATGCTTTATTAGCTGAGGTTGTTGCCATTACTGAAAACCCTAAAGCTCTGGTAGGTACTTTTGATGAACTCTTTTTAGAACTTCCGCCTGAAGTGATCATCACTTCAATGAAAGAACACCAGCGGTACTTTCCAGTATTTGAAAATGGGAAAATAGCCAATAAATTTGTTGTGGTCTCTAATGCCTATACAGATGACTACACAAAAGTAATAGCAGGAAACGAACGTGTACTTAAACCTCGTCTTGCAGATGGACTTTTCTTTTACAAAAATGACTTAAAAAATGGTCTTAGCACAGATGGACTTGAAAAAGTACAGTTTATAGATGGACTTGGCACACTCTCAGACAAGATAGTAAGAGAAAAGAATATTGCTGTACGTTTGCTTGGTCTTTACATGGAACAAGTGGAAGCGCAGAGTGGTAAAAATAATGCTGAACTTGAAAAAGACATGGATAAAGCAGTAAACCTTGCTAAAGCAGATCTTATGAGCGAGATGGTTTATGAGTTTACAGAACTTCAAGGGCTTATGGGATACTACTACGCTAAAGCACTTGGAGAAGATGAGATCGTCTATATGGCCATCAAAGAACAGTATATGCCAGTAGGTGAGGGTGCAGACCTTCCAACATCGATCTTTTCATCTATCGTTGCTATGTCTGCAAAACTAGATACACTTCTTGGACTTTTCTCTGTAGGGAAAATACCAACTGGTTCTAAAGATCCTTTTGCCCTAAGACGTGCTGTCAATGGGATAGTTAGGATCGTTACTGAGTATGATCTGGCATTTAATATAGATGACATCATCTCACTTCTAAAAGGTTCATACGATGCTTTCGATACGAACCTTCTTTCTGACTTCATTATAGAACGTATCAACAAGTCACTTGACGCAAACCCGTCTGTTATTGCTGCAGTACTTGCTTCAGGGGAGAGAGACATCAATGAGATCGCGAAAAAAGTAGCAGCACTGAATGAGATCGTTTCATCTGACACATTCAAAGAGCAGTTCTCAACATTTAAACGTGTAGCAAATATCTCTAAAGATGTAGACTTAAACACAGATTTAAACATAGATCTCACGCTCTTCAAAGAAAATGCAGAAGTTACACTTTACAATGCTTATGAGAAAGTCATCAATCAAAGTTATACTGACTACAAGGAAGAGTTTGAAGCACTATTTGGCTTGAAGCGTGAGCTTGATAGCTACTTTGATGATGTAATGGTAAATGCAGAAGACGAAACATTAAAAATAAATAGACTTAATACTATTGGATCTATCTATAAAACGTTTAGAGATATTGCGGATATTAAAGAAATCACTGTTTAAAATCAAATATTCTTTACTGATTATATCTACAAGTGCTTGTTTTTTATTTAGCGCTTGTAGTAACAATTAAGAGCCTAATAATTTTATATCTAATACACCAGTAACATGACAGACAGTAATTTATTCGGAAAAATACCTTTAGTCCTGAAATTACAAAACTTTTCATCTTATTCATATTTTAACTTAGTATATTGACACACTTATATTATGTGTATATGGGGAATATACACATAAGCACTGGACATTCAACTCAATTAAATACGATGAAATATGACAAAATTCACAAATGGTACATATGAAAAAGATAATATTGCACAATAAAAGGGATAAACATGCACAGTAAATTAGAAAATCTCATGGGTAAATTTGGTGGGTTTATATACGATAATCCAATAAAAGTGATAGTAGTTGTTTTGGCGCTGCTTGCTTTTCCACTTTCTCATGTGCCACAGATAAAAATGGATACATCAACGGAAGGCTTCATGCACCCTAATGATCCCGTACTTCTAGAGTACAATGCTTTTAGAGCACAGTTCGGTCGTGATGAACGTGTGATGGTTGCCTTGAAGAGTGATAAGATCTTTACATTAGAGTTTTTAAATACACTTAAATCACTTCATGAAGAGTTAGAGAGCAATGTTCCTTACTTAGATGATATTACCTCACTTTATAACGTAAGAAATACAAGAGGTGAGGGGGATAAGCTTATCACTGATGATCTATTAGAATATTTCCCCACAACACAAGAAGAAGTAAATGTCATTAAAGAACAAGCAATGGCCTCTCATTTTTATAAAGATCTTTTTATAAGCCATGATGGGAAGATGACTACAATTGTTATAGAAACAGATGCCTATTCTCATGACGGTGAAGAAGAAGTCTCAGATGAGGATGCATTTGATGAAGGCTTTGGAGACGAGGCAAGTTCTGAAGTCGGAGAAGTAAAAGAGAGACCTTTTTTAACAGATAAAGAGAATGCACAGTTAGTCAATAAGGTTTTGGAAATTGTAGAGAAATATAAACAAGAGGGTATAGAGATCTATGTAGCAGGTTCACCTTCAGTAAATCATGCCCTAAAATCACAAATGCAAGCAGATATGCAAAAATTTATGCGTATAACATTTCTGATTATTATTGTCTTTTTGTTTGTAATGTTCAGACGCACGTCAGCTGTATTTTATCCGCTGATTGTTATTATCCTCTCACTACTTGTAACTGTGGGTACAATGGCATGGAGTGGTGTTGCATTTAAGCTTCCTACTCAGATCGTCCCATCACTTTTGATGGCAGTAAGTATTGGTGCAACGGTGCATATACTTTCTATTTTCTTTGACAGATTCAATACCAAAGGAGATAAAAAAGACGCTATACAATATACCTTGGGTCACTCAGGATTAGCTATAGCGATGACATCTGTAACTACAGCTATTGGAGTAGGGTCTTTCTCCGGATCTAAAGTAGCACCTATCTCTGATCTTGGTATTTATGCTTCATTAGGAGTTATGGTGTCTTTGGTTCTGACCTTGACACTTTTGCCGGCACTCTTAAGTATTACTAAATTAAAGCAAAAAGTTAAAAGCGAAGCAGGGAAACTAGACCGAGTGATGAAAAAACTTTCTGTCATTCCTATTAATCATTATAAGAGTATACTCGTAATCTCTGCCATATTGGTTACAGTAGCACTTGTAGCTGCAACCAAGATAAATCTTTCACACAATCCTCTTAAATGGTTCCAACCAGATAGTTATGACCGTATTTCGACTGAAGTGATAGATGAGACTTTAAATGGTTCAGTTACCATAGAGCTTATCATTGATACTCAGACTGAAAATGGATGGAATGATCCTCAAAGACTTGAAAAACTTAATACGCTTTCTGCAGAGATGGAGAAATATGTTGACAGTAATACACATATTGGAAAAGTTATCTCTTTGGCAACTATTGTAAAAGAGACTAACAGAGCACTACATGAAAATAAAGAAGCGCATTATACGATACCAGATAATGCTAATTTGGTTTCACAAGAGTTATTGCTCTTTGAAAACTCAGGTTCTGACGACCTTGAAGATGTTGTAGATTCTCAATTTTCAAAAGCACGTGTCTCCATAAAACTGCCTTGGACAGATGCAGTTAAAGCGGTAGAAGTACTTGCTTATGTGAAGAATGAAGCAGAAAAAGTTTTTCCAGATGATAAGATAATCACTACAGGAATGGTCCCTTTGCTTATCAATACCTTTTCTCAGGCAATAAGTTCATCTGTGACAAGTTACTTTATTGCAGCGGTTGCCATTACATTTATGATGATGATAATCTTAGGTTCTGTACGTTTAGGATTACTTAGCATGATACCAAATCTTACGCCTATCATCTTAGGACTGCTTATCATGTATGTGGGAAATATGCCATTAGATATGTTTACACTGCTTATTGGATCCATAGCTATAGGACTTGCAGTTGATGATACGATACACTTCATGCACAATTTTAGACGATACTATCTTCAAAGTAAAGACAGTGCCAAAGCCATAGAACAGACCTTTTTTACTACAGGTAAAGCGATGGTCATCACAACTATAGTACTATCATTAGGTTTTTATGCGTATATGATGGCAAATATGATCTCAGTACAAAACTTTGGACTACTTACAGGTTCAGTGATCGTGTTGGCACTTTTTGCTGACTTATTCCTCGCACCTGCATTAATGATGGTTGTTGCGAAGCGTGGCTGGATAAAATAAATATAAAGGAACAAATATGAACAAGACAAATAAACTATTAATCGGATTAACGTTAGGACTCTCTTTACTGATAACAAATGTATGTGCAGATGATGCAAAAGCAAGAGGTATTATGGAGAAGGTGGATGCCAGAGATGATGGTGCAACTTTAGAACAGGATATGCTTATGATCCTTATAGACAAAAATGGAAAAAAAAGAATAAGAGATATAAAATCATATGGTAAAGACTTTGGTGAAGATGAACATAGAATTATGTTTTTTAAGTCACCATCAGATGTTAAAAATACTTCTTTTTTAACGTATGATTATGATGATGCAGATAAAGATGATGATCAGTGGCTTTACCTTCCTGCACTCAAAAAAGTGAAACGTATACCCAGTGCTGACAAAAGTGGAAGTTTTATGGGATCAGATTTTTCGTACTTTGATATGACAGACAGAGATTTGGAAGATTATGACTTTAAATTTATAAAAGATACAAAAGTATATGGAAAAGATGCATGGATGATCGAGTCCACTCCACGTAATAACAAAACGATCAAAGAATCTGGATATACGAAGAGTCTTGCAATTATCAGAAAAGATAATTATGTATTGGTTCGGGCTATTAATTACATGAAAAATGGAAAAAAGAAATATCTTGATGTAAAAAAAATGCATAAACAAGATGGTATCTGGATAATTGATGAAATGACAATGACCACTAAAAAAGGTAAAACGATGACACATAAAACAGTGTTAAAATTTAAAAACATCAAAGTAAATAAAGAGTTAAATGATAACCTTTTTACAACTAGACGTTTGGAAAAAGGGCTGTAGTTTTATGAGAGTTTCATCAAATACTTTACTTATTTTATCGTTATTTACTGTGTTAAATGCCGATACTGTTGATGCAGATCTGGCAGGTTTCGATGATACACCTGTGATAGAAGTAGAAAAAGAGACTACAGAAGATGTGATGGATGGATTTGATGATGCCGTTGACTCTACAGATGATACTTCTTCCGCTTCTGATGAAATGATGTCAGGTTTTGAAGATGAAGTACCAGGAGCAGTTGAAGAAGAAAAAACAGATCTCATACCTGGCTTGACAGGAAAGATCACAGAACAAATTGCCTTCTCCTGGAACAATGATGAACCACATGACAACTTTACATCTGTAAAGAGTTCACTCCTTTTGGATTATGACCATAAGTTTGAAAACGGTGTACGTGTAAAAGTGAATGCAAAAGCCTACTATGATGCAATTTACAGTATGAAAGGAAGAGAAAAATTTACTTCACAAGAGCTAGATGAACTTGAGTCTGAAGTAGAACTTTTTGATGCCTATGTAGAAGGAAAAATAACAGATAATTTTGATTATAAAGTGGGTAGACAAGTTGTTGTCTGGGGTAGGTCTGACACGATTCGTGTCACAGACATACTCAACCCTCTTGACAATCGTCGTCCGGGTATGACAGATATAGAAGACCTGCGTTTACCTGTAACGATGGCAAAGTTTGATTACTTTATAGGAGATTGGCGTATCACACCTATAGCTGTACTTGAACAGCGTTTTTCTAAAAATCCGCCTTATGGTGGAGACTTCAACCCTGTTCACGTACCTGCTCCTTCCAATGAAGAGTATCATGATGTAACCTATGCACTTAGCATAGGCGCGGAGTATTCTGGATGGGACATAAACTTCTATGCGGCACAGACACGTGATGATGCAGGGTATATTGATCTCACTGATACAGATAAACGTGTTCAGCATGATAAAGTGAAAATGGTCGGTACAGCACTTAACATATTGAGTGGTTCATGGCTCTTTAAAACAGAAGTAGCCTATTTTGATGGCCTAAAATATACGACTACAGGTGATGATGAGTTTAGCAGAACAGATGCTCTTGTAGGTGTAGAGTATAATGGTATAGCAGATACGTTGATGAGTTATGATATTGTAAGTAGGCAGATACATGATTATGACGGTAGATTGTTAGCAGAGTTTAATCCTCTAGATAAACATCATTATCAACATGCATTCAGAGTAAGTTCTGATTTTTTAAATGCAACGCTTACAGCCAATTATCTTATCTCTTTGTATGGAGAAAAACTAGATGAAGGTGGATTTCAAAGAGCATGGCTAAAGTATGAATTGGCAGATGGTATCAATGCTAATGTTGGGGTGGTAGACTATATAGGCGGTTCCGTACTTTTCGATGCATTTAAAGATAATGATATGGTTTTTGCAGATATCTCTTATAATTTTTAAGAAGATGTAATTAAGCGATAACCACGGGAAGGTACTGTCTCAATAAATTTATGTTTCAGTTTTTGTCTCAATCGTTTTAGAAGAGTTCTAATAGTATTTGCATTGGTTTCCTTATCAGGCCATAGGGCATTTTCAATGGTATAAAAATCTACAATATTATTTTTATTGTCTATAAGTAACTCAAGAAATTCACTCTCTTTTTTTGTAAGATTTATGATTTCATTACAATAGTATAATGTACTGTTGTGAGGATTATAGGAATATTCATCATCAAACTTCATATGCTTTAGATGTTGTTGCTGAGATATAGGATTATGATTGATCTTATGTAGGGCAATTTTAAAAAATATTCGCAATTCTTCTCTATTAAATGGTTTTGAAAGATAAGCAGTAGGATTCACGTGAATAGCTCTGTCTACATTGTAATCATCAAGGTGTGCAGTAAGAAAAATAATTTCTATATCAGGATAAGATTTTTTTATCAGGATAGCAGCATCAACACCATCCAACTCTCCTTTGATACATATATCCATGAGTATGATATTCACTTTTTGTTGTGAAAGTGTACTAAGTGCATCATTAGCATTTGAACAGATATCTGCAACACTATAATTGAGCTTTTTGATATAACTTTCTATCTCTAAAGCTACTATACTTTCATCTTCAACAATGAGTATATTGACCTCTTTCATATACTGAACCTTATGATATATTTTGTATGACTGTTTGTATGTGTTTCCATCACTCCACCTAATTGATCGTAGACCAGAATAGAGATGAGTTTTAATCCAAGGGTTTGATGATTTTTTTCAATACTGTAGCCTTTACCATTGTCTTCTATAACAAGTAGATACTCTTTTTTAGTTTGTTTTAAAGATATAGCAATAGTACCCTCATTATTATCAAATGCATATTTATATGTATTCGTAACAAGTTCATTAATGATGAGTCCTATATAGACCGATTCTCTTAAGGGTATCATAGCATCAATATCAGTGGATATTGTTATATCTTGGCTTGTAAAATGGAATGTTCCTTGTATATCTAAAAGAAGTGAGTCTATATATTCTTGCATGTCGATCTCTTCAAGATCATCCTTAATAAGAAGCATGTTATATGTCTTAGAGATAGCATTTATTCTATTTTCAAGATTGATAAATTTCTTCTTTACTGCCTCATCATTGATCTCATCGTTTTGTAGACGTATGATGGAGAGTATGATCTGTAAGTTGTTTTTTACCCTGTGATGTACTTCTTTTAGCAGAAGTTCTTTTATTTCCAAAGCAGTATTAAGTTCTTTAGTCTTGTTAACAACTTCTTCTTTAATTAATTTTGTCCTATGGGCTGATTCTGACAAAATACGGGCGTCTACTTTTTCTTTTTCTTTTTGTAAAATAATGTACCTGTCTGCAAATGCCAAAGAGAGAATTAATGATTCTAATGCTGTTGTAATGATCAGTATATTTTGAAAATCTTGCATAATAGAGGTGAAGCCAAGAGCATCCAATATAAGTAAGATATAAGATGTAAATACAATACCAAAGCCCAGCAAAAAGAGTCTAGCCTGCTTGTTCCCATTATGGTAAGAAATATATCCTGCCCAGAGGTTATAGATAATAAATATGGTACCAGTAAGTATAACGATATCAAGATTATGAAATTGTGGAAAACTGAATATAACCATTTCAAGAAGTGATAGAGAAATGAATACTATATAGCCTTTATGCAAGAAGGGCATATTTCTAGTTTTAAGAAAGTGCATACTAAAGAGTGCAGCAGTAATGACTAGCAGTGTTATTTTAAATACAGTGATATTAATATCTAGTATCACAAAATCTACAGGAAAATATATCTGGGTCAATCCCAAGTATGTAAGTTGTTGATAGATAAGTGCAAAGAGATAAAAGCTGTAGTAGAGATAACTTTTATCTCTGGTGTAAAAAAAGAGCATAAAACTATAAAGCATGAGTGCCAGTACCATACCAATGAGTAAAATATTAATAAACTGTTGTACTTGATCTTCTGCCTGATAGTTTAGTTCATCATATATCCAAAGTCCAAAGTCGATAGGGTTGATAGTAGATTTAACTTCAAGATAATACTGCTTTGATGTTTGGGGAGCTAGGTTTATATGGAAATATGGGAAAAGTGTTTTGTGCGTGTTGGAAATATATAATGCACCTTTAATGAATGGTTGACTGTATTTTTCCTCATAAAGTGAAATGTATTCAACCAGAGGTGAACTAAGTACCAGGACTTTTTCAATGTTTATTTCAGAATCATTTTCTAGTGTGAAGGTTAACCATATACTTTCAGAAGAGACACCTCTGTTGATGTAGGGCTTATGATAGGGGATAAATAGGTCTTGTGTTGTGAGCTCGGATAGTGTATGGTGTTTTTGATCAAAATAAACAGAAGAATGCTCTAAAAGTGAGAAATCTATTTTTTTTGAGATATCAATATTTTTTGCTAAAGATAATGTAGATATGAATATGAATATTAATGCCAGAAAGCGTAAGTTTTTAATATAAGTATTAGTCATAAAAAATTTTACCTAAAATTATATATAAAAGGGGTTTGACACATTTTTAGCACATGATTATGCTAGACTTTATTTAGTTTAAATGAATTGACTAAAAGGGGAGTAATATGAAAAAATGGTTATTGGGTTTTGTGTTGGTTTTTGCAACACTTTTTACAAATGTAGTGGCGGAGGATAATCCTCGCGCAGTGATTATCTTTGATGCATCAGGGAGTATGTGGGGGCAAATAAATGGTGTAACTAAAATAGAAATAGCCAGAGATGCTCTGAAAAATGTAGTGAGTGAATGGAATCCTTCTGTGGAACTTGGTTTAACTGCATATGGACATCGTAAAAAAGGTGATTGTAGTGACATAGAAACGGTTATTCCTGTAGGAAAAGTTGATAAGCACAGGGTTGTTTCTACAGTTATGGCTATTAAGCCTAAGGGGAAAACACCTATCAGTCGTTCATTACGAAAAGTTGCCGAAGAGATAAAATACACAGAAGAGAAAGCAACGATCATTCTTATCTCAGATGGTAAAGAGACATGTGATCCTGACCCTTGTGGTACAGCAAAAGAGCTTGAAAAAGATGGAATAGATTTTGTCACACATGTCATTGGATTTAATGTTGATAAAAAAACAGATATGCAGTTAGAATGTATCGCAGATGCTACGGGTGGTGAGTATTTCTCTGCTAAGAATGCAACGGCATTGAATGAAGCAATGAAGGTAATCGTTAAAAAAGTTGAGAAAGTTGAGCCCAAGCCTGAACCAAAACCTAAAGTTAAAAAACTTGACCATACGCTTGAAGTGACAACATCCGAAAAAGAGGGTGGAAAATGGGTGCAGGGATATAACAGTATTCATCAAGACGAAAACGGTAAAGCAGGAGAGCGTGTAGGTACCGTACATTCCTATAAAAAGAAAGCAGGAACGAAGCAATTACCGGTAGGTAGATACATTTTAAAATCAACCTACAATAGCTTTAAAAAAGAGACAGCATTTGAGATCAAATCAGGAGAAGTGACGAAGTTACATATCACTATGGGTGAAACTGGGACAGTAGAAGTGACAACATCCGAAAAAGAGGGTGGAAAATGGGTGCAGGGATATAACAGTATTCATCAAGACGAAAACGGTAAAGCAGGAGAGCGTGTAGGTACCGTACATTCCTATAAAAAGAAAGCAGGAACGAAGCAATTACCGGTAGGTAGATACATTTTAAAATCAACCTACAATAGCTTTAAAAAAGAGACAGCATTTGAGATCAAATCAGGAGAAGTGACGAAGTTACATATCACTATGGGTGAAACTGGGACAGTAGAAGTGACAACATCCGAAAAAGAGGGTGGAAAATGGGTGCAGGGATATAACAGTATTCATCAAGACGAAAACGGTAAAGCAGGAGAACGTGTAGGTACCGTACATTCCTATAAAAAGAAAGCAGGAACCAAACAACTTCCTGTAGGAAAATACATCCTCAAATCAACCTACAATGAGTTTAAAAAAGAGACAGCCTTTGAGGTCAAAGCAGGTGAAGTAAGCAAAGTCAATGTTGTGATGGGTGAGACAGGAACTGTAGAGGTCACTGCTTCGGAAAAAGAAGGTGGAAAGTGGGTTCAAGCGTATAATGCTATCTATAAAGATGAAGAGGGAAAAGCTGGAGATCGTTTAGGTACTGTTCATTCCTATAAAAAGAAAGCAGGAACAAACCAATTACCAGTGGGTCAATACATTTTAAAGTCAACCTACAATAGCTTTAAGAAAGAGACAGCATTTGAGATCAAAGCGGGTGAAGTAACGAAAGTCAATGTACTCTTTGGACAATTCATACTAAGTGTTAAGTGTACTGATTTGAATGCAAAGATAAATTATGAGGTTTATGCTAGTAGTGGACGCCTTGTTTTTGATAAAGCAACAAAATGTTCAGATGTATTAAAAATAACACTAGACAGTGGTGATTATAGTGTGGAAGCCAAAGTCGGTAGTGATATTAAAACAGTTAAATTTACTGTAGGTGGTGATGTTTCAAAATTAATGCTAGATATGACAGACATTAAAAAAGAGCCCACAAAAGAAGAGTTAATTAAGGCAGATACTCAAGAAACTCCTGCAGTTGAAGAGATAAAAAAAGAGACAACAAATACTGTTGTAGCAGGTCAACCCCAAGTACAAGATAGTAATACGTTAGAGACGGATGTGAATGAAGTGAAGAAATCATTGGCAGGACTTGGAGCATTACTTGGTGGTGCAGGTGGTGTACAGAAAAGCATAGAGAGCAAACCTATGCAGGGGATAAAAGAAAGCCTCATCGTAGCATTACCTTATATGGAGAAAACTAAAGAGTGTTATGGTGTAGCAAATACACTTGATGATGCAAAACTATGTGATGTCATAGCAAATGAAGGTGCAAAGATGGCACAAGCTAAGATGGAAAGTGTAGTTGGTATAACAGGGAAAATGGCAAAAACTATAGCGCACACTGAATGGAGTGAAGCTATAAGAGTTAAAGAACTTGCTAGAGAAGAAAAAGACATTGAAAATGCAAAACTATACATAGTCTGTATAGACAAAGGTGTAGGCATGGGACAACTTAAAGAGTGTGCTGATAACAATGGAGAGTTTGAACCTAAAAAAACAGAAGTAGAACAGCTCGGTGATATGTTGAAGATGTTTGGTGGAATGAAATAATAAATGTATAAATCATTTTTTTTAATACTTTTTTCTGTATCGTCATTACTGGCACTTTCTCCTAGTGATGCTAAAAGTAGAATAGCCATTGGTTACAATCCTGCTGATGTTACTGTTGTTATTGAAGGCAAAAGTTTTAAGCCGGATTTTGTGCTAATGTCTGTTGAAGAGGAGTTAACGAATTCGAATTGTTCAAATGATAATGATGGGTCATATATTTTAGTTGAAACAGAAAATCCAGAGGCAATGAAAAAGTACAGGGAAACAATAGAAAAAGAAAATAGTAATGAAAATATTGATCCTTATACTTTGCTCACGCCTCGTTTTATTGCCGCAACCCATTTACTGAAAGGAAGTGTAATTACTGATAATGGGTGTGCAATGGTAAATTTGAGGATCGAAGACCGTAAAGGCTGTGTAAGAGCTCAGAAAAAAATCTCAGTTAGCGGCATGAGCATGTGGCAAGAAGTTGAGAAATTAATAACGGAGGCTACAAGTTCATTGCGTTATCAGATATGCAATTCTATGTCTAATGAGCAGACCTGTTCTAAATCTCATTATACAGATGAATTGTTCTGTCCCCATTATTATACTATGCGAACAGTGGTAAAAAAAATAGAAAAACAAGAGCCTCCTGTTAAAACAGGAGGCCGAAACTCAGATCTTACAACTGTCACATTAAAAGATACAAAACAAGTGATATACATAGATACAATAAAAGGTAAAATTCTAAATGTACCATTTGTAAAAGAAACTTCAGTGAAAAAAACTTCAGAAAAATATAAACTTAATACATCAAGTTGCCAGTATGAAGTTGTTGAAAAAGTTGAAGAACTTCCCTATCATAAATCGTCATTTGCATATTTAAATAATCCTAGTTCAAGCCTTTCATTTACTAAAGATACCATTTTAGATTTACAAATATCTGGCATAAGTGGGAAAGAGATAAAAGTACCTTGGCATAGGTTAAAAGAAAGCGGTCATTTTTCTGATAGCACCAATTGGAGAAAGAAAAAAACGCAAATTGAAAAAGATACAGAAGTTAATAACATGCTTAAGTTGAATGCTAAGGGACAAGCACTCATTCCAAAATTAAAAGAAGTTAGTGATTTTGGTATAGCAGTTGAACAGGCATTAGGTCAAGATGCGATAGAGACAAAATGTCAAATACAAAGAGAATTTTATGATGTACTTGAAAATGGTGCAAATATAGCACATCCAAAAATATCTTATAGGTATCAAGTTAGCATTAATCAAGTAAGTAAAAGTGATATTGAAAAGGCTAAAGAGATCATAGAACGTATGGAAAACTATAGTGGAAGTTATACAGAGGAAAAGCAATTGTATGATGGACTGAATAACCCACTTTATGCACCTAAAAAAGTCGAAGATAAAAAATCTTCTTTGTTAGAGAAAGAGCCAAGAGGCATTTTAGATACTTTATTACCAGAGAATAATTCTGATACTTCAAAAGAATTATCTATGGATGATCTTGAAATGTTTACAAAATAAAAAGGAAAAAAAATGACAAAAATAGTAAAAGTAAGTTTAGCAGTATTAATTGGAAGCAGTATGTCAGTAGCAACTGCAAGTGAGATGAAACTCTATGATTTAAAAAGTGGGAAAGTAGAGTATGAGATCAAAGGTTCTGGTTCGATAATGGGTCAGAAGATGGAGAGCATAGGTAAGAAAAGAGTAATCTTTGATGATAATGGTGCTAAAAACCTTACTGAAGAAAATAAAATAGATAAACAAATTATTATGGGACAGAAAAATATCACCAAAACACATACGATGACCTATATGAAAAATGGCATGGTGTATCATGTTAATTTTGATAATAGAAGAATTATGCGTATGGAAAACATGGCTGCATCTATGGGTGCACTGATGGGTGGTGGACAAAATATGAAGCAGTCCGGTGAAGCGATGATGACAAAAATGGGTGGTAAAAAAACTGGTACTGACACAGTATTGGGATATACATGTGATGTGTGGAATCTTATGGGAACAAAGCAGTGTATGTATAAAGGTATACCTCTTCGTGTTGAAAGTAATATAATGGGTATCAAAACTACAGAGTTGGCTACCAAAGCTGAGTTTGACCTTTCTCTTTCATCTGATGATTTTATGCTGCCTGATTTTCCTATCTATGATGAACATGGTACTAAGTTAGATAAAAATAGTTTAAGTAAAAGAGATCAAAAAGTTAATGTCTCATCCTCAAAGTCAATGCAGGATAATCAAGATATGCAAGCCGCGATGATGGCAGCAATGACAGCAGCAGGTTCATCACAAGGTGGTGATCAAGAAGCTCAAATGAAAGCTGCGATGATGAGTGCTATGGGTGGTGAAAAAGCAATGTTGGCACAAACTAAACAAGAGATATTTGCTGAAGCAGAAAACCTACCTGCTATAAGAAAGTGCTTTCAAAATGCCAACAGTGTAAATGCAGCTAACCGTTGTGAGCAAATGGCTGACAGTGAAGATCCTGAGTATCATACGCAGTGGAATGATCAGACCAAATCAGATCTACTCAATGAAATTGATATGTTTGAAAAAGCTATACCTTGCCTAAAACGTGCATCTACTTTTTCTGAGTTGGAAACTTGCATGCCACAATAGTAGCATGAGATAAATAGATGAAAAACATTTTAAAACTATATTTTCTTTTAACTCTGATGCTTTTTTCGACTTCATCTTTGGAAGCATCATCAGGCAAGACTGGCAACACATCCAATAAAGTATACATTGGAGATAACCCTGCTCACTTTACGTTTATGACTAATGGCAAACCCGATGCAGAGACAGCGGAAGGTCTTAGGGATTCGGTTGGTACTGGCTTGTGGGAGATGGGTTCTTCAAGTGAGTGCAGTAGACCATATGGGACAGTTGGGTCAGAAGATCCAAAGATAGTCGCTATGCTTGAAAAGGAGATCAACTTATCACAAAGTATTTATGCGGATCCTGCTACTCGCTTAAAACGTAGGTTTATAAAAGCAACCCACTTAGTAAAAGGACACGGAACGCTTGGAAAGGGAAGGGCGACAATTGATCTTAGAATTGAAGACCGTCAAGGTAATATAACTGCTCAGGAAAAGGTCTCCGGACCTGAAAAAGATTTTTTAAAATTGATAGATGAAGCTTCGAAATCATTAGGATACCAGATGTGTAAGCCTGAACCTAGTGTCCAAACCTCCTGTCCCTATCTTTGGGATGTGACATTTAAGCAAAGTGGCACTATAGATACAAATAGTTGTTTGGGTAGTGGGCTCTCAGGTGAAGATGCGATATCTCAAATAGATGGATATGCTTACTTCCCAAATGTATTGATCCGACCAAGTGCATCTTACGAACTTACTTGGAAAGAAGATGATGCATGTGAGTATTACAGCAAAAATGACATTCAAAATAATTATAGGGCTAGATCTAAAGGGAATACCTATCAAAAAGTAGACGGCTATGACGGTATGGATGTTGATGCAGTTTCTTTACGTGTACTTAATATAAATAAGGGTGAGAAAAGCATGATATTTGAATTTGGTAGTGTGCCAATTGCTGATGTACTGTCTAAGATAGCGGGGTTTAAACGTCCTGAAGATCGCAGATCTTTTGTAATTACAGAAGGATGTAATCAAACGTTCACCTTTAGTCCAATACCTGTATATGGAAACTAAAATAGAATGAAACAGATACTACTCACTCTTTGTATATTAACAGGCTTATGGGCAGAGAATACAGCTCTTTTTGGAAAGGTGACAGGTGTTGCACAAAATGATACACTCACAATACGTAGTGAAGCAAGTTATAAATCTAAAAAAGTCGGCTCCCTTCCACCTGAAGCGTATATTGCTATAGAAAAATGTAAAGACATTGGGAATTCAAAATGGTGTCGCATTTGTCAGTTACCACAACAATTTTATGAAAATTTTCATATGGGTTGGGTGAATGTACGCTATCTTAAGTTTTCAAATCGTGGGTATGTAAATATACTTGGTAAAAAAAATGATTGTTATTATGCTTTGGGATGTAAAGATAATCAATGCTCAGTAGTGAAAAAATTTGACTACGATTATGAACTGGATATTTTGTCAAATCTTTTTGTTGAACAAATTGGTAGAGAGAAGCTAGAAGGCACAAATCATTTTGGTGCAATGAATGAAGATGGTGATGGGTTTTGTACCGCTGCGAATATTATAGAAAGTTATTTCAAGAAACTAAATTAAGCAGACTCTCTACTATGCATTAAGGGCCTTCATAGAAAAGATCTCAAAAGCTTTAAGAGTGGCAGAAATACAAATCATGTAGGTATGCTTAGGGATAGATGGACAATGTAACATACTCAAAAATTATTTTTAGTTATTGGAGTTCAGTACTTTTTGATATATATAAAGCTAATGATATGGTTTTTGCAGATATCTCTTATTGTTTTTAATTATTTTTAAAGAGTAGTAATATAAATATGATACAATAGCCCAATCTATGACCCAAGGAAATATATGCGAGTATTGAAATACATTCAGACATTTTTGTTGACTTCATGTATGGGTACGATGATGCTTTATGCAGATGTGAAAACACATTTTTATGAGATAGAGAGAGGTATAGTCTATTTTGATATTAGAGGTTCAGCTCAACTGACTCCTGAGACCAATCTAACGATAGAAGGTATAGCTAAATTGGGTTTTAAAGATTGGGGAAATTTAAAACTTGAAGAAGAGGAAGGTATCGTTTTAACTACAGGAGCCATCAAGCATAAACAACATGTGCAGAGATTTGAAAAACGAACAGCAGATTCTATCATTACGGCTGACTTTGAAAATGAACAATTACTTTCACGTAAAAAAAATAAAATAGCTAAAGATCTGACCAAAGAGACTGATGGTTTACTCCATAAAGGGAGTGAAAGTGTTGCAGGCGTTATGTGTGATATTTGGATAGGGCCAGGTATTAAAAAGTGTATTTACAAAGGTATCGTCTTAAAGTTAGAATCTCATTATCTAGATGTTAGTTATGAACGTGTAGCAAGAAAAATATATTTTGATATAAATATTTCAAAAGATACTTGTAAATTACCTGATTATCCTATACAAGCATTTGGCCTATTTACTGACAATATAAAAACAAAAAATGCTAATAAAACTGAAAATTTCTGTAGTGTATTGAAAAATGCTGTTTTTGATATTTCAGATGAAAAGGTAAGACGGGTTTCTCAGAAGATAAATGATAAAGAGAGAAAAAAGTTTATTAACCGAATAGGTAAAGACATCTTTAAAAAACAACAAGTACTTTTACCTGAGCTCTTAACGGAACTTAAAGAGACAAGACAGTGTTTATATACCGTTGAAAATCCTTTTGAAGCAAATCAATGTATTGAACAGTTTTCACGTATGAAAGAAAAATTGGGGACAAGAGAAGATGACTTCATCATTCTTTGGGATGATAAAAGAAAAAGTAAACTTATTGATATCATTGAAGATGAAGTTATTTATTTGGAATCACGTATATCTTGTGTGAAACGTTCGAAAAATATCACTGACCTCTCACAGTGTATGAAATAAAGATCTTATGAAGTTTTACCGTATTTATGTTGAACTCACAAATGTATGTGGGCTTACCTGCAGTTTTTGTCCTACCAAGTCTCTACCTTCAAAAGAGATGGATCTTGAGTTTTTTGATGATGTGATGCGACAGGCAAAAGTATATACTAAAGAGATAGCATGTCATGTTGTAGGTGATCCTCTTACACAGTCAAATCTTGGAGACTATTTGGATATCATCCATAAACATGGATTAAAGGCGATGCTTACTACCTCTGGTTATTTTCTAAAAAAACACAGCTATGAAACACTCTTTCACCCTTGTGTCAAACAAATCAATATCTCTCTGAATAGTTTTAATAAAAATGATACCACTATCACTTTTGAACAGTACATCAAGCCTATCCTTGCACTTTGTGATGCAAAACTCGCACGAGAAGAAGAACTTTTTATTAACCTACGTGTATGGAATTTAGATGAAATGATGTCTGAACGTACATTTAATGATACGCTGTTTAAGAGACTTTCTTTGGGATTTAATGTAGGTCTTGATATGGACAGCATTTATCAAGAGAGACCCAAGTCAATACGACTAGCAGCTAAAATACTGATACACTTTGATAATTACTTCGAGTGGCCTTCTTTAAATAACAAGAACTATGGTCATGGGACATGTCAGGGATTACAGTCTCATATAGCCATTTTAGCTAACGGAACAGTAGTTCCCTGCTGTTTAGACTGTGATGGTATAGTGGAACTAGGGAATTTACATAAAAGTGGTTTAAACGAGATTTTAGGCTCAAAACGTCCTGTCAATATGTTAGAGGGATTTAAAGAGGGCAAAGCTACAGAAGAGCTTTGCCAGAAATGTTCTTATAAGGATAGATTCAATTAAAATCTTTCTTCATTTTTAATATGCAGGTGAATTGCTTCCATCCGGATTAATTCTTTCGAATTTAGTACCTTCAAATGAGAAGCTTCCCATCATCCCCGTAGAGTCAAATACAAAACCAACTAGATCTGAACCAAAATCGATATCATCTAATTCTTCATCTGAATTCCATTCAGCCATAGCTACGTTTACATCTACCTCTGTGTCCCAGTCATCATCTAATAAGAATTTGTTGAGAGCACTTTCAGATGTAATGGCAATGATCAGTGCATAGTTCTGAATACCGGCTTGAAATCCTGCAGAGAGTCCAGTAACACTGAAAAAGGCTTTTGTTTTACCACCTACACGTAAAACACCTTCTCCATATTTACCACCAACAAAAAAACCACCTTCGTTCACATCGGGAAAAACGAGGTATGCTTTAGCATTTTTTAAATACGCTTCAGAACCTTTTACTTCATGGTAAAACTGTGAGAGTGCACCATTTGAATCACGGTCTATTTCTCTTGCTGAGTCTCCTGCGATAGAGAGTGTACTAAATGCTAAAAGCATCATGAGAAGTTGTGAAATATATTTAACCATTTTCATTGTTATTCCTTTATTTTAATAACCAATTATAACAATTATATCTTAAATACTAAATTAAATATTATAATTGTTATAAGTCCACATTAAGTGAAAAGATCTTTTAGTCGTCAGGGTGGATACGTTTAAATTTTGTACCTTCCATAGTAAGGCTACCCATCATACCTTTAGAATCCAATACAAAAGCTACCATAGATTCATCAAAGTCTACATCTTCAAGTTCTTCTTTTGAATTCCATTCAGCCATAGCGATATTTCCGTCTACATCTGCTTCCCATTCATCATCATCTAGTAGGAATTTATTGAGTGCTTCATCTGTTGAAAATGCAATGACCATACCATACACTTTCATACCCATTTGAAAGCCCATAGAAGCAGATGTAATGCTGTAGTAAGCTTTAGATTTACCCTTTACACGTAATACACCTTCCCCATATTTACCACCCATAAAAAAACCTGCTTCTTTGATATCGGGAAATATAAGATAGGCTTTGGCTTTTTTTAAGTATGCTTTGGAACCTTTTACTTCACTAAAAAAGAGTTTAATGGTTTCATCTGCATCGTTCTCTATGTCCTTAGCAGAGTTAGCCATAGCTGTTGAACTACAGGCTAAAAACAGTGTTAAGAGTAGTAGTTTTATTTTTTGCACTTACCGATCCTTTACTGTGGTATGATTTTGTTAAATTTTGTTCCTTTGATAGTAGCACCTGCCATCAAACCTTTTGTACCATACATAAATGCTACGATAGGTTTTTCATAACTGATACTTGAAATATCTCCCGTCTTACCCCAATCTGCAACCGCAACAGAACCATCTACACCTGCTTCCCAACCATTACTACTCATAAAATTACGTAAAGATGCTTCAGATAAAAAAGCGATAAGTACTGAGTGTTCCTGCGCTCCGATCTGGTAACCAACAGAAGCAGAGGTAAGGCTGTAATAGTTTTTTGTTTCACCTTTGATACGTAGGGCTCCTTTACCATGTTCCCCACCTATAATAAACCCTGCTTTGATCACGGAAGGGATCACCAAGTAACCTTTTACTTTAGTAAGAAACTTTGCGCCACCTTCTACTTCTGTCTCAAATTTTTTGATGGCAACATCAACTTCTTTATCAAGCTTGACAGCATGTGGATTAGCTAATGACTGTTGTGTGAAAAGTAATGATAGGAGTACCAAGAGCATCATCGGGTTAAATTTTTTGTTGTACATGTATAAGTCCTTATGTGTTTTGTCGTATTATTATAACGAAAATTATTATGAAAGATTCAGTATGGAAAAAATTAGTATCAAAGCATATGCAAAAAAGCATAAATTGAGTATATTTAACGTTGTTAAAATGGTAAAATCTGGGCAAGTCCCGATAGAAAATATAATAGAAGATGGTAAAGATGTAATCTATATACTGATCGATGATAAAGTAGAAAAAGAAGTCGCAGATAGCATCGTTCATGAAAAGAAAACAGAACCTTACAGTCTACGTAAAGAGAACGCAAGACTTAAAAAAGAGATAGAAAATCTTAAACAGGAAATTATTGCATTAAAAAATAGAGTATAATGTAGGTATGGAAGTAGAAAATAAAAAAGTAGCATATATTACTGACAGTATCTATTTGAAACATAATACTGGGTCTATGCATCCAGAATCACCCCAACGTTTAACTGCGATTAATCATGCTATAGAACCTTTAAAAGAACGACTAATTTTAAAATCTCCTATAGCAGTATCTGAAAATATACTTGAACTTGTACATACCTATGAACAGATAGAACAGATACAAAGTATGAGTGAGTATGGAGGGCAGATAGATTCTGATACTGTGTGCAGTATGGATTCTTATGATGCTGCTACTATGGCAGTAGGTGCAGGTATAGTAGCGATCGATGGCATTAAAGCAGGGGAGTTTGAACGTGCCTTTTGTGCTGTCAGACCTCCAGGGCATCATGCAACACCTACACAGTCTATGGGGTTTTGTCTTTTTAACAACATCGCTATAGCTGCAAAGTATGCACAAACTTTGGGATATAAAAAAGTGATGATCATAGACTTTGATGTACATCATGGTAATGGTACGCAAGATACTTTTTGGGAAGATGATACGGTATTTTATTTTTCTTCACATCAAGCGTATGCTTATCCCGGTACAGGGGCGGAAGCACATAGAGGTGAAGGTAGAGGGGAAGGGTATACGGCTAATTTTTTAATGATGCCTGAGAGCACGGATGCAGAATTTCTGGATATTTATGAAAATGACCTACCCCCTTTTGTTGAACGTTTTGATCCGGATATCATACTTGTCTCAGCAGGTTATGACTTGCATGAAAGTGATCCTTTGGCACAATGTAATATAACTACTGAAGGTATAAGAAAGATGGTAAGAGGGATATTGGATATAGAAGATGTTCCTTTTGTATTTTTTTTAGAAGGTGGTTATGATGTAAATGCATTGGGAAAAAATGTAAAGGTGACGCTTGAAGAGATGTTAGACTAACAAAGGACTCTTAAGTCCTTTGTTTGTTATTTAAATGATTTTTTGAGTTTTCTTTCGATAGCATCTGGTACCGATGAGATCTTCATAAATTGACCCAGTGTCAAGAGTGGATATGACATTGCAAGATAATACTTAGCATGAAGGGCATACGCTTTTCCATCTTCTATAATCATTGTATACGGTAAGACTAAAGCATTTTCTTCACCAATAGTTTCAATGAAGTTTTCAGAAGTTTTTGACATTTTTACACCTACAAGTGTGCTTCCATTATCTAGTGTGACTTCAAAAAGCTTTTTCTTTTTGATCTTTGCTGCAAGACCCTCACCCGTTTTTATCTCTAACATGTCTTGATAGTATGGCATTGAAACTGCATACTGATATGTTGCAAGATCTTTTTCTTCAAGTACATCTTTTGTTGGTGTTAATGCACCTAAAGCTGTAGTGATAGCATCTTGAATACTTTTGTCACTTCCTGGTGTAAACTCTGTTTGCATAAATCCTCTTAGCCAGTATCCCGGGTTGGTAACACGTACCGTTTTTGCCTCATTATTTACCAGTACTCTTTGAATTGCCGCAAAACCACGTGTTTTTTTACTAGCTATTGTTGTAAGCTCTTTGTTTGTAAAGATAATTACTTTTAAATAATCTTTTTTAGCAGGTGAGTAAGTTGCAAGTACATTAAAACCAGATGCTTCTAGTTTTGACTGTATTTGTTTTTCATCTGCATATGCTGCATCATAATATGCTGAGATGGCATTTGCTTGAAGTGAAATAGCTGAAACTATTAGTAGCATAAATACCACTGAAAGCTTTGAAATGAGGTTAGTCATGTGTATCCTTTAAATTGAACAGCACTTTATAAGTGCACTAATAAATTGTAACTTATGTATGTGGAAAATTGGTTAAATAATGGGGTATGTTTGAAGAGAAGAGAGGTGTATGTAACCTCTCTTCTATATATTCTATTGTGATATTTGAATAAGTAATATAAAATTATTTAGAAAGTATAAATGCTTCCATATCAGCAACGATAGGTTCTAATGTTCTTTCACCATCGATGACTTGAAGTAACTCTTTTGCAGTATAAAATTCTTGGATCTCAGCCAATGGATCTGTATAGATCTTCATTCTGTCAAAGAATACTTCTACAGAGTCATCTGAACGTCCTTCACCAGGAGCAGCATCTGCTGCACGACCTAAGATACGTTCTTTAGCTACTTGCTCAGATACTCTTACTTCGATTACTGATGCAAGGTCAATATTATCTTCTTTTGCAACGAGTGCATCAAATGCGGTCATCTGTTCAACAGATCTTGGGTAACCATCTATTAAGATAGTATCTACTGGAGCATTGTTTATCGCTGAAACGATAGTATTTACAATAATTTCCAATGGTACCAACGCACCTTTAGAGATATAAGACTCGATAGTCTGACCAAGCTCTGAACCTGATCCTACTTCTTCTCTCAGCATATCACCTGTGGAGTAGTGAACGATAGCATCTGCATGTTTTTCAGCAATGATACTTGCATCTGTTGTTTTTCCTGAACCTGGTGCTCCGATGATCAAAAATAGTTTTTTCATTGTATATATCCTTTTTTTATTTACGCTTGAGGCGTTTGTTGTCTAATTCTAAGACTTAATTCTTTAAGTTGTTCTGAATCAACCACATCTGGTGCATTTGTGAGTAGACATTGTGCTTTTTGGGTCTTAGGAAAGGCAATAACCTCTCTAATACTGCTTGCACCTGTCATTAACATAATGAGTCTGTCAAGTCCAAGAGCAAATCCACCATGTGGTGGTGCACCAAACTTCAATGCATCAAGTAAGAAACCAAATTTCTCTTGTGCTTCTTCTTCTGAGATACCAAGAAGTTTAAATATCTCTGCTTGCATCTCTTCTTTATGGATACGAATAGACCCACCACCAAGCTCTGTACCATTGAGTACAATGTCATACGCTATGGATTCTATCTCTTCGATGTCATCATAGTCTAAAGATTTTGGTTGTGTGAATGGATGGTGCAGTGCTTTAACGTGACCATCCTCAACTTCGAACATAGGAAAGTCCATGACCCATAAGAATTCAAATACATCTTTAGGGATGATCTCCATAATTTCTGCAAGATAGATACGGAAACGACCCATATAATCCCATACCAGTTTTTTATCTCCGGCACCGAAGAATACTGCATCACCCACTTCAAGTTGACATCTGTCTATGATCGCTTGAATGTCATCTTCTGTGAAGAATTTAGTGAGTGGTCCTTTAAGACCATCTTCTTTCATTTGGAAATATCCTAGGCCAGATGCTCCAAATTTACGTACATACTCTTCAAAACCTTTCATCTGACGTTTGGAAAAGATGTTGTCACCATTTGGTACTTTGAGTGCCTTGATACGGTTTTTTTTAGGAGATTTTGCAATATTTGAGAAGATCTCATTGTCACATCTTTCAAAAATGTCTATCACATCCACCATCGCAAGATCATAACGCATATCAGGTTTGTCTGAGCCGTATGTTTCCATTGCTTCAGAGTATGGCATACGTTTAAATGTTGCAGGAATATTAAAACCACAAGCTGTAAATACATCGTTGATGACTTTTTCTGCAACTTTGATGACATCTTCCTGGTCACAGAAAGACATTTCGACGTCTATTTGGGTAAATTCCGGCTGTCTGTCTGCTCTTAGGTCTTCATCTCTGAAACATTTTGCTATTTGGAAGTAACGGTCAAAACCACCTACCATAAGTAATTGCTTGAAAAGCTGTGGTGATTGTGGAAGTGCGTAGAACTCTCCACTGTGTACACGGCTAGGTACAAGATAATCTCTTGCCCCCTCTGGTGTAGATTTGGTAATGATAGGTGTTTCTACTTCAAGGAAGTCAAGTTCATCAAGTGAGTTTCTTGTTGCGATGGTTGCTTTTGAACGAAGCTTAAAAATGTCATAAGATTTCTGCGTTCTAAGCTCCAGGTAACGGTGCTTAAGTTTGATCTCTTCATTTACATTTTCATCATTAAGTTCAAACGGCATAGGCTTTGAACGGTTCTCGATCTTTAAGTCATCAACTACGATCTCAATTTTACCTGTCTTTAGTTTAGGATTTTCAAGTCCTTCACCTCTTGCTCTTACTGCACCTGATGCAATAAGTACGAATTGATCTCTCACACTCTCCGCTAGTTTGTGTGCTTGAACATTGTCTGCGGGGTCACATACAAGCTGCACAACCTGATCTTTGTCTCTAAGGTCGATGAAGATAAGTCCACCATGGTCTCGACGGCTAGCTACCCAACCTGCTACGGTCACTACCTGTCCAATATGTTCTTCGTTTACGTCTGCACAATAATGTGTTCTCATTACAATCCTATATGTCAAAATAATGCAGTGATTATAACTAAAAGTAGTTTAGGGTTACGTTCAAAAGTAAAAGTATGACAATATGAAATATTTTCCCCAATCAATAGTGATAATATGATATGCTACATATTAAGAAATAAACAGAGGGAGCGCTTCATTTTGGAAAAATTAGTACAGATCAAAACAGCAGGCTTTATACTTAAACCAAATGACCCTGACATACAAACACTTTATGAAGGTATAAAAGCACAGTTTGAGGCAAAAGGTATCGCTGTGATACTTGCAGAACGTTCAGCAGATATGATAGGTTTGGATGGTGTGACTTTTGAGACAATGTGTAAAGAAGCAGATTTTTTAGTCTCTTTGGGCGGAGATGGTACTTTACTCTCTTTAGTGCGACGCTCCCATGGATCTCATAAACCGGTTGTAGGTATCAATGCAGGAAATTTAGGATTTTTGGCGGATGTGACCATCGATGATGTAGAACTCTTTTTAGATCATCTTATCTCAGGAGACTACCGTATAGATGAACGTATGATGATAGAAGGATATATTCAAAGAAAAGAGGGCGAAAAAGTGCCATTCTTCGCTTTTAATGATGTCGTTATCACACGTCCTGTTGTCTCTAAAATGGCAACGATTTATGCTTCTATTGATGGTGAACGATTTAATACTTACAAAGGTGACGGGCTTATTATAGCTACGCCTACAGGCTCAACTGCATATAATTTAGCTTCGGGAGGTCCAGTAATGTATCCGCTCACTCAAGCACTGATCATGACACCTATTTTAGCACATTCCTTAACCCAACGTCCTCTTGTTGTACCTGCTGATTTTACCATAGAACTCTCCTCCCCTGAAGATCGTATCATTGCCGTGATCGACGGGCAAGATGATTATGAAATGACATCAGAGGATGTACTTGTTATTATGGGTGCGAAACGCGGTGCAAAACTTTTACATAGAAAAGAGCGTAATTATTTTTCTGTGTTGAGAGAAAAACTCTCCTGGGGTGATGAAAATTGATAGATCGTTTGTTCCTGCGTGAACTTGTCACTTTTGATAGTGTCGAGTTGGAGTTTGACAAAGGGCTGGTAGTTTTAACTGGACCTTCAGGGGCAGGTAAATCTGTACTGATGTCTGCAATACTTTCTTCTTTTGGTCATAACACATTGGGAGCAGCAGCTCTTTGTGAAGTGAATCTGACTAAACCGATAAGTTTGAATTCTGAAGCATATGCGTTAGAAGATGATGTGACCATCAAGACACTTAAAAAAGAGAAAATACGTCACTATATAGATGGGCAAAATATTTCTAAAAAAGCTTTGGGCGCACTTTTTTCTCCTTATGTACAGTATCTTTCTGTACGTGACAAGGGAGGCTTTGAATCTGAGGCACTTTTATCGATGATTGACAGTGCTTTACTACGTAATGATAAAAACTTTAAAAGATCATTCAAAGAATATCGTAAACGTTATACTAACTACAAAACAAAAATGCAAGAGTTATCCAAGATAAAAGAAGATGAAGCTAAATTGGCTGAACTGATAGAATTTGCTACTTATGAAGTAGATAAAATAGAGAAGATAAATCCTCAAGTAGGGGAGGAAATAGAACTTTTACAGGTCAAACAACAACTTTCTCGTATCGATAAAATTAAAGCGTCTCTTTCCACTGCTATGGGTATATTTTCTTCTGAAAGTTCTGTGGAAGAGGTCTATAGACTCTTGGATAAAGATGCCTCAGCCTTTACAGATGTAATGAATCAGGTGCGTGCAGACTTCGAAGAGACAGAGGCACTTGCAGATGAACTTGAAGAGATGGACGTTGAAGAGATATTGGATAGACTTTCTGACATTACGGCACTACAGCAACGCTATGGTTCAATAGAAGAAGCTTTAGCGTATAAAGAAGAAAAAAAGAAAGAGCTTTCAGGCTATCAAAATATAGAACATGACAAAAGTATGTTAGAGGCATTTTTAAATATGGAGTTTGGCGAGCTTACTGTTTTGGCTCATTCACTCTCAACTGTACGTCAAAAAGAAGCAAAAAACCTGGAAAAAGTTTTAGAGGGATACCTTTCTACATTAAAACTTCCTGCAATCACATTCTCTTTTGAAAAACAAACATTGGATAATAAAGGTGTTGACAGCCTTGAAGTGATGCTGGGAGAGTCTAAAACAGCAACGCTTAGTGGAGGGGAGTTTAATCGTGTCCGTTTGGCATTGATGGCCTCTACTATAGAAGAAGGCTCGTCTCAGGGTGTGCTGATACTTGATGAGATCGATGCCAATGTAAGTGGTGATGAGTCTATTGCCATTGCAGACATGATACACAAACTCTCTTCTGTCTATCAGGTTTTTGCGATCTCTCATCAGCCACATCTTTCTGCCAAAGCACAGCAGCACATTGTTGTTACAAAAAGTGGGAAAGAGAGTGAAGTGACTGTACTGGATGATGCTGGACGAGTGGACGAGATAGCAAGGATCATCGCCGGAGAAAATCCGACTTCTCAAGCACTTGAATTTGCGAAGAGATTAAGAGCTTAGGTATATTGCTTTTTAAGCTTGTCAATATAGTGTATAAAATGCGCGTGATATGCTTTGACTATGTCAGGATCAGTTCCAGATTTTAGATACGAATTATACTCTACCAAAAGATCTGAAATCCCTCCTGTACCCAAGTTAGTAGCCGAACCTTTGATACCATGGGTCAAGCGTTCCACCTGCTGATAGTCTGATATACTCATTGCGGCTTCTATGAGGGGTATTTGCTCTTCTAGTTGTGGGATGAGTTCATTAACAAACTCTGTTGCTTCATCCTCTGAAAGTCCCATCTCAACAAGACGTACATGTGTAAATGGTGGATATTTACACTCAGGCAGTTCTTTGGTCTCTGTGATTTCTTCCTCAATCACTTCTGCTTGGATTTCTTCAATGATTGCTTCAGGTTCAGGCTCTACTTCTGGCTCAGGCTCAGGTTGAACTACTTCAACTACTTCAGGTTGGACTTCTTCTATAACTTCTTCAGACTCAACTTCAGGTATTTCTTCTATTTGGGGTTCAGGTTCTTCCTGAGGTATCTTTTCTTCTTCGGGGATCTCTTTTGTGGGTTCTGTAGGTTTTTTTGGAGTAGTTTTTTGGCGTTCTTCACGTCTTTTATCCTGATATCTTTTATCATTGATATACTCTATAAAAATGACTAAGAAAATTAGGAAAACAAATACATATAAAATGGTTGATGCAAGCATGTGAACCCCTTCTATTAATATACTAGGTAAACTATATCTTATGTAAGATTAGATTAAGATGTAATAATAGTAAAATATTTGATTAAACGAGATAAACAAACTATTTTACTATAATAAATAAAAATTAGGTCGTATATGATAGTAGATACACATTGCCATTTAGATGATGATCGGTATAATGAAGATATAGAAAAAGTTTTAGAAAATGCTAGGCAAAAGGGTGTTGAGAAGTTCATCATCCCTGGTGCTGATCCTAAAACTTTACAACGTGCGGTAGATCTTGCTGAAAAATATGAAGGGGTTTATTTTGCTGTAGGTGTACATCCTTATGATGCAGAGCATTATGACAGAACATACCTTGAGAGTTTTATTGACCACCCTAAGTGTGTTGCTGTAGGGGAATGTGGGCTGGACTATTTTCGTTTACCCGAAACTGAAGAGGAAATTGTTAAAGAAAAAGCGATGCAAAAAGAAGTGTTTATAGACCAGATACTCTGGGCCAAGGAGATGAAAAAACCTTTGATCATACATATACGTGAATCAAGTGCTGACTGTCTGGAACTTTTAGATAAATATGCCGGAGAAGAGGGCGGTGTGTTACACTGTTATAATGCAGATGAATCGCTGCTTAAACTTGCTAAAAAGAATTTTTATTATGGCATAGGGGGTGTTTTAACCTTTAAGAATGCCAGAAAACTCATCAATGTTTATCCTAAAATCCCTCAGGAGAAGCTGCTTATTGAGACAGATGCACCTTACTTGACACCACATCCACACAGGGGCAAGAGAAATGAACCTGTCTATACAACACTGGTAGCGGAAAAAATGAGTGATCTTTCTACTTTGAATTATGATGAAATTGCTAAGATAAGTACACAAAATGCTCAGAAGCTTTTTCAGATCTCTTAGGTCAAAGATACATTATTTTACTTCTTTTGACAAGCAAACACAAAGTCAAATAAAGTGATAATATTGACTTAAATCTGTGAACTTATCGAGGTAGTATGAATCGTGTTTTATCCCCAATATTAACGATAGCTCTTTTATTGACCTCTGTGTCATTTATGACTACAGGATGTTCAGAAAAAGTTGCACCCGGTGCTACAAAATATACTTCTGCTGCAAGACATAAATCTACCATGCGTTCTTACAGGGTACTTGGCAAGCAGTATCATCCTACCTATGTTGAAGTAGGCCAGGAGATGGAGGGTATCTCCAGCTGGTATGGCCCAAATTTTCATGGTAAATTTACCAGCAACGGTGAAGTATATGATATGCATGCAAGCACAGCAGCACATAAAACATGGCCTATGGATACAATGGTAAAGGTACGTAACCTGCAAAACGGAAAAAGTACCATCGTACGTATCAATGACAGGGGTCCTTTTGTAAAAGGGCGTATCATAGACTGTTCATATGCAGCAGGAAAAGAGATAGGACTTGACAGAATGGGTATAGCAAAAGTCTCTGTAGAAGTTCTAGGGTTTGCAGGTAAAGTTGAGCCAACGGCAGCAAGAGCGAGTCGAGAAAAGACACATACTCAAACACGTGTTAAACTCTCTAACTTTGGTGTACAGGTTGGTGCATTTAGACGTTATGCAGGGGCACAGACATTCAAAAATAAATATACTACTATGTATTCACGCTATAATGCTGAGATCAAGAAGTTCGATGATGTTGATGGTGCACCTTTGTACCGTGTATGGCTTATGGGCTTTGGTTCAGAACAGGAAGCGCGTGACTTCAAGAACTCTCACAGTCTAGAGGGTGCGTTCATTGTGAGAAACTAAATAAAATATGTATGAAACAAAATAGGATAGAAAATATGGTAGAAGTGATCAGAGAAACAAAAGAGACACAGATCTCTGTAAAGTTAAATCTTTACGGAAAAGGTGAAGCGAAGATAAATACGGGTGTTGGTTTCTTAGACCATATGTTAGAAGCTTTTACTAAACATGCGCACATAGATCTTGAAGTCTCTTGCACAGGAGATACACATATTGATGATCACCATTCAGTAGAAGATGTAGGGATTGCCATAGGGAAAGCTCTACATAAAGCGATATATCCGGTACAAAGCATAGAACGTTTTGGTAATGCAACTGTGGTCATGGATGAAGCAAGTATCACTTGTGATCTGGATATTTCAAATCGTGGTTTCCTTGTTTTTGAACTTCCTATAGGTGGGAAAGTGGGTAATTTTGATGTAGAGCTTGTAGAAGAGTTCTTTAGAGCATTTACATTTAATTTACCTGTAACCTTACACTTGATCTACAACCGTGGTAAAAACAAACACCACATTATTGAAGGGGCATTTAAAGCTTTGGCTGTAGCACTTCGCAGAGCAGTTTCTGTGAATGAAAATGCCGGTATCCCAAGTACAAAGGGTGTACTATGAGTATAGAACTGATCGTTTTAGATGTTGATGGTACGATGACAGACTCTCGTATTACTTATAGTGAAAAAGGTGATGAGATCAAGTCATTTAACGTAAAAGACGGACTAGCTATCGCATCGTGGAGAAAGCTTGGTAAACAAGTAGCTATTATTACAGGAAGGTCTTCTGATATCGTTGCAAGACGTGCACAGGAATTACATATAGAACATTTTTATCAGGGGATACATAACAAAAAAGAAGTCTTGGAGTCTTTGTTGGAAAAACTTGACTTGACGATGGATAATGTTGCAGCTATTGGTGATGATCTTAATGATCTTCAGATGCTTAAAGCTGCTAAGATCTCTTTTGTCCCAAGAGATGCGTCTGCCTATGTGGATAAAATAGCAGATGTGATCCTCACAAAGACAGGAGG
>JADGDL010000010.1:54983-59775 GCA_016744875.1 Sulfurovum sp.
GGATGGTGCTGTACGTGAGATGATAGAAAATCTCATTATGAGTGAAGGACTTGAAACGAAGTATTTGGAATTATGGAACTAAGATTAGAGACTGTAGTTATTGTATCTATTGTTTTGATAGTCACGGGTGCAATGACACTTGAGGTTGGCACCAGTGTAAAAAAGAATGCAATATTCACGAAAGAACTAGAATTTACCAATACAACATTTACCGAAGTAGATACACAGAAACTTCAGGGACGTGCCTATGGTACTTATGGCGTACGTGACAATGCTGTGTTAAGTCTGGATAATTTAGTATATTTTACTGAAACAATAAAGTATTTGATCGCTGACAAAGGAAAGTATGTTGGAGATATATTGAATTTGGAAGGTAATATCGTTATGGAAGAACATCAGGGGTATAACTATAAAACCCAACAAGCCTCTTATGATCAAAAAACAGAAATTTTAAATGTCACGGCACCATTTGTAGCAACAAGGGATAAAAATATCATTAAAGGTGATACACTTGTCTATCATACACGTAAAAAAGAGGCGTACGGTACAAGTATAGATGCCGTAGTCTATACGGCTGAAAAGTAATATCATGGTACAATACCTTTAAATTATAATTTAAGGGTATTTTAGTGCATTTTTTTAGGTCTATACTTATTCTCCTACTGTCACAACTTCTACTTACAGGATATATTTTTGCTGAAAAGGTTGAAGTAACTTCTACTAACATGAAAGCAGAGAATTTAAAAAAAGAAGTGCATTTTATAGGTAATGCAAAAGTTAAAAAAAGTGAAGATTGGATCCATGCTGATAAGATTATTGTCTATTTTGATGATAATAATGAAACAAAGATGTATAAAGCCATAGGTAAAGTCACTTTTGAATTCAAAAATGAAGAAGGGCACTATCAAGGCAAATCTGAGAAGGTCACTTATTATCCCCAAAAATCATTTTATGTCTTGACTGGTAAAGCAATAGTGGACGATGTTAAGAACAAACGTCAGGTAAAAGGTGATGAGATCACATTGGATATGATCACGGGTGATTCACAGGTAAAAGGGTCAGCGAAAAAACCTGTAAAGTTCATCTTTACTACAGAGGATACTAAGGATAAAGAAAAATGATACCTCGTATAGTTGAAGCAAACTTTATTAAGTCAGCACAGAGCATCAATGATTCTCTTCCTGAAGATATGAGTGAAGTGGTTTTTTTGGGGCGTTCCAATGTAGGTAAAAGTTCTACGTTGAATGGACTGACACAAAGAAAAAATCTGGCAAAATCGTCTGCAACACCGGGTAAAACACAACTCATAAACTTTTTTGAAACACGTTATCTTTATAATGAGCAGAGTTACCCTGTGCGTTTTGTGGATCTTCCTGGATTTGGATATGCAAAAGTCTCCAAATCACTCAAAGAAGTTTGGCAAAAAAATCTTGTTGAGTTTATAAAGAACCGTATCTCTATACGTCTTTTTATACACTTGCGTGATGCCCGTCATCCTCATGCAAAAATAGATGATGATGTGGAAGATTATATCTCAGAGTTCATACGGCCTGATCAGAGATATTTGACTGTTTTTACAAAGATCGATAAGCTAAATCAAAAAGAGAGAGCAAAACTGAAACGGGATTTCCCAGGCTCTATTACCGTTTCAAACCTCAAGAGAAATGGTCATGACAGAGTACATCAAAATATCCTTCAAACGATCTTTGGTGTGGATGATGAAGCTTCGCAAAAGAGTGAGGCATAGTTGTGGTAACGCTTGTTAAAGCAAAGTTAAGTGATATCTCTGCGATGCAGGAACTTGTCTCTTCTGAGGTTAAAGATGGTATCATCCTTAACCGTACTGAAGATGAGGTAGCAACCAATATACGCTCTTATGTTTTAGCAAAAGATGACGAAAAGATAGTAGGATATGCTGCCCTGCATATACACTCCAGTAGATTGGCAGAGATCAGAAGTCTGATCGTCGATGAAAGCTATCGCGGACAAAATATTGGTCATGAATTGGTAGAATTTACCCTGCGAGAAGCCAAAGCTTTAGGGGTAGAAGAAGATGTACTTGTCTTGACTTATCTCCCTCTATTTTTCCAAAAACTTGACTTTAAAGAGATAAATAAAGAGGTGATACCCGAACATAAAATTTGGGCTGATTGTATTAAATGTATTCATTTTCCTGTATGTAATGAAGTGGCATTGGTCTATAAATTATCGTAGTTAGTATGGGAAAAGTCAATAAGCAAAAATCATTGATATGGATAGCCATAGGCTTATTTGTCTTTTTCTATCCTATGCTGATTTCGATTTATGTTTTTTTACCTCTTTTTATCGGGGCTATGTCCTATATGTTTGTTTTGGGATTGGAAAAAGAAAAAACAGCATATGTTTTGATCTCTATCTTCTTTATGATGAATATTGAAGTAAACCTCTCTTTACCGACTTTTCTTATTATTATTTCTACACTTCTTTTTTATGTCCTTGTCTATCCTTCTTTGACACATTTTAGAAAGTGTAGAGTGTGTAGGCCCATTTTATCTGTGTTGCTCTTAGATCTTATGTATCTTGCGTCTCTTTTTTCTTATGATTTTATCTTTCAAACGCAAAGTATCGTTCTAGATAAAATATTACTCTATTCTTTAGTGGTAGATATGCTGATAGTGGTGATATTGTGAAATATAAGTTTGTTATTCTTATTTTTATTGTTTTTTGGGCTGTGATGATCACAAGGCTCTACCATGTAAGCATTAAATCTAATTTTTACTATGAGGGTTTGGCAAAAGAGAACATAGAGAGAAAACAGTTCATAAAACCTGTAAGAGGTGAAATAACGGATTCTAATGGTAAATTGTTGGCTATGAATCAGATAGGGTTCTCCGTCTCCATTACACCACATCTTAAGATGAAAAGTGAGAAGTTAGATCGCTTAATCGATATACTCATAGAAACATTCCCCGACTTGAACAAAGAGGTGATGTTAAAGGTATATAAAAAACATAACTCACCCTATAACCATAAATATATAAAAGTGGTTGATTTCATACACTACTCCAGCATGATGGGGGCATACCCAAAACTCTCTCTGGTTAAAAACATCAAAATAGAAGCAGAGACAAAACGTTACTATCCTTACGGAAGGTATGCTGCGCATGTTGTAGGATATACAGGAAGATCGAACAAAAAAGAAAATAAAAAAGATGCCGTGGTTGATGAAGTAGGTAAAATAGGCAAAAGTGGTTTAGAACGCTACTACAATAAAGTTTTACAGGGAGAACTCGGATATGAGATCTCGAAGGTGACAGCAACCAACAAAGCCATAGACATACTTGAAAAAGAGCGTCCAAAAGATAATAAGAACATACGTTTAAATTTAGATATTGATCTTCAAAAAATGATCTATGAACGTTTTGGTGACCATACAGGTGTTGCTATCGTAATGAAAACAAATGGTGAGGTACTCTCAGCTGTGAGTTACCCTTCTTATGATCCCAATATGTTTGTAGGGGGAATTAGTACTAAAGACTGGAAAGCACTCCAGGAGGATCTAGCAACACCTTTTACCAACAAGTTCATACATGGAACCTATCCTCCCGGCTCAGCGATAAAGATGGGAATGGCTCTGGCATTTTCTCAAGCAGTGCCCAATATACTGGAAAGTTCAGAGTATTGTAATGGGCATATTACGCTTGGATCCAGTAAACATAAGTTTCGATGTTGGTCAAGATGGGGACATGGTACCGTACAATTGAAAAAGGCGATCCGTGAGAGTTGTGATGTCTATTTTTATAATAAAAGTTTAAAAGTAGGCATAGATGCAATGGCACGTAATCTCCGCACTTTTGGGTTTGGGGTAAAAACAGGTATAGACCTGCCACGTGAGTATGCAGGTATAATACCTGATAAAGCATGGAAGATGAAACGTTTTAAACAACCATGGTACATGGGTGAAACAGTGATCGCAGCCATAGGGCAGGGTTATGACCTGGCTACACCAATGCAGGTGGCACGTTATACAGCAATGCTTGCCACTTCCAAACTTCCTACACCGCATATGGCAAGAGAAGTGGATGGCAAGAGTATAGTGCCTGAACTTAAAACGATCAATCTCAATCCCGGCTATCTGGCAGAGATACAAGGTGGAATGTATGATGTGTGTAATTCCCGTAAAGGAACAGCATATAAAGCAATGAGTAAACTTCCTATAGTTGTAGCAGGAAAGACAGGTACATCACAGGTAGCCTCTATACCTCAGTCCACCAAAAATCGTTTGAAAGAGTCCCAGTTGGCCTATTTTTTACGTTCTCATGCATGGTTGACCACCTATGCACCTTACGATGATCCAAAATACATAGTGACGATCCTAGTTGAACATGGTGGACATGGAGGTAGTACAGCAGGACCAATCGCTGCAGATATATATAGATGGCTTGATGCACATGGATATTTTCCTAAAGAAGAAGAGGCTTTAGAAAAGTAAATCTTTAGAGGTTCCCACTTATTTTAAACTCTTTTGAGTTTAGATTTTCTTTTATAGTTTTCATTATAAAATTTCCTATCAGCAGAAAGATGATGTTAAAAGGAAAATTCTTGCTTAAGTGTTTGTGAAGGGTTTCTATCAAATAGTTCTCTATAATATCTTGCAAAACGACCCATATGTGTAAAGCCCCATGTTCGTGCAACATTTGATACAGTAGTTTGATCTGGTTTACTTTTTTTGAGCTCATTATGAATAAGATTGAGTTTAAGCTGGCGTAAAAAATGAGTGGGTGTAAATCCGAAGAGTGACTTGAAGCTGTTT
>JADGDL010000110.1 GCA_016744875.1 Sulfurovum sp.
TATTTTGTGGTATATGCTTTCATGGATTTATGGGAAAATATATTACAAAGTTTGGCCTAAAAAAGAAAATGCCAAAATGGATGCAAAACAGATTTATAGGTCTATTTCTGCTTGTAATTGGTTGGTGGGCTATTTACTATATGTTTCCGGGTGTTTACAGAACACCTTTTGGCACTGCAATGATGTTTACCGTGATGACTCTTGTTTCGTTTGTTATATATTTCATATATAGGGATATGAGTTACTGTAAATATATCTGTCCTATCGGTGTTCTGACACGTGCATACTCTAAGCTATCATTTACATGGCTTGGAACATATAAAAGTGCTTGTAATGAGTGTAAAACATTTGAGTGTGCGACTGCTTGTCCACATGGATTAAAACCTTTTACATTTGACAACAGAAACGCTATGACAGACTGTACTCTATGTATGGACTGTAGCAGTGCTTGTGAAGCTGTAAGTTTTAAGTATAAAAAACCGGCATTTTCTCTGTTTTCAAAGTTTCAAATTGTAAAAGCAGAAGTTTGGGCATTTATACTTATTCTTGGGGCTATATCCATTAC
>JADGDL010000111.1 GCA_016744875.1 Sulfurovum sp.
GCATAACCAAGCGTACAGTCTACAAAGTACCCTTCCCCCACATCTTTAAAACTCGCTAATACTTCATTTAAAAGTACTGGTATGTGAGGTGTTTTCATTAAAATCCTTAAATTTAATTATCAATGTTATAATAGCGAAATAATCCTAATAAAGGTTTCGTACATGATGGATAACCACCTTATAGATGATATCAAACACGTCTCACTTTCACTCTTTAACAAAAACTTCTTTGGTGTCTACCATGGGTCTATTTCTGCAAGAATATCTTCACATGGTTTTATTATTAACTCAAAAGATACCATCTTGGATGAAATCACTGAAGAGTCTCTTGTAAAGCTTGACTTTAACAAAAGAGATTACCGTTGGTCCATGGCAAACCCTGATGTACACATTCATGAAAATATCTACGAAAAAATACCTAATGCAAAGTATATCTCTTACACTATGCCACCTTATGCCACTGCATACTCACTTAAACATGGGAAAGTATCTCCACAAGATTTCTTTGGTAAAAAAATCTTAGGTGACGTCATCATATATGACCCTAAAAGTATCGATGAC
>JADGDL010000112.1 GCA_016744875.1 Sulfurovum sp.
ATGTTAAGCCAACAGACGAGATGGTTATGTCATCACTTGTTAGATAATTAGTTGAATTTTAGGAATTATTATCAGGGCTAGTTTTTTCAGAAATAGTGGGATATTTTACTGAAAAAACATAGCCCTAAATATACTGTCTGAGCGACAAACGTTATAAAATATGTTAGATTATAAGGTTTTGAGGGTTATAGGTGAAATTATCATCTTTCTGACATATTAAAAATCATACCCTTTTCTTGTAATGGTAAAATATTTGGAGTATAATAAAATGAGAAGAATAATATAATATCAATAGATAACTAAAGGATCTAATATGAAAACATTAATTACTGCACTTACACTAATACTTGCAAGTTTTTTAAGCGCAGGGGTTACCCCTGAAACGCCTTCAGTTGCTGAGTTTCACGCATTTAAGGCGTATCATCATGCTATATATATGGTATCTACAGCCAAAGATGCAGGGGGAACGAACAAACTTCTTCATACAAGAAAACTACCTACAGAGGGTAGTGATGCTGTCGTAACTCCTGCTTTGGATCACCTTTATTCTAAAGCTATCAT
>JADGDL010000113.1 GCA_016744875.1 Sulfurovum sp.
ATATAATTTACAACTTTATCTACATAAGCATTAAGTTTATTCTCTTTATAATAGACAATATAGAATTTACGTGACATAGTAAAACCTCTGAGTTTTGCTTCAAAAAGTTCACCCTTTGCAAGTTCATCCATTACAGAATATTTTGACAATATAGAAACAACCGGTCTCTCTGGATTTCTATCACTCTTCTTTAGTGTTTGCAATATAGTCGTAGTGTTACTCACTTCAGAAAGTACATTAAAGCTTTTACAAGATACACCGAGTTCATCAAATACTTCAGTAACTACTCTTCTTGTATGGGAACCTTCATTACGGCATATCCAGTCAAAGTCATATAGCTCTTCGGTCTTCAATACTTTTGGAATTGCTACATTAGAGACAACAACCAGTTCATCTTCCAACCATTCTCTATAGATAAGATCGTTATCAATGATTGGAGATTCTATCAGACCTACATCCAATTTTCTATCTTTTAGTTTTGTAATGATCTTATCGCTTACATCAATGTCAAGATTAATATCATTGTTAATTGCTTCACTGATCGTGTTGAGACATTGCC
>JADGDL010000114.1 GCA_016744875.1 Sulfurovum sp.
GCTTTATGAAGAAGGTGAAGCACAAGGTGACAGGTATTTTAATATCCCAGCACTTGGACGTACAAGAGGGGTAAGCCACTATTATCTTGAAGGGTACAATTCAGGTAATTTTGAGGTAGATAAAGCGTTTGCTAAAGAGGTTGGAGAGTCAGTGATAGACAAGTATATCGCTATTATTTCTGCAAAGTTTGCTTCTCATCCTATCTTTTCTAAAGAAAAGTTAGAAGAACAGTTGGCTTACCATACACTTTACTTGTTTCAAGTACTTACACTTGATAGAGGTACAACATCGGGACTTTTGGTACATGATCAAAATGATGTAGGTATCATGGGGTCTATTCCTTCACATATCAATCGTGATATTTTGGCAACATGGCAGTCACTGATGCCATATCCTCAAAATGAACTTGTAGCAGAACTTCTCAAAGCACTGCCAAAAGAAACACCCACACCCGTAGATGAAAAGACTAAAAAATCTTTAGCTAATGCTGTACGTAAACACTACAAAAAGTACCCAGAAGCATTAAGCATGCAAGCCAGTGGAGAGAGTATCCCTC
>JADGDL010000115.1:0-298 GCA_016744875.1 Sulfurovum sp.
ATTTTAATATATGTGGGGATGAGTAGTGTCCAACAAGTAATCCACTTGTATGTGCCAAGTGTGCCAAAATTCGTCCTGTTGAACCTTTTCCATTGGTACCAACGATATGTACAGTTTTTGGACGCTTTATAGTAGGTTTTAGTAGGTCATAAGCTGTATGCACACGCTTATGATCTATCTCTTTATAGTAGAGTGGTTTATCATCTAAAAAAACATTTAGTGTCATGTTTATTCAGTTTTTTGACTTGCTTTCATACCTACTACACTTACATAACCGATGAACTCATCAAGTGCTTTA
>JADGDL010000115.1:308-555 GCA_016744875.1 Sulfurovum sp.
AAGTAAGGGAAGAAGCCTGAATATCTGATTCAACCCTACTGCTAATTCTTTTATTAATCATACCTTCTTTGGTATCCATTTTAAAGTTAACACGTACATCTGCACGGTAACGAGTTACATATCCATCTTCATAAGCAAGTGGCGTATAACTTGTTCCTTTATAGTTCACATAAATCGCACTCTCTGCTTCTTCTTTAGAAGCAACTCGTCCTTTAAAACGTGTATAAACCAAACGGTTCATCTCATC
>JADGDL010000116.1 GCA_016744875.1 Sulfurovum sp.
TCAGAAGAGGGGACTTCATCACTTATATAATGTACGATATTCGTATTTACATTGTTGTCAAGCATAGAGATAAAAGAATCATGAAAAGCACTAAAAGAGAGCATAAATATGACTACAAATATGATTTTGGATTGCATCTTAACTGTATACTCCCGCAAATTTTTAAAGGATAATACCATAACTATGTGAACTAAATATGAATAATACAATGGTGTTGAAGTTAAGATAAAGTATTTAGGACAAAAAATATCTGATTTAATCCTAGTTTTAGGTTAGCTCGCTAAAGTGGGCATTATCTCCTAAAGGAAAAACATGGATCAAGAAACAAATAATGAGTATGGTATTAAGGTAGCAATGTTCATAAGCGACCCTAAATATGTAGGTACTATATCTGAAGAAGAAGCCGAAGAAGTAGGTGCAACAATTTTTAATTACACCTATGGAAATGAAGCAGTAGGGTATAAACTTACACTACACTGGGCTGTAAATACACATGAAGATACCATTGTTAAGGCACGTTATACATATGATGGAGTACCCTCGGGTCTTGCGGT
>JADGDL010000117.1 GCA_016744875.1 Sulfurovum sp.
CTCTTAAGACTTCAGATGTAGCTAGAATAGTAGAACTTCTTATGATTCATATCAATGCTTTTAAATCAATTATAGTTGGGCACTCTTTTGGTGGAAAAGTAGCTCTATTGCTTGAGCCTAGAGTTCTTGTGTTAGTTTCAAGCGCAGGTATTTATAGAACAAAACCATTAAAAGTTCAAGTGAAAATAGCACTTTTTAAAACATTGAAAGTTTTTGGTTTTGCTAAACTTCGTTCTCTTTTTGTTGCTGATGATGCTAAAGAGTTAAGTGAACATATGTACCAAACATTTAAAAATGTTGTTGATGAAGACTTTTCTAAAGAGTTCTCTTTATATCATGGAAAAGCACTTTTATGTTGGGGTAAAGAAGATACTGCAACACCTCTTAGCTCAGCAAAGAAAATTGATGAGCTTATAAAAGATTCAAAACTTGAGGTTTATGAAGGCGATCATTTCTCATTTATGAATCATTCTCAAGATATCTCTACTAAAATAGAAGAGACTTTTCTGGCAACTTTGAGTCACTAGATGGAAACTTATGAAACGTTAGTT
>JADGDL010000118.1 GCA_016744875.1 Sulfurovum sp.
GCCCAAATGGCTACGCTAACACTAAGTTCTCTTCAGCAGAGAGCTCACGCGACTTGTCGCTTAAAGAAAAACTTGAGGAGTTGATAGCATGAGATTAAAACCACAACAAACAGGATATGTAGCCACAAAAATTGGAATTGATTTAGCCAATGCACCTTTTATCACTATGCCAAAAGGTAGAGAAGCCGTTGTTGAAGCAGCAAAAAAGATCATCGATGAAAATCTTGCAAAAGAGCATGCGCTTGATGAAATAGTCAAAAAGATCCTGGATGAGAATTATGATGAAATAGAATTTCAGCATGCGGATGAGAGACAACTCTTTTTTATGATCAAAAAGAAAATGTAATCAATCAAATTGAAAGGAAAACTCAACAATTTGTGGGAGAACCTACACGAAATGATGTAGCACTGGGAGCCCAGCGAATCCCCTCTCCGACTGTTAGCAACGTTAGTCTTGCAAATAGACAAATTAGAGTAAAACTAGTGGCTCTAAGAACTACAGCAGAAATAACACTAGACGCATTCGAATCACAATTAAACTATATATC
>JADGDL010000119.1 GCA_016744875.1 Sulfurovum sp.
GAATTAACCTACATCCACCCTCTTAACATTAAATGCCAATACATTGTTTTAAACATATGTAAATCGGCTAACCACCATAATGTTCTTGGTTTTTCTGGCGCTAAAGGAAATGATGGTGCTAAACCATTATAGTTAAACTCGGCTAAAATAATCTCTCCATAGTTTACTTTTAATGGACATACAGTATAGCCATCAAATTTCTCTTTTAGTTCTTTTTTTTCTACGACAGAAACAAGATTATCAACCACAATAGGTGCTTGATGTCTTGCACTTCCTCCTGTCTTTCCTAATGGAATACCACACACATCACCAATACCAAAGACATTACTATAGCGTCTATGTTGTAGTGTTTTTCTATCAACTTCTAACCAACCGTTACCCATACCTTTTTGCCAACCTAAGGTAGAATCAACTAATGCTTTTGGTGGAGACATAGGAGGAACAATATGAATAAAGTCATAACTCATAGTAACTATTTTTTTATGTTCTGTTACATCATACTCTTGTAAATCATCATCATATTCGCCTTTTATTTCATAAGTA
>JADGDL010000011.1:0-14612 GCA_016744875.1 Sulfurovum sp.
GTACCACACCGACCCCAAGCAGATTTTTGAGATTTAGAAAGATGTGTTTAAAATTTTTCCCTAAATATAATTCTGAGTTTTACTTTGATGATTTATTATAATGTGATCGAAGCATGACAATTTATAGATTGATAATTTTTTGATTATATCACGGACTAGGCACGGACTAGACTAAAATAATGAAAGCTTAAAAAGTCTCTAAAAGTATGATTATATGGAGTTTTAAAGGGGATTAATATTTATGAATGGTGCGGATGAGAGGACTCGAACCTCCACGCCGTAAAGCACCAGATCCTAAGTCTGGCGTGTATACCAATTTCACCACATCCGCATGTGATAGTTTATCTAAACAATGATAAGAAGTGGTACACCCATTAGGATTCGAACCTAAGACCCTCGCCTTAGAAGGGCGATGCTCTATCCAGCTGAGCTATGAGTGCACAAAAAAAATAATAATAAATAATCAAAATAGATATATTAATGGTACGCCTGAGAGGACTCGAACCTCTAACCCTCAGATCCGAAGTCTGATGCTCTATCCAATTGAGCCACAAGCGCTTCATCATGTTGGGTGGTTACCCTATAATTATCAATGGGGTGGGCGACGGGGCTCGAACCCGCGACATACAGTACCACAAACTGTCGCTCTACCAACTGAACTACGCCCACCATAATTGAATATGTTTACTTATTATTAAAATGTTAAAAAACTAAATGGTCGGAGTGAAAGGACTCGAACCTTCGACCCCCTGGTCCCAAACCAGGTGCGCTACCAGACTGCGCTACACTCCGTTTTTCCTGTTTAACAGACAGACTCATCTGAAAAAGGAATGCAATTATAGTCAAAAGGTTTCTATTTGTCAATAGATTTTCAAAAAAAATTAAAAAAAGTCTTTTTAACCCCTAAATTAGACGTACTTTAGGCGTATATGAGTATAATCATTTCATATACTTATGAGGGAAAATAATGAACAGTATCTTCGAACAGGTCAATAGTCTTTTGGGTTCTATCTTCTTCTTTGATGTCTTTTTTGGCGCTGTCGAAGGTTCAAGTATGCCGTTTATCGTGGCATGGCTCATCGTCGGAGGTGTTTTTCTTACTTTCCGTTTCGGCTTTATCAATGTACGTATGTTCTCACATGCCTATAAGATCATCACAGGACAATACAAAACAGCTGATGACGTTGGTGAGATCACCCCTTTTCAATCTTTAACTACAGCTCTCTCTGCTACTGTAGGTCTAGGTAACATTGCTGGTGTAGCCATAGCCATTGCTATAGGTGGTCCGGGGGCAACCTTTTGGATGATACTCGCAGGATTCTTTGGTATGACGCTGAAGTTTACAGAAGTCACCCTTGCCCAGATCTACCGTGAAAAGAGACCTGATGGCCGTATTATGGGTGGTGCGATGCAGTATCTTTCCAAAGGACTTGCATCAAAAGGACATGCCAAACTAGGTAAAGGACTTGCCATTCTCTTTGCTGTACTTGCCATAGGTGGTTCTTTGGGAGCAGGAAATGCTTTTCAAACTTCACAAGCTATGGGTGTACTTTCTGACAGAGTGCCTTTTTTTGAAACCTATCCGATCGTCTTTGGTTTCATCATGGCAGCACTGGTCGGGTTTGTGATCATAGGCGGTATCAAACGTATTGCCCATACAGCGGAGAAGATCGTACCTGCTATGGTGTTCATTTATCTTCTTGCATCACTTTGGATACTTATCACTAACGCCTCTTTGGTACCTTCTGCCATCTCAACCATCTTTCATGAAGCATTTGCTCCTACAGCAGCTGCAGGTGGGCTCATAGGCGTACTTGTACAAGGTTTTAAACGTGCCGCTTTCTCTTCTGAAGCAGGTATCGGTTCTGCGGCTATCGTACACTCTACTGCGTCTGTAAAATACCCTGTACGTCAGGGAATGGTTGCACTTTATGAACCATTCATAGATACTATCGTGATCTGTTCTATGACGGCACTTGTTATTGTCACAACCGGTGTCTATGCTGTTGATGGTGAATTTGCAAGTCTGGTAGCCTCAAAACAGGGTGCAGCACTTACGGCTGCGGCCTATGGTACAGTGATCTCATGGTTCCCGATTATTTTATCATTTTCCATTGTATTGTTTGCCTTCTCCACGATGATCTCATGGTCATACTACGGAGAGCGTTCATGGACCTATCTCTTTGGAGAAAAATATACCTTACTCTATAAACTTATCTTCGTGTCATTTACAGTCATGGCTTCCGTTACAAGTGCATCAGCCCTCTTGGAATTCTCTGACCTGCTCATATTGTCCATGGCACTGCCAAACCTCATAGGGCTCTATATGTTACAGGGAGATGTGAAAGAGAATCTTTCTGAATATTTGAAAAAGTGGAAAAGTGGGGAATTAGATAGAGAGTGTATAGAAAAAGGGGTCTGTGAAAAGCCTACAAAGTAAATGTTATGTAGAGATGGACTAAACCATCTCTACGCCCTTCTCGCCTTTTGCCAAGGCACCGATCACATAACCATCAGTATTTGCAAGTACAGTATCAACATCTTCAGGTTCAACAACCCATACCATACCGACACCCATGTTAAATGCTCTGAACATCTCTTCTTCTTCTACATACTGTGACATAAATTCAAAGATAGGCAATACACGTATGGAGTCTTTGTTTACAATCGCTCTCATACCCTCTGGAAGGACCCTAGGAAGGTTTTCTATGATCCCCCCACCCGTTATGTGGGCTAAAGCTTTTACATGCTCTTTATTGGCTTTATACTCTTTTACATAGATACGTGTTGGCTCAAGCAGTGTATTCACAAGCGGCTTTCCTTCAAACTCTGTATCCAGGGTCATACCCAGTTTGTCAAAAAAGAGTTTTCTTACCAGAGAATACCCGTTTGAATGCACACCTGAACTAGGCATAGCAATAAGGATCTGCCCTTCTCTTACATTAGCGACCATATCCATATCGGCACGCTCTGCGATACCTACGGCAAATCCTGCAAGATCAAAGTCATCTTCAGAGTACATTCCCGGCATTTCAGCGGTTTCCCCACCTACAAGCGCACATTCTGAACGTCTACATCCCTCTGCAATACCCGCAACCACATCTTTTGCATTTTGTGGAAGCAGTTTGCCTGTTGCATAATAATCCAGGAAGAACATCGGTGTACCATTATTACAAATGAGGTCATTTACACACATGGCGACAAGGTCGATACCTACAGTGTCAAGCTTACCACTCTCTATAGCGATACGAAGCTTTGTACCTACACCATCTGTAGCAGAGAGTATCACCGGTTCTTTATATCCTGTTGGAAGGGCATATGCTCCCGCAAATGAACCTATGCCACCTATAACATTTTTATCAAAAGTTGATTTTACATCAGATTTGATCGCCTCTACAAATTCATTACCTGCGTCAATATCGACACCGGCATCTTTATATGAAATATTTGACATTAGTTGTTACCTTTATTATTCATTTCTTCACAAGAAGGGAAGACCTTCTTAAGTAGGATGATCCCCGGACACCAGCCTGTAAGCCCTGCGATGAGCAACATGATCATCATACCAAGCTGTACTAAAAATGCCAATTGAAGCATACCTGCTTCTCCACCCATACCACTTGCTGCCAGACCCATGACTATTCCTAGTATACTTGCCTGTATTAAACGTTGTATCTTTTCAGCACACATTTAAATATCCTTGTAAAAAATTACGCGTATTATACCCAATATTAGCTGTTGAGTTTACGTCCTGTATTTTTGTTGATAGAGCGCATTTTGGTAAAGCCAAATCTGCTACTATTGAGTAGAGAACTCACATGATAAGTTATGTTATGAGTTAAGTTTACGCCCTAACTTCTCTTCTACTGCGCCTACTTTATTTTTAAGTCTTCCTACTGGACCGTCACGCCAGTCTATCTTTATGGAGCTATAGACACGCCCGCAGTCTTTTTGTAACTCTTCATATGCCTTATTGATCACAGACAGAACCTCTTCAACGGTCTCTCCCTCTATGATAGTCCCCATAGGCGTAAGTTGATACGCTAATCCACTTTTATCTACAATGTCCAAGACACGTGCGACAAAAACACTTTTACTTTGCGTTTGTTCTGTTGGAAACATACTAAATTCTACCAATGCTGACATACTTGATCCTTTTTCAGAATCATACACAAATAAAGATACTATGATGATAAAATCTTTATATCTCTCTATAACCAATCCTTAGATAAAATATATCACAAGGATTAAAATGAAAAATACTATACTCTCTTTTATACTTCTTATATCACTCTCTTTTTTTATGTCAGGCTGTACAGAATCTGTGATCGATTCTATTGTAAATGAAGTTGTAGATGATGCGACTGATGATGAAGAACAAACAAAAAACGCGCTGGCACTTTTGCAGAGTGGCCGTGACTTTGGTATAGTATGGGACAAAAAAGATGCCCAGTATGCTGAAGTGATCTACAGGGATGTATCTGGAGAAACACGTGAAGCAATCATGGTAGGAAGTACCGCTATGGTCCGTAGATACCTATGTACATTTGAAAAAGATACTGACAGTGTTGCAGAATATCTATGTACAGGTACCGGTACTCCTGAACTGGGAGACAGTTCAAGTTCCGGTGAGATTACCTTATATTTCAAAAAAGACAGAGAATATGCATTCTTCGTAGATGGCGGAGAGATCAACAATATTCTTGAATACACGGGAAGCAGCCTCTCTATCCATGCTCCCTAAAACATACTTTACAAGAGACATTTAACTTATGATCATTATTGGAGCAGGTGCCTCGGGTCTTATAGCCTCTATCACAGCTGCCAGATCCGGTGTGCAAGGGACACTCCTTGAACAGAACCATAAGATAGGAAAAAAAATACTTGTCTCCGGTAACGGAAAATGTAATATAGATAACAGATACATCAACTTGAACCGTTTTCATTCTCAAAATCCGAATTTTATAAAAGAAGTGTTATCTGGCTATAACTTTGAAACTATAGAAAAGTTTTTCACATCTATAGGTCTGGAACTCATAGAAGGTAAAGAGGGGAAAATGTTTCCTATGTCACTTCAGGCATCTTCTGTTGTGGAACTGCTTGAATATGAAGCTAAAAAACTTGGTGTGCAGCTCATCTGTGACTGTGCTGTAACAAGTATAAGCAAAAATAACAATACTTTTACACTTGAAACTTCTCAAGGTACAAAAGAATGTGAAAAACTGATCATCACTTCCGGATCACCTGCTGCCCCACAGCTTGGAGGTTCCAACTCAGGCTATGCTTTTGCCACAAGGATGGGACACACCCTCATACCGCGCCACCCTTCCCTTGTACAACTCTGTTCTGAAGAGTCTTGGGTCAAAGGCTGTGCAGGTGTTAAGGTAGCAGGAATTGCCAAGCTCTATGCCAATGGTGAATATATCACAGAAAAGAAAGGTGACCTGCTCTTTACAAACTACGGTATCAGTGGACTTGCCATACTAGATCTTAGCCGCGAAGTGAGCACAAGACTTGCTAACTTTGACTACTGCGAACTTAGCCTTGACCTTATGCCCGAACTAAGTAAAGAGAAACTCACCAATCTACTGCTCTCAAGAATCCAAAATGAGAGCGAGAAACCTATAGACTTATGGCTGCAAGGGATAATAAATAAAAAACTCATACATAGCCTTTTAGAGCAATCAAAGAGCAAGGTGCAAGTAGAAAGTCAACTCAATCGAAAAGAGATAAACAAACTCGTACACGCCATTAAAAACCTTAAACTAAGTGTTAACGATACCAAAGGCTTTAAGGGGGCCGAAGTAGCCACAGGAGGTATAGACACCCGTGAAATCAACCCTCATACCATGGAGTCAAAACTTGTACCAAACCTCTACTTTGCAGGAGAAATACTCGACGTCGATGGAGATCGAGGTGGTTTTAATTTTCATTTTGCATGGGTGAGCGGATTGCGTGCAGGAAAGAATTTATAAATAATTTTTCAAACTATATATAAAAACAATAGTCTTTTGGTTTGCTGTAGGTTTGGTTGAAAGGGGTGAGTGAAGTGCGGGAACTCCCAGTATGTGACCAAACGGAACGAAGCCGTTCAGCCGAAGATCCAGTGAAATAAAAGAACTATTTAGAGTTCTTTTTGTCTCTTGCTAGACGCTTACGCACTACCGGGTCTAAAGATCTCTTACGAATTCTAACAGACTCCGGTGTTATCTCTATAAGCTCATCTTCTTCGATCCACTCCATAGCAGATTCAAGTGTGATTACTCTTGGTGTTACAAGTTTGATAGCATCATCTGCACCAGATGTTCTCATGTTTGTCAGTTGTTTCCCTTTAAGTGGGTTCACATCCAGGTCACCAGGTCTTGCAGACTCACCGATAACCATACCTGAGTATACTTTATCTTGTGGGCTGATAAACATAACACCACGTGACTGAAGGTTGAAGATAGAGAAAGCAACTGCTTCACCATCATCCATGGATACCAATGCTCCTGGAGTCCTAGATATAACCGTACCTGAGTAAGGTCTGTATTCCAAGTACGAGTGGTTCATAATACCTTCACCTTTAGTATCTGTCAGGAATTCATTTCTAAATCCGATAAGTCCACGTGCAGGAATCTCAAACTCTAGTCTTACTGTACCATCAGGCATAGGTGTAAGTGAACTCATATTTGCTTTTCTTTTACCTAGTTTTTCAATGGCAACACCTTGGAATTCCTCAGGAACATCTACGACTAAGTGCTCGAATGGCTCTAGTTTCACACCATCTTCTTCTTTTGTTACAACTTCCGGGCGAGCAAGCATGAATTCAAAACCTTCACGTCTCATATTCTCTGCCAAAATACCGATCTGAAGTTCACCACGACCTGAAACTTTAAATGATGCTTCACCTGTCGGCTCCATACGCATAGCGATGTTTGTCTCCATCTCTTTTTCTAGACGCTCTTGAATCTTGTTAGATGTAACATGTTTACCTTCTTGTCCAGCCAAAGGTCCATTGTTTACAGACATAATAACTGAAAGCGTAGGCTCTTCTACGTGCATAGGGTCAAGTGCTACAGGGTTAACTGGATCACATACCGAATCACCTACATCAATATCATTAAATCCTGCGATCGCAACGATATCTCCAGCTTCTGCTTCTTCGATCTCAATACGCTCAAGACCTTTAAATCCAATAAGCTTAGAGATACGACTTTTTGATTTTGCTCCACATGCTTTTACAAGAAGATACTCATCACCTTTTTTTACTTTTCCATTAAAGATACGTGTAATACCGATACGACCAACAAAGTTATCAGAATCAAGTGTAAACACCTGTGCTTGCGTGTCATTCTCTGGTGAACCTTTTGGATATGGAACTTTTTCAATAATAGCTTCAAAAAGTGGTGTCATATCTTTGTCTTCATCTTCCATTTCCCATTTTGCATAACCATCTCTAGCTGCTGCGTACAGTACTGGGAATTCAAGCTGCTCTTCGTTTGCATCAAGTGCAACAAGAAGATCAAACACTTCGTCCATTACTCTGTCCGGATCTGAACCATCTTTATCGATCTTGTTGATAACAACCACTGGAATAAGCCCCAGTTCAATCGCTTTTTTCAAGACGAATTTAGTTTGAGGCATCACACCCTCTTGTGCATCTACAAGGAGAAGTACACCATCTACCATTTTAAGAACACGCTCAACTTCTCCACCAAAATCGGCGTGACCCGGTGTGTCAATAATGTTGATCTTGTGATCACCATACCTAATAGCAGTGTTTTTAGAAAGAATAGTGATCCCTCTTTCTTTTTCAATGTCATTACTATCCATCGCTCTCTCTTCTACCTGTTGGTGTGCTTCAAAGGTACCAGACTGTTGGAGAAGTTCATCTACAAGTGTTGTTTTTCCGTGGTCAACGTGCGCGATAACGGCAATATTTTTAATCTTTTGCATAAAATGTCCTGAAGTTAAGGCTTGATGCCTAATATAAATTTTCGCGAATTATACCCAAAACTTACTATATAGTAGATTTTATAGACTTAATCCGTAAATTTCATGATAGGTTTTCATAGCATAGCGGTCTGTCATTGCAGCAATGTAATCTGCAATGACCCTTTTTTGAGTACGTACTTCAAAAAGCTCTTTCTGATAGGGAGGTAGCAGATCATGGTCTTCGTTAAATGCTTTATATAGCCCTTTGATACACTGTTTTCCTGCGTACATTTTGCGTGCTATTTTTTCATGGGTATAGAGTTTGTTAAAGAGTAGTTTTTTAAGTTTTTTGAGTGCTGTTGCTGTCTCTTTTGAAAAACCTACAGGTATCTTTACTTTGGCATCAAGGGCACCACATATAGGTACACTTTGACGGTACTTCTCTACCCCTTCTTTTGAGTTTACTATAAAATCTTCGACCAGTAATTTAATGAGCCCTGCCACAAAACGATGACGATAAAGTTTTTCAGATCTTTCTATGCCCTCTTTTTGCACCATTGCATCTACCCTTAAACAAAGTTCATCTTGCAGTAGATCATCGAATGTGAGGAGTCCATATTTTATGCCGTCATCTATGTCATGTGAGTTATAGGCTATCTCATCTGCATGGTCTACGACCATCGCTTCCAAAGAAGGATGTTTTTCAAGGTCAAAACGGCTGTCCAAACCTTCTAAAAAAGGTTTTTTATAGGGATATGAGTGCTTAAGTACACCTTCAAGTGTGGCAAAAGTAAGATTGAGCCCATCAAAGTCTTTGTATCGTTTTTCAAGTTTTGTCAGTACTCTAAAAGACTGGAAATTGTGTTCAAATCCCAAAGGTCTCCCATCTTCTTTAAGCAGTTTATCTAACGCATCTCCGCCTACATGTCCAAAAGGCGTATGTCCAAGATCATGGGAGAGGGCAATAACTTCTGCGAGTGTTTCATTGAGTTCAAGCATACGGGATAAAGTACGTGCGATCTGACTCACTTCAAGTGAATGCGTAAGACGTGTTCGAAAATAGTCGCCTTCATGGTTTAAAAAGACTTGTGTTTTGTACTCTAAACGCCTAAAGGAAGAGCAGTGAAGTACTCTGTCTCTATCTCTTGCATATGGGTCTCGAAAATCTTCTTCAAAACCAAAAAAACGTTCATTAGCTTGCATTTAGAGCCTTTAGTTAAAATTGCTATAATTGTATCTAAATTTATGTGGAGTGTAACTATGGAAAAAATAACAATGTACCATATCGAATATGAAAAGCCAAAAGTGACACTCTTGCAGGAAAGTGGTCTAGGTGTTGCAGAGATAGCAGCCAGAACCTGTTATGACTCTTTTGAAAACTCTGAAAATGAGTGTGTCAAGTATGCCATGGAAGATTTAGATACTGATGCCATTAATAACATCGATGATTCTGACCTTCTTGCAAATCTTGCTTGGGTACACCATCATCACTCCATCATAGAACATGCCACTCTCTCTTTTTTAATTCAAGGCACCTCTAGGGGGGTACTGCAGGAGCATGCGCGTCATAGACTGCAAGCTATTTCAGTAAGATCTACACGTTACACCATGTCTTCTGTGATCAATGCTTATGTCGCTTCCCTTGAAAGTGAAGATGGTTTTTCCTTCTTTTTAGAAAAAGTACTTGCACTTAATCTTTTTGTGGTGACCGATGAGGATTATCTTGCGATAGAGATAAAAGCCATGTATGATAAATTACAGTTCCAATATGAAAAAGATCATGACTTTCTCACAAATGCTATTGCAAAATCATCTCTGCCATTTATTGAAGAGTGTAAAGGCGACAGTCAAACGCTTTTTGAGGCATTTCAAATGGGTAAGAAAAAAAGAAATGTAGGAGATGGATTTAAACATATTGTCTCTGACAACTGGAAAGTAGATATGGTAGTAAGCTTCAACATAAGATCATTAAAAAATTATTTTGACCTGAGAGACTCAGGGGCTGCATGGTTCCAGATACAGTGGCTTGCACAAGCGATGAAAGATGTCACTCCTCTAAAATATCTCAAACTCATCGATAAAAAACATAAATAAAGAAGGCCTTTTTTGCGACTATTAACACTCCTGCTATCTCTAAGTATTTTTCAAGTAACCCTCTATGCCCAAAGCCTTTCTATGGAAAACATTTCACGAAACATACAAAATGGACTCCATACGAGTATCAAAGGTCAAAATAAAAGTATCATACAAAATATCTATAGAAAAACAGGAAATCAAGCCTTATGGATAGGTAATAAAAATGCAAAAAAAACAAGTAGTCTTATACAGGCACTGAATGATCCTCTTTTTAACTATAAAGACAAGTCTTTTGACAGAGCCTCTATCTCCCGTCTTTATTATCTTTTAGACAATACGGAACCTAATGTTCAAAAGCAAGCAGCGATCTATGCCAGACTTGATCTTGTACTGACCAGTTCTATGGTACGCCTGGTACGTTTCATAGTGCAGGGTGATGTGGATTGGGATCTGGTACAAAATAAATTCTCTGCACTTAAAGAGAGTGATGATATCAGAGCAGACTGGGAGATGAAAGTAAAAGCCTTTCCCGATCAAAAAGCACTTATCTCTGCCATAGTGAATGATGATATCTATAACTATCTCACCTATCTTCTTCCAATGGAAAAACGCTATAAAAAACTTGTTAAAATGCTTAAAGATTACCGACTTATGGATAAATTTCCAAAGCTGAAATACACAAACAGTACGTTAAAACCAGGTGATAGTTCAAGTCGTGTTAAAAACATAAAAAAACGTTTACAAATATCCGGGGACTTCCCTAAAAATGCTTCTCTCTCTAATAAATTTGACGAGACATTAAGAAGTGCTGTTATTTCGTATCAAAAACGATATCTGCTTAAAGTGACCGGTGAAGTAGACAAAATAACGACCTACTACCTTAACCAACCAGCCTCTTCAAATATCCAGGCGATCATCACAAATCTTGATAAAACAAAACTCTATCCGAAACATTTTGAAAAAGAACATATAGAAGTCAATATTCCTGACTTTACACTTCGCTATTATCAGGAAGGCGAAAAGATACTCCAAAAAGGTCTTGTAGTAGGGCGTATAGATAGACCTACCCCTGTTTTTTCAGATACCATGACATACATCGTTTTAAATCCTACATGGACCGTAACAGATAACCTCATAAAAAGAGACCTTATACCTGTTCTAAGAGAAAATCCTGAATACCTTAAAGAAAATAACATTCGTGTTTTCCGTGGTAAAAAAGAGATAGAAGTGACTCAGGAAATGTTAGACCCATATGAGAACAGTGATAAACATGTACCCTATCGTTTTGTACAGTACCCTGGTGAAACCAATGCATTGGGTCGTGTAAAATTTATGTTCCCTAACAAATATGATGTCTATATCCATGATACAGACAACAAATCTCTTCTTGATAGACGATATAAAATATACTCCTCAGGATGTATGCGTGTAGAACAACCTTTTGAACTGGTGGATATCCTACTTAAACACTCTAAAAAACGATATAAGATAGAGGATATTCTCGAAACGAACAAACCTAAAACCATTGGCCTAAAAAAACGTATACCTGTACATATGTTGTATTTTACGGTGTATGAGGAAAATGGTCTATCCTATTTTAAAAATGATATTTATCTCTATGATAAGATCATTGAAGAATCTACTGGAGAAAACAAAAAAGAGACATTCACTATGCCTGAAAAACGTATGATCTCTGTAAAGAAAAATGCACAGCCACCACTCACTAACTAAAAACTCTTTTACGTATCAACATTTCTACTTTTTACGCATTTTCACCCTCTGAAGATGGGTGAGGGCTATGGCCATGGCATCAGTGATATCTAGTGGTTTTATCTCTTTTTTGATGCTAAAAAGTCTTTTCACCATAAAAGCCACCTGTTCTTTGGTTGCTTTCCCATTTCCAGTGACTGCTTTTTTTACCTGTAAAGGCGTATATTCATAAAAATAACCTACCTCTTGAAGTATCTTTAAAGAGAGTGCCCCTCTAAATTGTGCAAGCTTTAAAACAGACTTTGGATTAAAAGCAAAAAAGATATCTTCGATCGCCACTTCATCTACCTTATGAGTCTTTAAAATGACGTCTATGCCCTCTACAAGCTCCACTATTTGCTCTTGAAGCTCTTTTGCTTTTATTTTAAGTAAACCAGCCTCAACAAGTGAAAACTTTTTTCCATCCCAAAATATGATACAGTAGCCTAAATTACGGCTTCCGGGGTCTATTCCTAATATATTCATTCACACCTTTGTTCACATAGTGAATAAAACTATTCAACCATGTCTAATTACGCTATTTTAGCTTAATCTGGCTAAAATATCATAAGTTATTCACATTAAGAATTCTAACAGTGAAAAATTATTCACACATTTACAAATATTAAAGGTATCCATCTATGAATGTAGGACAAAAAGTACTCTTTGAACTTAAAAAAGAAATCTCTGAAATAGAATATGAGCGTTATATTAAAAAACTGGTCTACGATACCAAACGTTCAAGATCAAACATTGTCTATTTCTCTGCACCAAATCTACTTATAGCAAAATGGGTCAAAAGTAAATATACAGAAAAACTTGAACACCTCTTTGAACTGCAAAATGAAGTCAAACCCGAAATAGAAATTACTGTAGGAAAAAAAGCTGCATCTACTTCTACTTCTCCAGTGAAACAAAACAGTGAGAAAAATGTTTCTAAAAGTACGTATCTAAACCCCTCATTGACCTTTGAAAGTTTTATTGTGGGTGATTCAAATCAGTTTGCCTATACCACAGCGAAGTCTGTAGCTGAAAAACCCGGAAGACTCTATAATCCTCTCTTTTTATATGGTGGAGTAGGGTTGGGTAAAACCCATTTGCTTCAAGCCATAGGTAATTACCATATAGATCTTGGAAAAACTGTTATTTATACCACACTTGAGCAGTTTATGAATACCTTTACTTCACATCTTCGTTCACAAACAATGGATAGATTTAGAGAAAAATTCAGAGAATGTGATCTGCTTCTCATCGATGATATACAGTTTTTAAGTAGAAAAGAACAAACACAAGAAGAGTTTTTTCACACCTTTAATGAACTCTATAATGCAAATAAACAGGTCGTCATCACTTCAGACAGACAGCCAAAAAAAATTGCAGGACTGGTAGACAGACTACGAAGCCGTTTTGAAATGGGACTGATGGCAGATATTCAACCCCCAGGTTTAGAAACAAAAATTGCTATTATCCAAAAAAAGTGTGAACTAGACGGTATTAAACTGGAAAATGAGATCGTTAATTACATTGCAACACATATGGGTGATAATATCCGTGAAATAGAAGGAACCATCATTAAACTTAACGCACTTTCTTCTATGCTGAACCAAAAGATAACATTGGACTTTGCACAAAATGCCATTAAAGATCAACTTAAAGAGAAAAAAGAAAACATCACCATAGACAGTATCGTTAAGATTATATCTAGAGAACTCAATATAAAACCTTCTGATATCAAATCAAAAAAGCGAACTAAAAATGTTGTAAATGCCAGAAGGATCGCTATCTATTTGGCAAGAAACCTTACACCAAATTCTATGCCTCAGATCGCTGTATATTTTGGTATGAAAGATCATACTGCTATCTCTCATGCTATGAAAAAGATCAACGAAATTATAGACAATGATGAAAATTTCAAGGTCATTTTAGAAGAACTCTCAAATAAAGTAAATACCCAAACACAAAATGATGAGAATTAAACTATATAAGTGCTAGAAAACTTGAATAAAAAAAAGATATAATTTTAGAAGTGAATAAATGTGAATGATCAAAAACTTTTTGACATTTAAATAAACAACGGTTACATCGACAATAGAGTAGTTTTTCACATATTCATGTTGCACTACTACTACGTACTAATATTATTAAAAATAAGGAAAGTCAATGAAGATAAGAGCACAAAAACAAATTGTAGAATCTATACTTATTAATTTACAACCTTTTTTAGAAAAAAAAGATGCCAGTCAAATTACCTCACATATACTCTTTACTACACAAGAGGGTAAATGTATTATTAAGGCTACTGATTCTGAAATAGGTTTGAAAATAGTTACTGATAATATTGCTATAGAAGATGAAGGTTCTTTTACTGCCCATGGTAAAAAACTTTTAGATATTATACGCATATTAAAAGATGATGAAATAACACTGGAACTTTTAGATAATAATTTAATCATTAAACAAAAACATTCTAAATTTAAATTACCTACATTTGATCCAAACTCTTATCCAAGTTTTCCAGGTATTGAAGAAAAACCACAAATTTCTCTTGACTCTTTAAGTCTTATACAAAATCTTAAAAAAATATCTCCTGCCATAGATACAAATAATCCTAAATTTGAACTCAACGGTGCATTGATAAACATAAAAAGTGATTCAACAGATCTAGTAGGTACAGATACAAGAAGATTGGCAATAGCATCTATACCTGGAGCTAATAATGAAGAATTGTCACTTATTGTTCCTAAAAAAGCTATTTTAGAAATACAAAAACTTTTTTTAGATCAGATCAATATTTATTATGATGAAACCAATTTGATCATATCAAATGAAAATTACTATTTTTATACAAGATTGATCAATGGTAAATTTCC
>JADGDL010000011.1:14622-43514 GCA_016744875.1 Sulfurovum sp.
ATTTCCTGATTATCAGCGTATTATTCCAAGTTCTACAAAACATACGATCAAATTACCAAAAAAAGAGATGATAGATGCGATTAAAATGATCACTACTATTTCTCAAGAAATTAAAATGACACTGCTTTCAGATACTATTATCTTTAATTCTCTTTCTGCAGATAATGTTGAAGCAAAAACTGAATTAGAGATCAATACAAATCTTGATGATAAATTTGAACTTTCTTTTAACAGTAGATACATATTGGATTTTATTTCTCAAACAAATAAAAATGAATTTACCATAGAATTTAATGAACCGTCATTACCATTTATAGTTAAAGATGAAAATTTCATTACTATCATCATGCCAATCGTTACATAAAAAAGGAAAAATCTTTATATGAGTGAAAATACAACAAAATATATTTTTGTTACTGGTGGTGTACTCTCTTCTCTTGGAAAAGGTATTACTGCTGCAAGCGTAGGAACATTACTTAAGCATACAGGACAACGTGTAGGTGTTCTTAAACTTGATCCTTATATCAATGTTGATCCAGGTACTATGTCACCACTTGAACATGGAGAAGTATTTGTAACCAAAGATGGTGCAGAAACGGATCTTGATCTAGGGCATTATGAAAGATTTTTAGATACCTCTCTTACTAAAAACAATAACTTTACAACAGGTCTTGTCTATAAAACGGTTATCGAAAATGAACGTAAAGGTAAATATCTTGGAAAAACGATCCAGGTTGTTCCTCATATCGTTAATGAGATAAAAGAACGTATTATTAGAGCAGGTGAGGGTAGAGATATACTCATCGTAGAACTTGGTGGAACTACAGGCGATATAGAGGGTTTACCTTTTCTAGAGACGATCAGACAAATGAAACATGAATTTGGTAAACAACAGGTTATGAACATTCATGTGACACTTTTACCTTATATCAAAGCTGCAGGTGAACTTAAAACAAAACCTACGCAACACTCAGTACAAGAACTTAGACGTATTGGTATTGCACCTCATATGTTGGTACTTCGTGCAGAAGTACCTGTTTCTACTGAGATCAAACGAAAGATCGCTTACTCTTGTGATGTTGAAGAAGATTCTGTGATCGTTGCTGCAGATGCACAAACTATTTATCAGGTACCTTTGAACTTTTTGGACCAAGATATGTTAACACCTATTTGTAAACAGCTTGGACTTGATGAATGTGCTCCAAAAATGGATGAATGGTCAAGTTTAGTACATAAGATCATTATGCCAAGTTCCGAAATGAAAATAGCATTTGTCGGTAAATATTTAGATTTGAAAGAATCCTATAAATCACTTACAGAAGCACTTATACATGCAGGTGCACATCTAGATACTAAAGTTAATATCAAATGGGTAGATTCTGAAAAAGTAGAAGAAGACGGTGCACTCAAATATCTTAATGACTGTGATGGTATTTTAGTTGCAGGTGGTTTTGGTTCACGTGGTGTAGAAGGTAAAATCAAAGCTATTCAGTATGCAAGAGAAGAAAAAATACCATTTTTAGGTATCTGTCTTGGTATGCAACTTTCAATGGTAGAATTTGCAAGAAACGTATTAAAAATTGAAGATGCAAACTCTGTAGAATTTGATGAAAATACAACAAATCCACTTATTTTTCTTATAGATGAATTTATTGATGCATCAGGTTCAAAACAAGTAAGAACCAAAACTTCTCCTATGGGAGGAACGATGCGTCTTGGTGAGTATGAATGTGAAACAAAAGAAGGTTCAAATCTTAGAAATGCTTATGATGCACCAATGATCTTTGAAAGACATAGACATCGTTATGAAGCAAATCCTAAATATAGAGAAGCATTAGAAGCTAATGGTATGGATATCACAGGTGAATCTCATGGTCTAATAGAGGCAGTTGAAGTGGTTGATCACCCATGGTTCCTAGGGGTTCAATTTCACCCGGAATTTACATCTAGACTTCAAAATGTAAACCCTTCTATTTTGGCATTTGTAAATGCTTCGCTTACACATAACATCATAGATGCATAAAAAATTAACGCTTAACGCGTTAGAGTTACTTCTTAAAAATCGTTTTAAAGAGGGTTTCCTCTCTTTAAAAGATCTTCCCCAACCTTCCACCTTCAAAGATATGGACAAAGCAACTGATCGTATAGTTAAAGCCATAAAAAACAAAGAAAAGATCACTATCATCGGTGACTATGACGTTGATGGTGTGACTTCTACAACACTTATGAAACTTTTTTTTGAAGATATAGCATACCCGATAGAGTGGATAATCCCCAATCGTTTTAGAGATGGTTATGGACTTTCGGCAAATATCATACCGCGTATATCAGGTACTGACTTAGCCATAACAGTAGACAATGGTATATCAGCAGTGTATGCTGCCAAACTCTGTAAAGAAGAGGGTATAGAGCTCATTATCACTGACCATCATCTTTTGGCTCCTGAAGTGCCTGAAGCTTTTGCCATCATCGATCAAAAGCAGGACGACTGTGACTTTCCCTACTCAGATGTATGTGGTGCCCAGATAGCATGGTATCTCATAGCCTCGCTAAAAAATGCTTTAGATGTGAAAATAAATATGATGTCATACATGGAACTTACTGCCATTGCAATCATTGCTGATATGATGCCTTTGACACATATAAACAGAGCGATGGTAGTTACAGGATTAAAACATCTTTCTAAAAGCACAAAACCGGCTATTAGGGCCTTTTTGGAACATTATGAGAAGCAGAACTTGAGTGCAGAGGATATTGGCTTTCTTTTGGCTCCTTTGCTTAATTCTGCAGGACGAATGGATGATGCATCACATGCAGTAGATTTTTTAACCTCCACAAACATATATGATGCAAGAGTAAGATTGGGAAGATTACAGGATTTTAACACTTATAGAAAAGAGACTGAAGCCAACATTACCAAAAAAGCTTTGGCAGATGTGAATAGTTCTGATGATGTTTTGGTACTTGCAGGAGAAGAGTGGCATGAGGGTGTAGTAGGGATAGTAGCTGCAAGAGTAGCCAGAGAGCACGAAAAACCGACGATCATACTTTCATCCAATGGTGAGGGTATGTTGAAAGGTTCAGGACGTAGTTTTCATGATTGTGATCTTTTTGCCATTACGAACAGCTGTAGAGTACATTTAGAAAAATTTGGCGGGCATCAAGCAGCCATTGGTCTTAGTTTGAAAGAGGAAAACTTAGACACATTTAGAGAAGCTTTACAAAAAAATTACAGTGCTAAAAACTACAGTAAGCAGTTAACGGATCCAGAGATAGTAGGGGAGTTGTCATTTCATACTATCTCTTTTGATCTGATCAGACTTATAGAACAGTATGAACCCTATGGTCTTGCAAATAGCAAGCCAAAGTTCATCACAAGTTCTGTACGTATAGCAGATGTCAATACAATGGGAAAAGAGGGAGAACATTTACGCTTTTTATTTGAACAGAATGGACAGGTGTTTACAGGTGTAAAGTTTAAAACGACAGAAAAGTTTAATATAGATGATAAAGTTGACATCATTTACACTGTCAATGAAAACCATTTTAGAGGGAACATTACTTTACAGTTAATGGTAGAGAAGGTTGTCACTCTGTAAGTATTTGGGGTGACCAAATTTTCCAGAGGTTATATAATATTAATTTTATACACTACATCAATATATTTTTTTAAAGTACTTTATTATTATTTGATAAAGAACGATTTGATCTTCCTACCGATAGTTTCCATCGGTAGGAAGATCAGAGTAAGAGAATTAAGTCTTAAAAAAGTCCATTAGAGAAAGAGAATCCAAATGATGCTTTAGTGACATTTACATTATAATCGATCAAACTCTCACCATAACCATTAAATATCTTAACATACCAAGAGCTATCAGGTGAAGCAAAGAACGGGTATGAATAGGTAAATTCTACAGCCCCTTTATTATCATCAAAGTCTAGGTTGTTTCTGAGCATCAGTCCAAAATTATTCTTTCCATAAAGATAGTTAAGTTTTATATCTCCATAACCGAGGTAATCTTCAATATCCGGATTGTCATCACCATCACTGTATTCTTGTATGATCAAAGGATTAGTTTCAGTTTGTTCATAATACCAGTCTGGCTTTGCATCTTCTTTGATACGATACCAGACACGTGTAGATAAAAAGAGATTATCCCATTGCCATATTCCATCTGCATACAGACGGTTCCATGATCTAGATTGATACCCTTCCTGTCCATTTGACTCATGTATGAAACCAAGTTTTACTACTTTAAGTCCGGTAGTGTCATCTATACTTTTTGAAGTTGGTATCGTCATAAATATCTCAGGTTGATAATTCGTCTCTCTGAACGGGCCAGACTCATCATAAAGCTGCCACCATACTTTTTGCGTATATGCCGCAGTAATAAATTCATTCCAGCCAAAAAGATCATAACTCAAATCTTTTTTTAAACTCAGTTGAAAGGCGACTTCCGCATTTTTATTATAGGTATTATGCTCATCAGGAAGACCGTTGTAGCCTAAATTAGGGGAAACACGACGTGGCTTGTCTTTAGAATAAGAAATCGGTAAGATGTAATTGACTCTATAAGGTGTAAGACCAAAAAAATCACCATCAAAAATTGAAGCAGCCAATGCCTTTGTTTCTGGTGTATTTGTATCGATTTTGGACAAGGCAAATTCATTTCCTGCTTTTTGTTTGTCATCAGTGGCGATCTGTGTATTTAATTTGTCCGCAAAATCAGGTTCTGTCGTATCTTCTTTTTTGGAGGCTATGGCTTTTTTTGTCGTGGCATACGCATATTTAGAAGCTGCTGATTTATACCAGAATGTTGATTCTTTGTAATTAACTTTGGTACCCAGTCCCTTTTCATACATTTCTGCTAAACGATATTGTGCAGCTTTATTGGTACCTTTCTTAGACTCTTTCAGTACGATGGGAAATGCCTTAGCATACTTTCCTTCTTCATAATATTTTAACCCTTGAGAATAGCTTTCCAGACTTGCAAAAAGTCCTACACTAAGGATTAATACCCCTAATACAATTTTATTTAAACCCACTTTACATTCCTTTTTATATATTATGCAAAGTTTAGCACTATTTATCTGATACATATAACACTATTTTAACTATATCATTATTTTAAAGGGGGCATTTATGAAATTCTTATTAAAAGTGGGATAAAAGATTAAACCCAAGCTGATGTCGGGTTTAAAGAAGGAAGAAAGAAAGATTAGATAGGTAAAACTCTGATGTTTTGGTCTAGTTTCTCTTTTAAAATGTTCTCAATGGCAAAAAGTGTACCTGTATCTGCAGATGCACAGCCGTTACATGCACCTAAGTATCTGATGTAGATGTCGAAGTTTGCACCGTTTTCTTTAATATCAAGGATCTCCATGTCTCCACCATCCATGACAAGCATTTGACGGATGTTCTCATCGATGACTTTTTCAGCTGCTTTTAGTTTTTGTACTACGGTCATTTTAGCAAAATCAACACCAGATGCAGTTCCACCCATGCTTGACCCGGCTATCATTTTTTCTTTTTCATACTCTTCTAAAAGATCTACCAAGTAGATATCTTTCTCTTCGTGTCCACCAGGTTTGATACATGATTTACAGAAAGCACCAGCTTTTGTATAGTCTGCTATCTGTTCAACAGTTGTAAGGTCATTAAGACGGATCACTTCTTTAAGCGTATCCAGTGTGACACGTGCACATTCACATACAATGATCTCTTCTTCAAAACTTTCCATATCAACATGCATATATTGAGCAGCAGCTTTTTTGATAACATCATAAGCCATGACTGAACAGTGCATTTTCTGTGGAGGTACTGAAGGAACATCCTCTGTATCTCTCATTGCAAGTTCAACATCAATATTTGTGATCTTTACAGCTTCTTGAACCGTTTTACCTTTACAAAGTTCGGCCATAGTGTCTGAAGAAGCGATGGCTGTACCACAACCAAAAGACTTAAACTTCGACTCTTTAATAACATCTGTATCAGGGTCCACTGCCCAGTAAAGACGTACTGCATCTCCACATGATTCTGCACCAAAGTCAGCAACGATGAGTTTAGCGCCCATTGCTTCTGCTTCTTCTTGTTTGATGTCACCCATGTTTTGTGGGTTATTCATCAGGTCTGTTACTTTTTCACTGTACTCATCCCAGATGGTACCGCCTACTAAACTATCTATACCCATAATATATCCTTTATAATTTCTTCTTAATGACCCTCAGATAGACCACAAACATGGCCATCCGGTGCGTATGCAAATGAAGACGAGATCTCTCTAAGTCTTGCAACTGCTCTTTTGACTGCGGCTAGTGTATAGTCCAGTTCCTCTTTCGTTGTGTAACGGCTAAGTGAAAAACGAATGGCTGTATGTGCCAAGTCTTCAGCAGCACCGATAGCTTCCATGACTGAGTTTGCTTCTAGATCTTCTGATGCACATGCAGACCCTGTACTCGCACCGATACCTTCACGATTTAAGTCCCATAACATAGACTCTCCCTCAATACCTCTAAATGAGATAAGGATGGTATTTGGTGTTCTTTTATTTCTAGGTGTTACAACAAAGGTATCAGGAATTTTAAGAAGTTCTTCTTCAAAATTGTCTCTCATCTCTCTGATCTCTGACATTTCAAACCCTAGTGAATTGATAGCCTCTTCCATTGCTTTACCCATACCTACGATACCAGGAACATTGAGTGTACCTGAACGGTATCCACCCATTTGTGAACCGCCATGAAGTAAAGGAGAAAGTTCTTTTCCTTTTTTCATATACAAGGCACCTACACCTTTTGGTCCATGGAACTTATGTGCAGAAAATGTAAGATAATCTACATTAAATCCTTGTACATTCACAGGTGTTTTACCTATGGCCTGTACAGCATCTGTATGGAAAAGTACACCATGTTCTTCACAAATGTCACCTATCTCTTCAACTGGAAAGATAGCACCTGTTTCATTGTTTGCCCACATGACAGAAACAAGTGCAGTCTTATCTGTGATGGCATCTTTTACAGATTGTGCTTCGATAAGTCCTTCATGGTTGATAGGAAGGTAAGTCACCTTACATCCCATACCTTCGATCCATTTTGCTGTAGCGATCACAGAAGGGTGTTCAACTTCAGAAATGATGATATGGTTTTTCTTACCTGTTAAGATATAATCAAAATAGATACTTTTAAGTACCCAGTTATTACTCTCTGTGGCACATGATGTGATGATCACAGAGTCTTTATGGTTTGCATTGATACCTGCATAGATTCTTTCCATACCCTGTTTAATGGCAGGATGTGTCTCTGATGCAAATGAGTGCAGTGAATTTGGGTTACCATACTTTTGTACAAAATAAGGTTCCATGAGTGAAAAGACGCATGGGTCTACCAAAGTCGTTGCATTGTTGTCTAAATATACGTTCATATTTTTCCTTTGAAAACGATACTCAATTTAATTAGGACAAAATTTGTCTTAATTGATTTTCTGCATAGTACTTTCTTATTCTTAAGATAACATAAAATACACAGATAAAGAGGAGAATTATACTCCTAATTAGATTATAGCCTCTTGATACAAATATGTTATACTAAATAAAAAGGATATCTAATGGCAAAGAATATAAAAGAGCATGGTATTAGTGTTGCTATAAAAAGAAATAAAAAAAGAGTGTTCATAGAAGTGGTAATGCTTGGTAAGATAACACATGAAGATTATACACTTTTTGTTCCTATGATAGATAAAGCATTAAAAGAAGCAAAAGGGATAGAAGCAGATTTACTTATAGATATGAAAAAATTTCAAGGTTGGGAATTTTTGGCAGCCTGGGATGATCTTAAGTTTGGATTGAAACATCGAAGTGATTTTACCAAAGTAGCGATCGTAGGGGATAAAAATTGGGAAGAGATCTCTGTGCAGATGATGAGTCACCTAATGAAAGGGAAAATAAAACACTTCAAAAAGAGAGAAAAAGCACTCTCTTGGATACTGCAAGGTTAAATGCAAAATCCCATATGCATTCTAAAAATGTGAAGGAGCAGGGGTGTTTATAAGATTGTAAAACTCTGAACGTGTACGCTCATCACTTTTAAAGAGACCACGGAGTGCAGAAGAGACAGTGGTTGAGTTTACTTTTTCAACGCCTCTCATCTCCATACACATGTGACGTGCATGAAGAACAACAGCGACTCCTTTAGGGTTTATACTCTCAGAGATGGCATCTGCTATCTGTTCAGTCATCTGTTCCTGTATCTGTAATCGTCTGGCAAAGACATTGACGATACGAGGGATTTTGGAGAGACCTACTACTTTACCATCAGGGATGTAAGCAACATGTGCCCGTCCGATGATGGGAAGCATATGGTGCTCACACATGGAGTAAAATTCTATGTCACGAACAAGGACCATTTCATCGTTAGAAGTAGAGAAAAGTGCCTGGCTGAGTATCTCTTTTGGGTCTTGCTGGTATCCTTCCGTTAAAAAATCAAATGCTTTTGCCACACGAGAAGGTGTTTTAAGAAGCCCCTCTCTTTTTGGGTCCTCACCTATCAGCTCTAGTACTTTTGTAATGGCTTGTTCGAATTCCTGTTCTTTGTTCATGTGTAAAACCTAATAGTTATTTGTGCTAATTGTATCTAAATACAATTTAAGTATTTTGTCATCGACTTTAGAGATCGCCAGTTTACCTATCTCTTTTTTTGAGAAATAATCACTCTGTTCCGGGTCAAGTTCATAATAAACATAAACTTTAGATAGAAGTTTGAAGTGTGTATAGGCATGGCTTACTTCACCAATGTATTCAGAAGCACAAAGTGGTACTTCCATCGCTTCAAAGCCCCATAACCCATGTAAAAACTTACCTTTACGCTGTGTCAATGAAAGTTTGTCATTATATACAGATATCATTATGTTTTCTTCTCGTGTCGGGACAACTCTTTTTTTCTTAGTGGGGTAAAGAGTGGGTTCCTCTTTTCCTTTACAGATATCATTTAATGGGCAAAGGTCACAGAGAGGATTTTTTGGAGTACAGATGGTAGCACCTATGTCCATCATTGCCTGGTTATAATCAAAAGGATTTTTTTTGTCTACTAATGTGTATGCTTTTTCCCAAAGTTCTTTGTCTGTGGGGGTTTTCAATGTATAAAGACGACAAAGAATACGCTTTACATTGGCTTCCATGACAGGCACTGGCTTTTTGTAGGCAAATGTAGCTACTGCATGGGCAGTATTTATCCCTATACCGGGCAGTTTTATCAGTTCTTCGATCTCTTGGGGTAATGTATCTATAAGTCCAGCAGTCTTATGTAAGTTTTTAGCCCGATTGTAGTATCCAAGCCCCTCCCACATTTTTAGTACATCATCAAGAGGTGCATCCCCCAAGGCTTTAATGGATGGAAATTTATCAAGAAAAGGAAAATAATATCTTTCCAATACGGTTTTCACCTGTGTCTGCTGCAACATCACTTCAGAGAGATAGATATGATAGGGATCATTTGTGATACGCCAGGGGAGCTCTTTTCTACCATGATCCTGATACCAGTTTCGAATCTGTTTATGGGTTTGACTGTACATAAAGTGAATTATAACCCAATAAGAGTCATATCGTCTGAAAAGGTAATATGTTTTATATGATTCAACCTTACTTAATCTAATATTTATTATTATATTTACACTAATTCTCCAATATAAGGGACAGACATGAAATTAAAGAATATACTATTGGCCTGTATGATAACAGTAGGTTTCGCCTATGCTGACGTACAGTCAAACATCGCTAAAGTTGAATTGACATCGGAACTTCAGGGTTCTGAAGGAAATCTAGAGATCGAGCTTGATAAAGTAGCTAAAAAGATGGGGACTATTGGATACAGTACTGTCGCTGCAAATAAAAATATTCAAGTACACTATTACAATAAATTCCAGGAAAAAAATGTTGAGATGATCTCCTTTTTTGGTATCGTTAATAAAGAGAAAATTAGACCGTTACTTCTTAAAAATCCTGATTTTGGTGCATATGCACCCTTTAACTTTTTAGCATACAAAACACTTGATATTGAAAATGATGATAACACATGGTACGGACACCTTGCTCCAGATACAATGTTGGATATCATCGGTGAAAAAGATGAAGATACAAGACAACAATTTAGAGAGATGATAGAGCCTTGGGATGCCTTGGTGAAAAAAGAACTTAATCCAACAATGACAAAAAAGTTTGAACACACAAAACCACTTCCTGACAGGGGACTTCTGAAAATGGTAATGAAGTTTGATGAACCTGATGACATGGAAGAGTTTATCGAAGAATTTGTAGCAGACCATGATGGACGTTTTTCAACACATAATTTTATCATTGCAGGGTTTATGGATTTTAAATTTGAGTATGATGATATGGATGTAGAGTTTGACAAATATGATGCATATTGGGTATCAATGCTTTGTCACTTTGAATTCTCAAACTCTATCTTTAATAGAGGTATCCCTGAAGCAGGTATGTTTGCACCGTGTTCTGTTTATTTCTATATTCCTAAAGGAAAAAATGAACTTCATGTCGGTTATGCAACTGTGGATAATTGGATCAATGCACTAAACTTTATCGATAAAGATCGTATAAAATATATGCAAGCCATAGATGCAGAAGTGGTTGAAATATTTAAAGAGATGGGCTTCGAGATGGAAGTAGAATCAGCTTATGAAGGTGCAGAAGTTGTACTAGATGAAAAAGATGCTGAGATCGAAGCACTTAAAGCAGAAGTTGAAAAACTCAAAGCCGCACTTAAAGTACTTACAAAATAACTAAAAAAAGTACAGTACTTTTCTGTACTTTTTTGTGTCCAAATGATCTATTTGGACACATATTCCTTTACTCCACAACGCCACGATTTCCTTCATTATTAACATTTCAACATTATTTAGATAAAATCACGCAATTATATATTAAAGGATTGTAGTGAAAGTTACAGTAAATAAAGTAGATGAAGCAAATGTTATCGTATCTGGTACGATAGCAAATGATGTTGTAGAAGCGTACATTAATACTATGGCTGCTCAGGCAGGTAAAGAGATGAAGGTAGATGGATTTAGAAAAGGTAAAGTACCTCCTCATGTAGTTAAAAAACTACATGGTGATAAACTTGCACAGGATGCTGAAGGTGAAGCACTGAAAGAACTTATTGATCTAGGAATCAAAGAAGCAGGTATCAATGCAGCTGATATGCTTGGTCAACCTACATTTGTAAAATATGATAAAAAAGATGATGGCATCGAAGTTGAAGTAGAGGTTTCTGTAAAACCTGTATTTGATCTTGAAGGATACATGGATGTACTTCCGGCATTTGAAAAACCAGCTGCAGATCAAAAAGAGATCGATGAGAAACTTAACGAGATCGCTTCTGGAAATGCTCCATATGAAAAGATCAAAAGAAAACGTATGGTAAGAGATGGTGACATGACACTTATCGACTTTGAAGGTTTTGTTGATGGTACTGCTTTTGATGGTGGTCAAGCAGAAAAGTTCAGCCTTAAGATAGGTTCAAAGCAGTTTATCCCTGGATTTGAAGAGCAGATCATCGGTATGAAGTATGAAGAAGAGAAAGATGTAGTCGTTACTTTCCCAGCAGAGTATCAATCAGCAGACCTTGCAGGAAAAGAAGCAACATTTAAAGTAACACTTCATGAAATACAAGAGCAGGGAGAAGTAGAGATCAATGATGAGTTGGCTAAAAAACTTCTTCAAGGTGAAGAAAATCCAACCGTTGAAATGCTTACAGAGAGAGTAAAATCACAAATTGAATCTGCAGCTATCTCTAAGCTATATAATGAAGATTTAAAGCCTAAAATTGTCGAAGCTTTGGTAGCTAAGTTTGACTTTGCACTACCTAACAACATCGTAGCGCAGGAAGTGGATGCAAAAGTAAATGCTAAAGCACAGGAGATGACAGAAGAAGAGCTTAACAGCTTTAAAGATGCTCCTGAAAAAGTAGACGCATTACGTGATGAAGTAAGAGAAGATGCTAAAGCATCAGTGAAAGCAACATTTATCGTAGATGCATTGGCTAAAAAAGAAGAGGTCACTGTAGATGATCAAGAAGTAACTTCAGCTCTTTACTATGAAGCGATGATGTCTGGTCAGGATGCACAGGAGATCATTAAGTATTATGAAGAAAATAATCTTCTTCCAGCAGTAAAAATGGGAATGATAGAAGACAAACTCTTTGGTAAAATGTTAGGACTTGAAGGTTAACCCTTTTTGTATAACAAGAAGCCGTATTTTGGCTTCTTGTTAACTATTTTAGTGTATATTCAAGTTGATGAAATCATCTATTTAACTATATACTAACAAAGGCACTAAATGAGTTATATTCCATACGTTGTAGAGCAAACTGGTAGAGGTGAGAGATCTTACGATATCTATTCACGACTTCTTAAAGACCGTATTATTATGTTAAGCGGTGAAGTGAATGATCAGGTGGCATCTACTATAGTTGCACAACTTCTTTTCCTTGAAGCACAAGATCCTGACAAAGACATTTACTTTTATATTAACTCTCCGGGTGGGGTGATCACCTCTGGTCTCTCTATGTTTGACACGATGAACTACATTAAGCCGGACATCGTGACCATCTGTATGGGACAGGCAGCCTCTATGGGTGCATTTCTTCTTGCTTGTGGAACACCAGGTAAGCGTTATGCACTTCCTCATGCACGTATTATGATACACCAGCCTTCAGGTGGTGCACAAGGGCAGTCAACAGATATCCAGATACAGGCACAAGAGATCCAAAGACTCAAAGATACACTCAACGAGATCCTTGCAGAAAAAACAGGTAAAAAGTCTAAACAGATAGAAAAAGATACAGAGCGTGATAACTTTATGTCTTCTGAAGAAGCTGTTGCCTATGGTCTTATCGATAAAGTACTAGAAAAGAGTTTTGCGTAAATATGCTTAGAGAGATAGTTGTATATCCAGATAAAAGACTGAAGCTCATCTCTAAAGAGGTAGAGTCTTTTGATGGAGCACTGCATGATCTTCTTGATGATATGTATGAGACCATGTGTGCACGAAACGGTGTAGGTCTTGCTGCGATCCAGGTTGGTGTGGATATGAGAGTCCTGATCATTAATGAGCCTTTAGATACAGAGTATGGTGAAGGTGTAGAGCATAGTGACCAACCTAAAGCAAATACCATAGAGATGATCAACCCCATGATCGTTGAAAAAGAAGGTACTGAGAAGTTCCAAGAGGGATGTCTCTCTGTTCCAGGTTTCTATGAAGATATAGAACGTTTCAAATATGTTAAAGTAGAGTACTTTGATAGAAATGGAAACAGACAAACTGTTGAAAGTGATGCATTTCTTGCTATTGCTATACAGCACGAAATGGACCACTTGGATGGGAAGTTATTTGTCGAAAAACTTTCCATATTGAAACGAAAGAAATTTGAAAAAGAGTGGAAAAGAAAGCAAAAAGAGGGGAAAATCTAAACCCCCTGTGCGATCATTGCATTCGCAACGCGTTTAAACCCTAAGATATTTGCTCCCGCAACTAAATCCATCTCAAGGTTATACTCATCACATGTTTTTTTGATGTCTTTATAAATGTTTGACATGATGGATTTTAGTTTTTCATCTACCTCTTCTTCGCATAAATAGTTTAAACTATTGTTCTGACTCATCTCTAGTACAGATATGGCAACACCACCTGCATTGGCAGCTTTGGCAGGAGCAAATATAACGTTATTTTTTTTAAAAAGCTCAATGCCTTTTGGTGTGGTTGGCATATTCGCGCCCTCTGCTACGATCTTGACCTCATTGTCAACGAGTTTTTGGGCACACTCTTCACCCAGTTCATTTTGTGTTGCACAAGGAAAAGCTGCAAAACAAGGTATGTCCCAGACAAAACTACTTCCCCCAACATAATTCTCTTTTTTAACATAGGTAGCGGACTTTTTTTCACTGGCATAGTATTCTAAAGAGGCCCGTCTTTCAAGTTTTATCTTTTTAAGAAGCTCCAGGTCTATACCGTTAGGATCATGAATGGCTCCCCTTGAATCTGAACAGGTCACTGGGATGGCACCCATATCATAGAGTTTTTCTATGGCATGGATGGCAACATTTCCTGAACCGCTGATAGTACATATCTTACCCTTAAGTGTTTGATCATGGTCTTCAAGGAGTGTTTGGGTAAAGTAGATAAGCCCATAGCCTGTTGCAGAAGCACGACCCTCACTCCCGCCAAGGGAGAGAGGTTTAGAGGTTATGATGTTGTTATAAGAGTTTGTCAGTGTTTTGTACTGCCCAAAAAGATATCCTACTTCACGTGCACCTACGCCGATATCCCCACCGAGTATATCCACATCCGAACCGATACTGTTGTAAAATGCTGTCATGAAGGCTTGACAAAATTTCATGACCTCGCTGTCACTTTTCCCTTTGGGGTTAAAGTCAGAACCTCCTTTTGCTCCACCTATATGTAATCCAGTGATGGCATTTTTAAAGATCTGTTCAAAAGCGAGAAACCTTAAAATATCAGGCCTGACAGAGGGGTGGAAACGTACACCTCCTTTGTATGGCCCAAGCGCATTGTTAAACTGAATTCTGTACCCGTTATTGACTTCTGTGACATTGTTGTCATTGAGCCATTCGATCCTAAATCGTATCTCTTTGTTGGGATATATCATTCGCTCTATGATATTGTGGTTGATATATTTTGGATTTTCCTCAATAAGAGGCTGAATGGAAAGAAGTACTTCTTCGACCGCTTGCAAAAAGTTTGTATCATCCTGGCAATTGCTTGATCTTGCAAGATTCATGGTTTTTTCTATGTAATCCAAAGAGAGTCCTTTATAAGTAAAGTAGTATAGTAATTATACTATTTTACTTTAGTATTTTCTTCCAGTTTGATAGATTCTGGATCCATCAGTTTTTCAAGGTTTGCATTTGTCAGTGTTTTTTGCATCAAAGCATTTTTGTCTAAAGCGAGTGAGGTAAAACGATGTGTGTGTAAAAGTTCGGGAAATTCAAAAATCTCTTCTGTAATGTCAAATTCATTTTCTGTTACTTTTAATGTTTTGAAGTGTTGCAATAGTATTTGTATGTTTTTATTTTCACTGTTTTCTATCTCATGATTACCAAATGCAACGATATAAACACCTGCTTTTTCTGCAGATTCTACAAAATTTTGGATACGTCTTGGCTCGATCTCTTCACTTGGAAAATTATGTAAATTGATTAATACAAAATGATACATTTGCTTGAGTTTGGATTTTTGGTTATGTTCACTTATGGTTGGTCTGTTGCAACAGATCAACTCTTGATAACGTGAAATGATAGTCTCTTCAAGCTCTTTAAAGAGCTCTTCCATCATCCCTGGAGTATAAGCTGTTCTAAAAAGATGCATATACTGCAAAGGAGAGAGGTGATAAAATTTCTTTTTACCAAAATCAAAAAGTTCTACCTTTAAACTGTCATGAGGCATGCTTGAAAGTAATGTCAGGCTAAGACTTTCCAGTAAGTTATCAGCCTTTGGTTCAGAAATATCATCATAAAGTAAACAAAAACCACCACCATTGGTGCTTGTAAATAGAGGAATTTTCTCGTCCTCTTTATGTAAGTCCCCTAATTGAAACCCCCATGGAAATGCATAACTTTCATCTTTATCTGCCATACCTGTATGCTCACTTTATTTTTTATAGCATTATAGCACTATTTATGGAAGATGGAGAACGATATATCTTAGGTACATTAGTCTATGAACCTATGTCATTAGGAGATGAAAAATATGACAATTTGACATATTTTTCACTTTTTTGTCTTAACTATGTCAGACTTAGGACATGAATGCAAAAGTTGATAGTGGTACACCACAAAACAAAACAGTGAAAGTAAAGCAAAAACCTAAAAAAGAAGCCATAGTCAATAGACTCACATGTGCTACATTAGAAGGGGTAACGGCACAGGTGATAGAAGTAGAGGCTACTTTTACCAAAGGTCTACCGGGTTTTGCCGTAGTGGGTTTGGCTAACTCAGACATACAAGAGGCAAAGGAGAGGGTGAAGTCTGCCTTACTTGTGAATGAATTTGTATTTCCTCCTTTAAAAATAACCATTGGACTTAGTCCCTCGGAGATCAAAAAAAGTGGTAGCCATTTTGATTTATCTTTGGCACTTCTTGTGGCGCTGAACAAAAAAAGTTTTGAAGAAGCTGGTCTTTTTGTTTTTGGTGAGCTTGGTCTTGATGGTCGTGTGAAAAGTTCATCGATGATCTTCCCTCTTATCTTGTCTCTTAAAGAGCAAGGGGTGATCAAAAGAGCTATAGTTCCTAAAGAAGCTATAGCATACTTGAGTCATATCTCCGGAATAGACTTCATCGCGGTAGAGACACTGAGTGAAGCCATAGTATTACTGGGTAAAGGAGAATTTACTGCAAATGTAAAAAAATTTGACTATGATGCAAAGGCTTTTAGCTTAGATAAAACAACATATTATTATGAAGAGAAGTATGAGAGTGACTTTTATGATGTAAAAGGGCAGATGATAGCTAAACGTGCGGCACTCATCGCTGCTGCAGGTATGCATAATTTGTTTATGGAGGGAAACCCTGGCTGTGGTAAGAGTATGATAGCCAAGCGGATAAAAGATATTTTGCCGCCCATGCAAGAAGTAGAGTTGCTTTCTATCGCGAAGCATCAATTTTTAGATGGACAGACACCAGACTTTAAAGCCATCAGACCTATGAGAAGTCCTCATCATACAGCAACCTCTGCGTCCATTTTTGGTGGGGGTTCCGGGCAAGCCAAAATAGGTGAAGTGGCTTTGGCATCAAAAGGTATATTGTTCTTTGATGAGATCCCTCATTTTTCTAAACAGGTACTCGAAGCTATGAGAGAGCCACTACAAGATAAAAAAGTACACATAGCCAGGGTCAATGCAAAGATAGAATACGAAGCAGATATTATGTTCGTTGCTGCACAAAACCCATGTCCCTGCGGTAATTTGCTCTCTCAGGTAAAATCATGTCGTTGTACAGAAGTAGAGATAAAGCGCTATGCAAACAAACTCTCTGATCCATTTTTGGACCGTATAGACCTTTTTGTGGTCATGCAAGAGGTAGATAGTAATGATAGGTCTGATGTGACCTCAAAAGCTATGCATGAGGCTGTTATTAAAGCATTTAAAATGCAAAAACAAAGAGGACAGATAAGACTCAATGGTAAACTGGCAGAAGATGAGATAGAGAAATATTGTATACTCAACAGTGATGCACAAAAGATCCTTAACTCTGCCATTGTTAAATTTGCACTTTCACATAGGAGCATTGCATCTGTGAAAAAGATAGGACGAACCATCGCAGACTTGAATGGAAATGAGAAAATAGAGAAAAAAGATATACTCGAAGCGTTAAGCTACAGAAGAAGAAAGTAGGGCTAAAGAACTTCCACTACTAACTTAGTAACAACAAACCCACCGATCACCAACCATGCAAACATGGCTGTTGCTGTATAGACAGGAGCCAAGCCTAAGCCTTTGAATTTGGAAAATACAGTACCCATACCCAAAGCTGTCATTGCCATGGTAAGTAAAAAAGTATCGATCTCATTGATAATATCAACAATGTTCTGTGGTATAAGATGAAATGAATTAAATCCTGCGACACCAATGAAGTAGACAGCAAACCAGGGGATGACCAGTTTCATTTTGCCATTACTTTCCCCACCTTCTTTTTTTGCAACATATGCCAGGTAAAGACCAAGTACAATAAGCATAGGTGCTATCATGATGACTCTTGTCATTTTTACGATAACGGCAGCATTTGCCATCTCTTCAGGTGCATTGGGTATAGAAGCAGGCACAGCAACAACCTGAGCCACTTCATGGATAGTTCCTCCCACATAGATACCAAATTCTCTTGCAGTCATGTGCAAGAACCCTGTGGCATTTTCAAATATAGCAGTGTACAGTATAGGGTAGAGAAACATAGAGATGGTCCCAAAAAGTACGACCATGGAAACGGCGATCGCCGTTTTGTATTCTTCTGCTTTGAGCACAGGCTCTGTTGCAAGCACAGCCGCCGCACCACAGACTGCAGCTCCAGAAGCTGTGAGTATGGAAGTGTCTTTTTCCATTTTAAATATCTTGTACCCTAGCCAGGAACCTAGTATGAGTGTTGAGGTAAGCATGATAAGAGAGACAAGAAACCCATCCATACCTACTTCAGCTATCTGTTGAAAGGTAATTCTAAATCCATAAAAAACTATGGCAAAACGTAAGATTTTTTTTGCTGAAAAAGTAATACCTGATTGCCATGCATCAGGTGTTTGGTTATTCAGTGTATTTGCATAGAAGATACCTATAACAATACCGATAACAAGAGGTGACAGCCCTAGTGCTTTTATAGGAGCAAAATCTGCAATGAACGTCGCTGCTGCTGCGAAGATGGCAACAAAAAATATACCAGCAAGTGTTCCATTGCGTTTTGACGGTGAAAATGGCACTTTTTTACCCCTTTTTTGAGATGTCTTCAGAAAATTTGATTAAAATTGTGAAATTGTACTATATTTTTGATATAATATAGTTTATTATATAAGAATAAAAAATAATTTTTAAAATTTAAAGTTATAAAGAGAGAAAATGAAAATAACATTAAGACAGATGGAAATATTTCTAAATGTTGTAAACTCCGGACATTTGACCAATGTAGCCAAAGAGATGAAACTGAGTCAATCTGCAGTTTCTATGTCCATTAAAGAGTTGGAAAACATATTGGGTAGACCTGTATTTGACCGAATCAATAAAAAACTGGTACTCAATGAAGTGGGGCGCGCATTTTTTAAAGAGGTGTCCCCTATTTTCAAAAAACTTTCTGATATTGAATATGAGTTTAAAAACTCTGAAAATAAGGGTGTCATACGTGTAGGGGCAAGTACGACCATTGTTGACTACCTGATGCCTGCGATCATTTGTTCTTATATGAGCTCCTACCCTGATGTAAAGATCACGCTTAAAGAAGGTAACACCAAAGAGATCGCTGATATGATCAAAGAGGGAAGTATAGATATTGGATTTGTAGAAGGCTTTATATCGGGTCCTGAGATCATCAGGGAGAAGATCAGTATAGATGAGTTATTGGTTGTAACTGCTGATAAAAGTTTATGTCAGTCTAAAACCATAGATCAGTTTGCTGACAAAAGATGGGTGCTTAGAGAAGAAGGTTCAGGAACAAGAGAGGTCTTTTTAGACTATATCAAAGAGAAAGTAGATGAGCTTAACATCTTTTTGGAGCTTGGGCATACTGAGTCTATTAAAAGTATTTTAATGAACCGTGAATGTTTAACCTGTATCTCTAAAATTTCTGTGGAGAGTGAACTTCAAGAAGGTAAACTTTTTCAGGTACCTGTAAAAGATTTTGAGTGTAAGAGAGATTTTTTAATGATCTATCACAAAGACAAGTATAAAAGTGCACTTTTTGAAAAGTTTGTCTTTTTCTCCAGAAAACTCATGACACAAATGATTGAAGGTGGAGGATGTAAGATAATACAGGATACATCTACAAAAGAGGGCTAATCTCTCTGAATTGCTTTTTCATATTCGTGAGGATGATTAAGGTTTGTAAACGGTAGATCATCGTTGAAGTCTACATAGTATGTCTGGGCAAGATCAAGCACTGATTGAAGTTTATGGTTGTTTTTCTCTAACTGTTTATTTACGAAAGGCAACATAGATTTTTTATAGAGACCACAAAGTGGTTGTATACCAGAAGGGCTTTTTGCAACAATGGCATCTAAGCGGTCATGGTCGTGGCTTAAAATTTTTTCTATGACCTTCTCATCTACAAACGGAGCATCTACACTTAATACAAACACTTCATCCTCTTCAATACTTTCCAAAATAGAGACTAACCCCACCAGAGGAGAACTCTCCTCTCTCTTGTCTGGAATCCACTCACAGGTAAAATCAAACTTATTTTCTTTAGCAGAGATATATACTTTTTTAAACCAAGGTTTAAGCCGTTCTTGTTGAAATTCACTTAGTGTAGTGAAATTCCCAAAAGGCAAGAGGGCTTTATCTTTACCCATGCGAGAACTTTTCCCTCCTGCAAAAATGACGGCAACATAAGAGGAGGTCATGTATGTATCTCTCTTTTACGTTTTTGGTGTATGAGAAGTACTGCAAATGCAGAAAAAGCAATAAAGGAGTCGACCAAAAAGAGATATTCACCATAGATCTTTCCTGAGAGTACTGCCCCTATGGAACCACCAAGACCAAAGGCAATACCTAAGAAAAACTGTTGTGCAAGTTTTTTTTGTGTATAGAGAGAAAAGACATAGGTAATAGCAGCGGTATGATACAGCGCAAAACTGATTGCATGCAGAGATTGTGAAGCAAAGACCAAAGTCACAGAATCAGGGAAAAGGTAGAGCATCATCCATCTTGCAGCAGCTACAAGCGTCGCAAATTGTAAAATGTTAAGCAGATTGCGTTGAAGGAGAGGACCTTGAAAGTAGAGCATCACTACTTCACATATCACACCAAAACTCCACATCCAGGAGGTCATCTCCAAAGAGACACCATGCTCTGTCTGATAGATGGTGAAAAAGTTGTAAAAACCGCCAAAACTAACCTGCATCAGAAAGATAGAGGTCCAAAATGCCCAGTATTTAGTAAGAGAAAAAGAGGCATCATCTTGTGCTACAGGGTGGGTCATCGTATCATATCTGGTAAGGATAGCACCAAAGAGCAGTGTTAAAAATGCCACAGCACTCAAATAGTAAAGTGCTTCATAAGGGGAACTAAGTACTTTTCCTAGCCACAAGGCTATACCCATAAATCCTAACGATCCCCAAAGGCGTACTTTACCGTAATGGTGTCTAGAAAGAGAATCCAGAGCAATGGTCTCGACATAAGGAAGAGAGATACCCATAGCAGCACCAAAGAGCAGGTTTGCTAGCAGGTAAACCCAAAAACTTTCAACGGTTTGTAAAAAAAGGAGAGTGCCGATAAAAGTGAAAAGTAAAGAGAGATGATAGACCTTTGGTGTCAAGGAGACATAATGTCGGAAAACAAAAGGAAGTAAAAAGCGCATAAAAGGGGCTGCTGCATAGATGATACCCACTTCTAGAGGGGTATATCCAAGTTCAAGCAGTACCTTGGGCATAAAAATGACATAGACTCCTACAAGGGCAAAATAAAAAAAGTAGTATGACCCCAAGAGAGCAGAGAGAGGAGATAGAAGTTTCTTCTCTTGGGTCATTTTTTGTTTACCACTGCAGTTGCAGAGAGAAGGTCATGCAGGGTTTTGTTATCTTTTCTAAAGAACATTAGTGCCCAGCCAAGTAGTGTAAAGAGTGAAAGTACAGCTGAAGCATTTCTGAAAAGAATGATGAAGAAAGAGGGCTTTTCTTTTGTCTGTTCATCTATAAGTGTAATGTTATAGGCTCGATATCCGGGTGTTTGTCCGCTAAAATACATAAAAAGTGTCTGCACGATGATCAACGGAACAAGTATGTATACCCAGCCCAACATTTTTTCCTGAGCGAAGCCTTCTCTCCCATCCATGATAAGGTAAAACACCACATACATGATGGGCATGACAAGCATAAATGCATCCGTAAGAAAAGCTTTTATTTTTAATCTGACAGAGGCATAGTTGGAAGATTTCTTTTCATCTTTTTTTACTTTTTTTTCTATAACAGTTTTCCCATGTTTTACATCTCTAAATCGTTGTTTTGCCATTAATAATCCCAAATAACGGCCGCGTAAGGACCTGAAAAGTCTATGTTGACATTGAGTCTATCTGAAAGCGCATCATCTTCTAGATGAAATGCTTTATATCCGGCTTCTAACCCAAGTCCCATATAAAATGTATATCTTGCACTCACTTCATAGTCATAGGAGTTAATACCAGTAAAGGCGAGGGCATTTGCTTCAAGCTGTAAAGAAATCTCTGTAGAGGGTATATGTGCTCTCAATTTTCCGTAAAGCATAGGTGTTGATGTTGAAAAATCAATGAGGTCAGTTTGTAGTCTAGTAGTAACACTCATATCGCCACTTATACGTCTAAAGGTAAGTCCCGCATCGACTTCTGCCCAGTTATCGACTAATTCATAATAGAGCGTAGCATCAGTGATATCCAGGGTGATCTTGTTGGCTATATCTCCTGTAAAACGAGAAATGTCTCCCCAGGAAAAAAGCTCAACACTGCGTGTCCCTGTCGTGGATAATGGTGTATATCCTAATTTAAAGTTAGGCAGAAAAGGTAGAGGGTGTTCGAGATATCCTTTAAAAAAGATATCTTGTGAATCATTGAATCCAAAGGTCTGTTCCATGTTTTGTACACTGCCTGCTCCAAGAGAATTCAGCGCATAAGTGGCATCTCCGCTTGGATTATGGCTGAAGATACCCATGGAAACTTCTCCTCCTATGTTATCTGCATGTCCATAGTGTAAGGTAAGCATAGCCAAGAGTAGTAATTTTCGCATTTACTGTAATCCTTGCGTCATAGTAAAGATAGGCAATAACATCGCTGAGACAATAACACCTACTACAAGTCCGATAAAGAGCATCATAAATGGCTCAAGCAGACCTAAAAGCAGCTTGAGTCTATCTTCATTCTCTTCCGCATATAGTGTGGAGACATTTCCCAGTATCTCAGCAACTTCACTGGACTCTTCTCCCAGTGCCAATGATTGCATAAAGTTTCGTTTGAGTTTAAAACCCTTCACCATTTGCAGTGAGTTTGAGAGTTTGTTCCCCTCAAGTACTTTAGTAGAAGCTTTGTCAAAGAGGTCAGACAATGCCTGGTTGGAGAACGTTGTTTTTGCAAGTTGAACAGCTTGTGCATACGCAACACCAGAACTTAACATGAGGGAAAGAATATAAGAAAATCTTCCTAATTCATGGTTTTGTATCAGCGTACCTAGAACAGGTACCTTTAAGAGTATTGTATCTACGATACGGTGAAATGTAGACACTTTTGCATAGCTTATTTTAAAAAGTAGGATAAAAAAAACAATCCCAATGATAAGCGCTATATAGTGTGAGGTTAAAAAATCACTCAATCCTAAAACAAATTGTGTAATAGGGGGTAATGCTTGTCCTGTATCTTCAAATATCTCAGTGATTTTTGGTACAACAAAAGCGATGAGAAACGAGGTCATACCTATAGCCACTGTAAAGATAATGGCAGGATAGGTCATCGCGCCTTTCACTTGTTTTCTCACTTTAGTCTGTGCAGAGAAAAAATTACCCATATTCGTAAGTACTTCAACCATCTTGGCACTCTGTCCTGCAACATTGAGACTTTGCAGGTAAAAGTCGGGCATTGCATAGACTTTTTGGGCATTCAGTGCATTAAAAAGAGACTTCCCTTCATCAACCATGGTTTTAATGGAGTTAAGAAAGGAGACATAACGTTTTTCTCCCTCATGTTGATTCTCAAGGAGTCTAATTGCAGTGAGGATCGTCATACCGGAGTTGAGGTAGGAGGAGAGCTCTCTGGAGAAGGTACTCAGGAGTTCTCCAGGCATTTGACGTTTGGAAAAGACTTCAAGGGAGAATTCTTTGGTAGCAGTAAGTCCCTCATGGTAAATGTCTTGGGTACGAAGCTTCTGTCCTGCTTCTTCTATAGAAGAAGCAGTAACTGTACCCTTTACTCTTTTACCTGTTTTGTCAAACCCTTTATATTTGAAAAGCATCTTGAAGCACTGTCCTTACATTTAATTGTTGCATTATAACTTTTTTAACTTTGTTCTTTAGAAAGAGAATCTAAAGTGTCTTTGATCTCATAATGTAACTTCAATCCCTCTGATGTCATCACAAAACCGGAGATAATGATCTTTCCTTCATGTACCATGTTATGGTGTTTTTTACAGAGCGGTATGAGATTGTACTTGTGGTTTTTATGGAAATGGTCAATATACCCATCTTGATCTGCCTCTTTTTGTTCCACGATGTGATGGACATCTTCTACATTTTCATTACACAAGGCACATTTTTCGATGTAGAGATTTTTGTTGTATTTACTACGTTTTTGTGTAGAGAGCTTCTTTGCAGCACTTTGCGTTTTAGAGAGTTCTTCTCTAATGATCTTTGCCATGTTTAAAAAGCCTTTGTCCATATGCAGTGATTTTGCAAACTCAAGTCCATAAAGGCTGTCTCCTCTGCCAAGTTGCAGTACCCGATTGTAGATCAGTGCATCATTCGTCTCATCATAACGGATACCTAAATGTAAAAAGATAAGGTGTTTCAGGTTTTGTAATTGAGAAATGTTTCCCAGTTGGTGTAAGTGTGTAGCAAAGATAAAAGTGGATCTGAGGGAAATAAGTTTTAATATGGCAGAAGAGACGATGGCAAGAGCGGATTCTGTCTCCGTCCCCTGACTTATTTCATCTCCAAGTATAAGGGAATGCGCATCTGAACGGTTAAAAATGTTTTTAAGTTCCATCATTTCTACTGCAAAGGTTGACAAGCCTTTGTAGAGATTGTCTTGAGAAACAATACGTGTAAAGAGCTTGTTATAGATACCAAAACGCAGTTCCACTGCAGGCACAAAAAATCCTGCCTGGGCCAAAACAACAGAAAGACCGATACTCTTCATCAAAGATGATTTCCCAGAAGAGTTAATGCCGTAAAGTAGCATCCCAAAAACATCTTCCCCGTTACTTGCATTGAGTGTGATATGATTATGAGTGGTAGCGTTATTCTCTCCTAAAAAAACATCATTGGGTACATAAATACCTCGCTCATCATTTGCTTCTATGATCGGGTGTCGCAGGGCAATGGCTTCATAAAAGTTACCTTCTTCAATAATAGGCCGTGAGAGATTCATACTTGTAGCACACTTAGCGTTGGAGATAGCTACATCAATATTTGCGATGAAAGCGATGAGTTTGTCAAGCAGTAATGAAAATCTGTTTTCAAGGACATCCAGACTCTCTACATATCTCTGTTTTACCAAAGAGATCAGTTTTACCTGAGATGTCTCATAAGTGCGCGTGATCTCTTCAAAGAGAGGAGCCTGTACTTTTACTGCATTTTTAAGATACTTGTAGTTAAAGTCTTTAAAAAAATGATGTTGCGCATCAATAGTGACAAAAGAGTCTTTGAGAGACTTCTCTATGATACTGAACCTGTTCTTGGTAAGGTTAAGGTAGTATCCTTCACTTTCCAGATAGCTTACCGTTGTATATTTGGTTGTACCTGTAAAAAGCTTGTCTGCTTCAAAGAGTGACTCTACATGTTGGGCTACAGTATCCATCTTTGAGACTTCTTTTTGCTGCTTTTTGACAATGCTGTCAATAGTAGGGTAAACACCGTCTTTAAATATGTTGTCATTGATCTGCTCTATACGAAAACGTGCACAGATATCCAGTTCAAAAGTTTCTTGCAGTACTCCGAGCATCTCTTTGGTTTCGTCAAAAAGTTTAGATTCTATTTCAAGTTCATGTTTCTGGGCATCTTCAAGTAGGTTCAAAACAGACTCTAAAGACATAGCAATATAAGTAAGTTCAACAGGGTGTAGCTTCCGTAACTTGATGCGTCTAGTGATACGTTCAAGGTCATAGATCTGTTTGAGGTGTGTCTCAAAACGGTTGATATTGGGCAAGAGCAGTTCCGTCAGGTTGTAACGCTCTTCAAGGAGGTCTTTGTCACAGATGGGGTTAAGCAAACGCTCTTTAAGCAGACGTTTTCCAAAAGCGGTTGACGTTTTGTCAATGAGGTCAAGCAGTGTCATGTCTGAAGTGTCACGGGAGATGACAGAGAGTTGCTCCATGGCATTGTTCCCGATATACATATAACGGTTAGAACCCAAAAAGAGAGGCTTGTTCATTTTTTCTATGATACTTTCGTCATGTTCTATGATGAAGTCTATGAGTACTGTCAGTGCTTCTGTTGTGTAAGGGTGACGTTCAAGGTCTAAGAACTCTATGGCAGAAAGAAAAGAGTTGATCTGAAAAATGCGTGTGAAAAGTTCATTTTGAAAGTTGATCTTAAAACGTTTGCTGTTAATGCTGTAATGCAGAGATTCCAATTCAAGATAGTGGATCAGCCAAGCTTTGTCTATCTCTTTTCCTTCAAGGGTAATGATGACCTCTGACGTGGCGTACGTCTGTAAAAGATTAAAGGCTTCATCTAAAGCATAGGTTTTGTCATCACGGGTTGAGTGTATCTCGTTGGTAATTGTTTTCCCTGTAGAAACATCTATCGCAGCATAGCCTACAGAGTAGATACCTGCATTTTCATCTATGAGAAGGGAGACGATGTTATTTTCACAAGGCTCAGAGAGGTATTCAAAGTTCGTACCCGGAGAGATGATATTGGCCACATATCGTTTGATGTTAGGCATTTCACCTTTTTGTTTTACAACAATGATAGTGTATTTTTTGGTCGCTATTAGACGTGCTAGATAACGGTCTAAAGAGACAGCAGGAACCCCTGCTAAAAGAGGGTTGGAAACATTATTCTCCAGAATAGCTTTACTTTTTCTAGTGAGTTGAATGTTAAGCAGTTCAGCGATCTCTTTTGCTTTACCGACTTTCATTTCGTCATTGTTGACCTCGTACACTTCAAAGAAGGTACCTATTTCCATCAGCACAAGGGCATCTTTACCGTACTTTTCTTCAAAATGAAGCTGTAGATCAAAATAAATTTCTGTTAGAAGTTTCTTTTTTTGCGAAAGTATTTCAGTGATCTTATCCACGTTAGGTAGCCCTTGTTTTTATTGTAATGATTTTAGCATAAATGGGGTTAGAACTTTGGGTACATTTTTACTTTATAAGTCTTTCAGATAATTTGGGTATAATACCGTCCCATTTTAATTGGATAGAACGGCTTTTAAGCAAAGCTCAAAAACCTACGCTAACGCTGAGTTGTCTTCAACAGACGATTCACCTGACTAGTCAGATTTTGTGTTTGTTTTATTGTATTTAAAAAATTTATATAGGGAGTAAGCATATGCCAAAAATGAAAAGTGTAAAAGGCGCTGTTAAGCGTTTTAAAGTTAAAAAAAGCGGCAAGATCAAAAGAGGAACTGCGTATAGAAGTCACATTCTTTCTAAAGTTGATGGTAAACACCATAGACAGATGAGAAGTCCTAAGCACGTTGACCCAGCTGATGCAAAAAACATTAAAGAGATGATCAACTAAGAAATTAGTTTCATTTTTTTAAAGCTATAATCCCCCGATTAGGGGCAAGTTCAAACAGAGAGAATGTTTGACACCTACTAAAACTGATTTTCATTTGAAAGTTACAGTACAAGTATAAGGTAAAGGATAACCATGAGAGTAAAAACTGGTGTCGTAAGAACTAGAAGACACAAAAGACTATTAAAACAAGCTAGAGGGTTCTACAGTGGTAGAAGAAAACACTTCAGAAAAGCGAAAGAACAACTCGAGCGTTCATTAGTATATGCTTACAGAGATAGAAGACAAAAGAAAAGAGATTTCAGAAGATTATGGATCGTTCGTATCAATGCGGCGACTAGATTGAATGGAATGAACTATTCTACATTTATGCATGGTCTTAAAGTTGCAAATATTGAACTTGACAGAAAAATTCTTGCTGATATGGCAATGAATGCACCTGAGTCATTTACAAAAGTAGCTGAGGCTTCTAAAGCAGCACTTGCTAAATAATTTTTGTTAATTATTTCTTGAGGGGCTTCGGCTCCTCATCCCCTTTTATTTCCCTTCCCCATTAAATTTTATTATTGTTTGAATTTGAATTGAGTTTCTCTGTCCATTTTTTTTCTTTGTTGATGCAACAAAAGAAATAAAACAAACCAAAAAAAAGCACGTTTCACGCATAGGTAAAAATACAATCGACAAATATAGTATGAGGCATGTAAAGAGATGACTCGTTTATATTTTTGAATGTATTTAGAGGAAGTGTGATGTCAAGGACGAGCCTTGACTTTTTTAGTAGGTACGTGAATATTCTTGGCGCTAATGTTAGCCTCGTTGTGTTTCACCGGAAAAGCCAATAATCCCTGGTCTTAGATTACAGACAGTTTCAAAACCCATACCTTTCATGGCATGTTGTACTTGGTAACTTCTACTGCCAGAGTGACAGTAAACGATGATGTTCTCAGATTTTTTCCCTGCAAGTTCTTCTACTTTAGCATAAAACTGTGAAGTAGGTACCAGTGTGTCTGTCCCTACTATGTGACCCATTTGAAACTCCATATGTTCTCTTGTATCTACGAGAGTAAAATCTATCATTCCTAATGTACGTGCTTCTATAAGCGCTTCTAGTTCATCCCCATCGAGTTGTTCTTCTTTTATCAGTATGGCCGCCTGCTCTTTGGTAAGACCTCTGGAATGTGTATGGACTATCTCTTCTATCTCGTCGTGTACCGCTTGTGCTTTTGCATACTCTGGGGTACAGAAGATACCACAGTGGCAAAGACCATCTTCAGGGATCTCTCTTTCTATCGCTGGTTTACAAGGACAAATACGGTTATCAGCAGCTTTTTGTTCTTCTTTTGTTTCCCCGATAACCATAAAACAAGGACAAAAACGTTTTCCGTAGATGAGTTTGTTGCGTGCAAGCCCCATTGCTACACCTTCATTTACTTCTTCATTTGGATTTTGTACCCAATCAAATTGGTTATTTACTTTTTCTACAAAACCCCATGTTTTTTCCAACTCAGCTTGAAATTCATCTGAGTTCATATCTATTTGTTGCATTAGTGTGTTTCCTTTGTACTGTTATTGTTTATTTCTGTTGTATTGTCTTCTATCTCTTTTACCATGGCATCAAACTCCTTGACATAACTATCAATTTTTTTACTCCATTCTTCCATGAATATCTGGGTTTTGTTAAGGTCAATGTTGATATTCCCATTATTGATCTTAACACCACCTTCTTGTGCATCAATAACACCTTTTTGTAGATCACTCGAGAC
>JADGDL010000011.1:43524-58654 GCA_016744875.1 Sulfurovum sp.
GTATCAATAGTAATGGTACCGTTATCCATTTTGACGCCCATATGAGAAAATTTATTATTTTTGTCTTCCTGCACATTTTTTTCTTTTTCAAGTTCAGAAAGAAGTTCAGTTCGGGCTTGCTGGGCTATTTTGGTATCATGTTTTGCTTGTTCATTTTGTTGTTGTTCTTTGTCTTGACAACCGGTAAAAGAGAATAGCAACATTAAGGCAAGAAGTAGATGTCGCATAAGTATCCTTTATTAAAATTTTATAGATACATTATACAGTTTTTTATAAGAAAGAGGTGAAACTCCCAAAGTTGAAGCTAAAGGAGTTCGAAGAAGAAGAAGGAAGTGGGTAAATTATCCACATTTACCTTCGCCACATTTATTTTTTAGGGGCTTATTTTTTCTCCCCACCACATTTACCTTCACCACACTTCATGCCTTTTTTGTCAGCTTTCCCTTCGCCACACTTCATACTTTTTTTGTCACCTTCGCATTTTTGTGATTTTTTACTAGCGTCACATTTACCAGAGTCACATTTTTTCTCAGTTTTTTTACTGTCGCCACATTTTCCTTCACCACATTTTCCTTCTGCCATTGCTAACGTAAATGTAAGTGCCAATGCACTAAGTAATACAAGTAATTTATTCATAATCTTTCCTTTAAATTTTTGGAGTTATTGTTCATCACCAAACAGTAGATGATCCAAACTAAATTTACCGGCTCCAAGTGAAGCAAAGAGGGCTAAGAACAACATATAATAAAGCGGGATCTCATATCCATTATTACCTGCACTAAAACCATTGCTTAAATGCACAGTGGTTATAGCAACGATCATGATAATAATGAGAGGGATGGAGATCAGCCGTGTAAAGAGTCCCAATGCTAAAAGTACTACACCTAAAATTTCAGTACTTGCTGCCATATAGGCATTGAGCGTAGGTAAGGGAATACCCATAGAACCAAACCACTCAGCAACACTGTTAATATCAGACCATTTTGTCATGGCAGGCTCATAAAAACCGTAGGCAACTGCAAGTCTTGCAAGAAACAAAGAGATACTTTGTCCACTGCTTAATATGTTTTTTGTTATGGGATATATTGTTTTTAACACGGGAACTCCTTTCAAAATTATATATTGTTTGTTACAGATGTAGTATAGTATGAAAGTTGTGTAGTATGTGTGTATTTGTGAAGATAATAAAAAATGTTTAGTAGTTCTCTTTCCTTGGATAAGAAAAGAGAAATGATGAGAGGGTGTTTATTTAGAGTTTGCTCCACATTTCCCTGGTGCACATTTTCCTGCTTCACATTTCATAAAGGGTTCGATCTTCTCTTGTTCTGTAGATGAGTAAGTGTCAAATGCCCCTTCAGAGTATAGGATATAGATTAAGATAGCAGCCAGTATAGTAAAAATGGCTAGGGTATAGAGTAAAAACTTTTTCATAGGTATGGTCTTCCTTGGACATAGTTCTTTCATGCTTCTACGAGGAAGCTTATAAGTATGAAAGTATAACATAAAAAGGAAGAAGTTCTCTCTAAAGAATAGAGTGAGAGTAGAGGGCTATTTAGCACATTCCCCTGATTGTCATTTTTTATTTCAGCATCACTATCGTTTGCACATCCTATAAAGGTGACAAGTACAAACCCTGGTAACGAACTAAAAATTAATTTTTCATCCTTGTCTCATAATATTTTTATGACTATAAAGTATAATAGCTTTTATATGTAAAGTTCGCGTACCCGTTTTACACTTTAAGTACACACTATATGATTATGATTAGTAAAAATTCAGAAAAGACAGAGATGATAAAAAAAAGAAGACAGTTCTTAATATGGAGTTCGATACTCGGACTTTCGCCTTACATCCATGCCAAAAGTATGCGTACGTATGAAAAATCATTTAAACAGGTAGAACCAACTATTGCTGCAGTTCAGGAACATATGTTCCCCAAAGAAAGTAAATTGCCTTCTGGCAAAGCGATGAATGTCACGCAGTTTTTATTTGAAACCATTACCCATAAAAGTTTTGATAAAGATATACGAGCTTTTGTTCTTGAAGGAGCAGAAGAGTTGGTATCTAGGGAAAAGGGACGTTTTACTTCCCTGACCCATGGGGAGAAAGAAAGAGCCTTACGGGCTTATGAAGAGACAAACTATGGAAGTTCCTGGTTGTCACGTATTATGACATTAACGATGGAGGGGATGTTTTGCGATCCTATTTATGGATCAAATGTTGATGAAGCAGGATGGAAATCGATTAATGCTTACGGTGGATTTCCAAGACCCAAAACAAGGTATATTGAGCTATGAAATATGATGTTGTGATCATTGGTTCTGGAGCAAGTGGAGGAGCAGTTGCCTATACTTTATGTAAAGCAGGTTTTAAAGTGGCTGTGCTTGAAAAAGGCAGACTCATTAAACGTGAGGAGTTCTCTAAAGATGAGCTGGCTTATTGTCGCAGAGACCTGATTACCCCCAATCTTTTTGACGAGTACCATACGATAGAAGAAAAAGTAGATGGGAAATGGGTAGCAACGCCTACCTATGAGTCAGGTTGGAGCTTCTGGAACGGTAACATTGTAGGAGGTTCTACGAATGTGATGTCCGGGATGTTACATCGTTTACACCCAGATGATTTTAGACTTAAGAGTAAGTATGGAGAGATAGAAGGGGCCAATGTGGTGGACTGGCCTATCACATATGATGAGTTGGAACCATACTATGCCCTTGCAGAAGAGTTGGTAGGCATATCTGGACATTATGAAAAGCATGTGTATGAACCGTGGAGAAGTGCATCTAACTTTACACAACCGCCAACCAAAGAAAATGAAGTTGTTAAACTTCTTGACAAGAGCTGTAAAGCATTAGACATTACACCTCTTGTCACACCTCGAGCAGTCCTCTCTAAAAACAAGCCAGGACGGGATGCTTGTTACTATTCTAACCTTTGTGGAAGCTACGGTTGTTCTTCTGGCGCCAAAGGTTCTTCACGAGAGGCATTGTTAAAACCTGCTTTGGCAACAGGAAACTTGACACTGATGACAAACAGCCATGTAAAGTATCTGCATACAGACAAAAAAGATGAGGTTCATTATGCGGTTGTGGTTGATACCATTACAGGTAAAGAGCAAAAGATAGAAGGTAAGATGTTCGTAGTGGCAGCGCAGGCACATGAGAGTGCCAGGCTACTACTGAACTCTTCTAATAAACATCATCCTAAGGGCTTAGGTAACAGCTCAGGAGAGCTTGGAAAAAATCTCATCTTTTCAGGCGGAGGTTCCGGGCAAGGTGAACTGCATGAAGATTCTTTAAAAGAGATAGCATTTAAAGATCTTATGACAACAGGACTTTTTGTCAACCGTTCTGTCCTTGACTGGTATTTTATAGATCACTGGTGGGATGGTAAATTCAAAGGGGGCTCTGTCGAGTTTATGTTTGAACATCAAAATATCATCACACGTGCCCGAAAGGATGGGTATAAGGATGGTCAGTTGGTTTGGGGGAAAGAATTGGGTGATCGTCTTGTAAAACGTTTTAACGCACAGAAGAACATACGTTTTGAGATCTTTAACGACTGGCTGCCAAATGATGACTGCTTTGTTACTTTAGATCCTACCCATAAAGACAAATATGGCATGCCTGTAGGAAAACTACGGGTAGAAGGACATCCTCAAGATGTGAAAGTAGGAAACTACATTGCCAAGAAATGTGAAAAAATACTCGAAGAGATGGGTGCAAAAAACATTTATTCCGGTGTTTCTTCTTCCCCTCCCCAAAACCTTGTTGCGGGAGGGTGTCGTTTTGGGAATGACCCGAAAACCTCTGTACTAAACAAGTATTGCCAGTCACATGACGTAAAAAATCTTTATGTTGCAGATGCCAGTTTTATGCCTACTGGAGGATCAGTGGCGTACACGTGGACCATTTATGCAAATGCGTTTAGGGTTGCAGACCATATGGTAAAAAGATTAAAAAAGTTAAGTTTTAGTTAAGTAAAAGTTAATTTTTAGTTAATATTTTTTTGATATTATACTAACCGTGATGATGAAAAAACTAAACCTATTGTGAAGTAGGGACAGAAAGTTATGGGTCTTTTAATGAGGCTGCCAGGCTACCTATCGTTAATACGTTAAATGCATAGTGTAAACTTTATCCCTTCATCCAAAGTAGATTTAAGTTAGGTTTAAATTCTTATTTATTTTTTATTAATTGTATATTGATAGAATTAGAAAGATATTATGTGGTATGGACTATAAGGTTCTTATATAATTTAATTAACTAGGAGTATGTATTTGAAGAAGATTTATGCGCTATTATTTACACTTTCGATGACTACGGTATCTGTACAGGCAGCTATCAAACACAAGGTGAAGAGTGGAGAGACACTTACCCTCATTGCTAAAAAACACCATACAAGCATTAACAAAGTAAGAAAAGCCAATGGTATGAAAAAAGGAGAGATCCTTAAGTCAGGGAAAGTACTTACTATCCCAAGTAAAAGTAGTTACACGCTATATAATAAATATAGTATTAAAAAGGGAGATACCCTTACTGCTTTAGCGCGTAAACATCAGACTTCTGTAGGTAAACTTAGAAAAGTGAATGGTATAAGTAGAAATGAAACGCTTATTATAGGAAAAACATTAAAAGTACCGTCTACAAAAACAAGCTATAAAGTAGCCAAAAAGACAAAAAAATCTTCAAATAAAAACTTAGCATCATCTATTGCAAACCTGGATACTATTAACCTCAAAACACAAAAAGTCGTTAAAAAGAAAGAATCCTTTGTATTAAGTGACATTTTTTCGAGTGTTGATAAGAACGAGTTATCAAAGTGTACAAGACTGACTACCGATGCAAAAAAGAAACTTGGTAAGAAATATGTATGGGGCGCATCAGGTAGAGGAAATACCTATGATTGTTCCAGTTTTACAAAGTATGTTTATAGAAAGAATGGTATGACGATCCCAAGAACGTCTATCATGCAGTCAAAACATGGTAAATATGTAAAAAGAAAAGATCTTCAAGTAGGTGACCTTATTTTCTTTGACACGTCTAAAAAACGTAAGGGATATGTAAACCATGTAGGTATTTATCTTGGTGACAATAAGTTTATTCACGCTTCTTCAGCAAAAAAGAAAGTTGTGGTATCAAATTTAAGTAAGTTCTATGGACAGCGTTATAAAGGTGCAAGACGGCCTTCCTAATCGGAGGATGAGGATATAAATCCTCTTTTACCTCTAGTATCTTTATCTACAATTCCCTTATTTAATCAAGACTTTACAATCTATCAAAAAAACCCACTAATTTTTTCTCTTTGTTTTGTCTCTGAAGGCTATATTTTTAACCCAAAATTGTCCATATCTTTGTTTTAATTCTTTTTAGACAATTAAACGTTGATACCTTATAAAACATCCCATATAGACATTTTATAAGGTTTTCAGTTTCAAGTTTCCATTGTTCTCATGATTTTCTCAATCTGTTCAATTTTTTTTGCATCTATAGGTTTACTCATTCCTACAGCATATAAAGCAACCATAATAAAAGTCATCACTAAAGCAAAAAGCATCATCTTCTTTTTGACAAGGTATTTCTTTATCGCACCAAAATTATAATATACGTGAAATGCTCCAGATAGTGTTAATAAAATACCAAATATTTTATGTACGGGGTGCATTTGTAGCTGGAATTCAAAGCTACCCAAGACTATCATTAAAAATCCTGAACTACTCAGTGCCACTAAAGAGACCAATAGTGTCAATGATATAAATTGTCTAAACATATCATGTTCCTTGAGGTGTATTTATTTGTTTTGGTTGAAGAAACCCAAACAGTTTTTTCATACCAAGATAAGGTACAAAAAGCAGTACTCCAAGTGCTGTACTAACTTCTGTCCAAAATGAACTATCTGGGTCTGATTTTCCCTTGAGTCTACTTTGTAGTAGGTCTATAGAGATACCATGTATATTTCCCACCATAATGGCTTGAATGATGCCAATAATATCATTGGCTTTATCGTTTCCATAAGTATCAAATAGTCTTTTCACAGATTCTGGGTCTGGGTTTGCTTGAGATTCTGTATAGTGTTGTGCGAATATCAGTGCAACAGATTCATCATTATGTATATCACCTACTTCACCAGCAAGGAGTGATGTTATTTCTTCTTCACTCATCCCAGATTCTAACGCGTGCTTGGTATGCAGATAACTACAATATCTACATCCATTGACTTGGGTAACCGAAAGTAGTATCTTATTTTGGAACTGCTCATCAAGTCTACTTTTTGCAGACTTTACAGCTTTGAAGTTTCCTATCAAGTCACTTAAATATCCGTAAAATATTTTTGTACTAGTCAGTCTTTTTTCAAAGTTATGGTCTATCATGTGTGATCCTTACTTGACAATTTTTCCATTAAGATAAACATTTGACTCCATCTCAGTCTCGTTTTGGATACCCTCTCCTGCAAAACACATACGAAGAGCCTGTTTAGCATAGTTATTTACAGCTTCTTTGTCGGCACTACTTTTTACAATCACTTTGGTGATTACATTATCAAGATGACCTTTCATACTTGGTGTCATAAAGTTCTCTTGTTGATAGTTAAACTGATGTTCAACTCTAAAGTCCTCTATATTGATACCTTGTTTTTTATAAACCATTTTAGCAGCAGTAAGTTGACTCTTTAAACAAAATGAAGTACCCACAGTAAAGTAGCCTCTTGACGTTGGTGCCTTATCAATCCCTGCATATCCACGACTATCATCAGCATACAGCTCCCAAGTCTCATAGTTTTCAGTCAAAGATTTTGCTCTAACTTTATGCATATATGGTCTTGTCTCGTCATTTGCTGACTCAGCTATGGCAATTTCTGTAAATACCATTGGGTTCGGGAAGTTTCCCATCTCTACAGCAAGATCTTTTTCAACTTCCATAGTCTCTAACGTCAAGTCAGGCGTTATATTTGTAATGGTTTTACCGTTATCAACAGAAATTGGTGAGGGTACATTCCCTGGACGTGCTTGTAGTCCAGCCCAATCATCAGAATTAACAAGTATGCCAACATCTATGGTACTTTTATTCGCCAAACCTTCACCCACAGCCCAAGCGTTAAGTGCCATCTCTTTTAAGGCTTTGATTTTCTCAGGAGATTCATTACTTTTGATTAAGATATTTGAGACAACTTTGTCGGTAAATCCAGCCCACTTAGCTGTCATAGCATCAGCCCATCTGAAAAATATTTTTGATTCTACTTTAACCTCTTCAACTTCTAATCCCATGACTTGTATTGCTCTTTCAACTTGCGTGAGTAAGCTTGAAGAAGCACCAACTGCATAATAGGTTAAAGGGTTAGGTGCAGTTTGGTGATGGTGAGCGCCACCTTCATCACTTACAAGTTCCCAAGCACTAAATGCATCTTCACCTACAGTTTTTACAAGTGCTTTTTTAAGAAATGGTGCCTCTTTATTTAAGATACTTTGAGTGGTAGTAACAATGTTTTCAGTGATGGCACCATTTACTGCTGCTGCTTTAGTAGGAGTAAATGTGATAGGACGAGTATAATCACTTAGTCTTTTTTCAATTTGATATACTTTTACGTTTTGAATAACGTCTGATTCTTGACTTACATTATTTTGTGCATATACTGAACTCCCAGAGAGAAGAAGTACCGTGATTAATGACAATGTTGTTAATTTCGTTTTCATTTTATTATCCTTTTATTTTGTTATGTCTAAGTATATAAAGAATGAGACTATGAAAACTAGGTAGATAGATTACAATTTATGGTAAATAACGGAAAAACACTCTAAAATCTATGTCGTTTGGTAAATTCTGAAGGGCTGACACCCTCGTGTCGTTTGAAAAACTTTACCATATTAGTAGGTTCATCAAAATACAGTTTGTCTGACACCTTCTCTATGGTCAAACTTTCATCAAGTAATAGCCGTTTAATTTGCAAGATTAAATGTTCATCAAGGTATTTTTTAGTAGATTTACCTAAATATTTATTTAGCATATTCGTTAATGTCTTACTCGAGATATCTAACATCTTCGCATAGTCATTCACATGTACGGCATAGTTATGTTCTAAAGAAAGTTTTTTAAATTGTAAATACAAAGATTTATCTCTGTCCTCTAACGGCAACCTCTGAGACAATCTTTCCCTACCTAACTTAAGCATCATGGCTTGAAGTAAAGGACGGAGTATAAGTTCTTTCAAGTTGTCTATTTTAATCGTATACTCTTTTTCTAAGACCTGAGTAAGTGTTAAAACATCACGATAGATACCCTCATCAAGCTGTACCTTGGCAGGATAATAAATATAATCAAAGATTTCATGAAGAATATTTAAATCTTCATTAATAATTAGACGGTTAAAAAAAACATCTGTAAAAGCTAAAATGTATCCATCACAATCTGGGTTAATCGTAAAGTTATGTACCTGATCTTTTGCCATGATAAAGACAGTACCTACCCTATAGCTATAGGGAACAAAATCCACAGTGTGCACACCTTTACCCTTAGTCACGATAAATATAGCATTAAAGCCAATCCTATGTGGTTTCTCTATGGAATGATCAAGCTTACGTTTGTAAAGCTTCTGAAGGGTTGTTTGATAGAACTCAATAGGTTCTTCACCTTCTTTGTCAAACGCGGCATTTACTATGTTAGTATCTATTTTTTTTGCTCGCATAATATATTGTAGCAAATTTATCTCGAATACTTTTGATGTACTATATTTGTAGTTTAAATCTCAATTTTCAAAACATCATAAAATATATAACTTTATAAGGTTTTCATTTTCAACATATTCCTATATTTTTCAAAGGTAATAGACCAATGTCTAGACCGACCACACTATCTAACCATCAACTTATAAGATTGTCTTCTCTTTTTTGAAAGGCTTCGCTTCTTCCTCTCTTTAATCTTTTCATGCTAAATTTTATTATTATTGTGATTTTGGACTGAGTTAGATTAAAAGATGCATTTGATGTCAAGGAGAAGCCTTGACATTTTTAAGTAGATATATTAATTTGCTTAACACACTTATTCAGCGTATAGTATTGCTCCAGAACTTGCATTTGTTACCAGTGCTCTATATTGTTTTAGCCATTTGCTTGTAAGAGGTTTTACAAGTGGCTTAAAGTTTGCTCTTCTTTGTGCGATCACTTCATCGCTGAGGTTGGCTTGAAGGATGTACTGATCAACATCAATATGAATCTCGTCACCATCCTCAAGTAAACCTATGAGACCGCCTTCTGCCGCTTCTGGACTTACGTGGCCAATACTCGCACCTCTGGTTGCTCCTGAAAATCTACCATCAGTAATGAGGGCCACTTTATCACCAAGACCCATACCCATGATGAGTGAAGTAGGGCTGAGCATCTCTTGCATACCTGGACCCCCACGAGGACCTTCATAACGTATAACTACAACATTACCTGCTTTGACTTTTCCAGCCAATATACCTTCTATACACTCATCTTGAGAGTTAAAGCAGACTGCAGTTCCTGTAAATACTCTATCTCCAGTAATCCCAGCCGTTTTAATAACAGCTCCCTGTTCTGCCAAGTTACCGTAGAGAATGGCTAATCCACCCACTTCTGAGTATGCATTGTCTATAGTGTGGATGATGTTTGTATCTAATATCTCTGCATCTTTTACTTTTTCATAAAGTGTCTCACCTGTAACTGAAAGGTTGTCAAGTAGGATATCCTCACCACGTTTCATCATTTCATGCATAACGGCGTTTACTCCACCTGCTTTATTGATGTCTTCCATATGCACTGTTGAAAGTGATGGAGAGATCTTTGCAATGTGTGAAACGCGTTTAGAGATAGCATTGATGTCACTGAGATTGAAGTCTACCTCTGCCTCTTTAGCAATAGCAAGCATATGAAGTACTGTATTTGAGCTTCCACCCATAGCCATGTCAACCGCAAAAGCATTACGTACAGCATTTTCATTTAAAATATTTCTCATACGGTATTTTTCACGCTCTGCAGCTTCTGATTTAGCGATGACACATATGCGTCTTGCTGCCTGCTTATAAAGTTCTGTTCTCTCCGGTGTTAATGCCAAGATGGTCCCATTACCAGGTAATGCAATACCCATCGCCTCCATAAGTGTATTCATAGAGTTTGCTGTAAACATACCTGAACATGAACCTCCACTTGGACAGGCATTACATTCAATGTCAAGAAGTTCCTCATCTGTGATCTCACCTGTTTCATGTTTCCCTACAGCTTCAAATGCAGTAGCAAGATCAATAGGTGTACCATCTTTAGTGTAACCTTTTTCCATAGGTCCACCAGATACAAATACTGTTGGAACATCTACACGTAACGCACCCATGATCATACCAGGGACGATCTTGTCACAGTTAGGGATGGCTATCATTGCATCCAGTTTGTGTGCATTCATCACTGTTTCTATAGAGTTAGCGATGATTTCACGTGAAGGTAGAGAGTAAAGCATACCATCATGACCCATCGCGATACCGTCATCCACACCAATTGTATTGAACTCAAAAGGTACACATCCGTTTGCACGAATCTCTTCTTTGATTACTTCAGCTACTTTGTTTAGAAAAAAATGCCCTGGAATGATCTCTATAAAGGAGTTAGCTACACCGATGAATGGTTTTGCAAAATCGTCATCTTTTACGCCGGTTGCACGCAATAAACTTCTATGTGGAGCTCTGGAAAACCCCTCTTTAATCTCGTTACTTCTCATGGAAAAGCCTTTATTGTTTTAATATTTAGAGGATTATAGCAAAAAACCTCTATTTTCTCTTTACATTCAAATACATTTTGGCTATAATCGCACTCCAATTTTAAGTGAATGCTTAAATGCGGTATGGAATTTGCGGGCGTAGCTCAGCGGTAGAGCATAACCTTGCCAAGGTTGGGGTCGACGGTTCGAACCCGTTCGCCCGCTCCATAAAACACTATTGTTATGGTGCCAATATGCCCGAGTGGTGGAATTGGTAGACACAGGGGACTTAAAATCCCCCGATCATTGCGATCGTGCCGGTTCAAGTCCGGCCTCGGGCACCATAGATAAGACCATCAAAAAAGTAAATTTTGTTATAAGCTTATTTTTTTGATGGTCTATCTTTACAGTTTAAGGAGCCATCGCCAAGTTGGTAAGGCCGTAGATTGCAAATCTGCTATTCACCAGTTCGAGTCTGGTTGGCTCCTCCATAATATAAACTAGATTTTATCTTTCTTTAGATAGAATTCTATTCTTCAAAATGTCGGGAGATGTCAGAGTGGTCGAATGTGCCGGTCTTGAAAACCGGTGAGGGTTATACCTCCGGGGGTTCGAATCCCCCTCTCCCGGCCATTACTTCAAAAAACAAAAATCACACAATAAAAACATTTAAAATACACGCTATAATAATATAATTTTATATAAGGATTTTATTATGGCAGATAATATAGGGAAACTGATACTTCGTATAATGCTTGGCGGGATGATGCTTTTTCATGGTATAGATAAAGCACTCCATGGGGTGTCTTTTATTAAAGGAATGTTAAAGGTACATGGTTTACCCGAAGTGTTGGTCTATGGAGTCTATGTCGGTGAGATACTTGCGCCCATATTTTTGATCATTGGATGGCATAGTAGAGTGTGGGCAGGAGTCATAGGTATCAATATGGCCATAGCTATTTATATGACAAAGATGGGAAGCTTTATGCAGTTAGGTGCACATGGAGCATGGGCTGTAGAACTCCCAATGTTTTATTTCCTAAGTGCATTGGTTATCATGTTAATAGGTTCGGGGAAATATGCAGTTACAAGAGACTAGTACATCAAAATTACACATTATTTACCTATAGTCCTCAAAAATAAAAGGTTTTATAATGCGAAAAATAATATTAGTTCTCCTAGCCTGTGGTATTACCTTTGGGACAGCACAAGATTTTGCTCCATGGAAAACAAAGATAGATACATTAAGTACATTTGAAAAACATGTACTTGTAGATAAAGGTACAGAACGTGCTTTTTCTGGGAAATATGTACATACAAAAGAGAAAGGTGTATATAGATGTAAAGTCTGTGATACTGCGTTGTATAAATCTGATGATAAATTTGATTCAAATTGTGGATGGCCCAGTTTTGACGATGCTATCCCAGGAGCCATCAAAGAGACTACAGATGCAGATGGGAGACGTACAGAGATCACTTGCGCAAACTGTGGAGCACATATGGGACATGTTTTTAGAGGAGAAGGATTTACCGCTAAAAATACACGACACTGTGTCAACTCTGTTTCCCTTAGTTTTGACAAGAAAAAAACAGTCAAGCATACTCTGAAAAAAGCTTATTTTGCAGGAGGGTGTTTTTGGGGTGTCGAATATTATTTGGAACAGATCAAAGGAGTCAAGGAAGTCACATCCGGTTTTATGGGCGGGCATGTGAAAAACCCTGGTTATTATGATGTTGTCCGTAAAGATACCGGACATATAGAAACAGTTGAAGTTGTTTACGATCCTTCTATCGTAAGTTATGAAACATTGGCAAAAACCTTTTTTGAGATACACGACCCTACGCAAACAGATGGACAGGGACCAGATATAGGTAGTCAATATCTTTCTGCTATATTTGTATCAGACTCCAAAGAGAAAAGAACCGTTGAGAATCTTATCTCTATATTGGAGAAGAAAGGGTTTAAAATAGCCACAAATGTTTTAGATAAATCACCTTTTTATTCTGCGGAAGCGTATCATCAAGATTACTATGAACGTAAAGGGTCAAAACCCTATTGTCATAGACGGGTGAAAAGGTTTTAATCCCTAGAGTTTATCATCCATTGGGAAAAGATATTCAGATAGTTCCAAAAACTTTGTATATTTTCTTCTGAACTTAGTTTTTGTTCTATGATGGGCTGTAAGGCCTCTTCAAAAGTGACAAGCCAATGGAGTCTTGCATTAGGTGTAATACGAAAAGGGGCGTGTCTTTTTCGCATTTGTGGTGCACCTCTGTTTTGATTGAAATATTGTACTCCTCCACAGATCTGTATAAAGAAATCTGCTGAATGCTGTGCTGCGATCTGCATCTCTTCTTTGTCTAAAGGAAAAATATCTTTTATAGGACTCTCAAAAAGACCCATATAAAATCTATCGAGCAGATCCCTCATCCCTTGTTCACCTATATCTACTAAAAATGCAGGGTTTGGTTTTGTAACAGGAGGATTGACTCCTTCTTGATAAGGAAGTATGGAGAAGTCTAATGTTGATGTACTGAAGTTCATGCTGTAGCCTTGTTATGAATATAGGTAAGGTTATAGCACGAAATTACCCTTCTGTCAACTAACGAAAAGTATCTTAGCCGCAACTACCATTATTCTCTACAGCAAAACTGTTTGCATATCCGCATTCTACACATTCATAAGAGAGGATCTTAGGTCCAGAACATCCGCCTGACCTCTGGTCGGTCAACTCTATGCTCTTTTGATGACATTTGGGACAAAAACCTCTTTTTATTGCATCAAGCTGTTCTTTTTTATCTTTAAGATAATAGATATAGACAAAGACAGAACCTAAAAGAATGATAAGCATAAAAGCTAGAAGATAAAATGAATCGATAGTATGTCCTTTTAGGTAGTATAATTTTTGAGTTCAGCAATCTGTATTTTATAGTCATGTAAATAGCTTTCGACAAGCTGCCAGAATGTTTTCTGATGGTGTTTATGTTGAATGTGTGCTAACTCATGTACAATGATATATTCTATCACATTTTTTGGCAGCTTCATCATCATAGTATTAAAACTTAAAACATTTTTACCAGAGCAGCTTCCCCATTGTCGTTTTGTCTTACGAAAACGTATATTTGAAGGGGAAAGTAACATTTTATCTGCCCAATATGAAACGAGTTGAGGTACATAGAGCTGGGCTTCTTTTTTATAAAAATTGTCAATATGGGTTTGAAAAATAGTTTCATTATATGCAGAGTAATATAGTGTGAATTGATGTTCTTCAAATAGTAGTTTTGTTCGTTTTTTTTCAAAATGTTTTAATACAAGAGGATATGCATTACCCATAAAATATAATTCCATGGTAGAGGAAAAGTTTAAAGTTTTCCCTTTTTTTTGTTCGAATTTAACTCGGGAATTTTGTATCCAGGAAGCTTTTTTAAGGAGAAGGTTTTCTATCTGTTCTTGTGATACTCTTGGTGATTTTATGACGAGATTTCCTCCATCATCAAAGCTAAGATAAATATGCTTAAGCTTTGGGTTTACAATATGTATATACTGCGGAAGAAGACTCATAAGTAAAACTAGTTAGTCATCTTACCGTTTCTATACCTAACTTTTTTAAATACACTACCATCCTTGTTGTAAGCATATGCAATACCATCTTTTGTACCATACTTGAATGGAATCGTAACCATTGTCTCACCATTCTCATATAGCTCTGTCATTGTGCCATGTATTGTCCCATTAACATAAGGTACTTTTCTAATTTCTCTTTGTTTGTTATCATACCATGTCTCAGTCCCATTTTTAACACCATTTTCTATACGTACAGTTGATGTAAGTTCCCCATTGTAGCCATACTTTTTAAAAAGACCATTTTTCCCAGTATCATCATCCATGATAAATTCTGTACGTATCTGTCCATTGGTAAAATACTCTTTTTTTATTTCCTTTCCTCCAAAACTTGGAGAACTGCACGCAGTGAAAGAAAGTAGGATAAGTGTAGAGAGCAATAAAGAGAGTTTTTTCATTCTGAAGAACCTTGTCGTTAAATATTGATATTAGTATACACTCAAATAGCTTTGGATGATATGATGCATTTTAGTTGATAAAAAGAGTGTTTTATATATATATTATGTAAGTAAAGAACAAATTTCGTTAAATTTCGCACATTTCTTAAAAAACCCTTGACAAGAAAGGAGTTCGGTGCTATAATACGCGTCCAACAACACATGGACGGTTAGCGAGTTGCTAGCAGGAGTGTTATTGAATGATCTTTGACAACCAAATATAAGTAAACAAATCAACGTCTATTTGAGTTTTAATTTTACCAATTTTTAAAAAATTGGGACAAAGAATTAAACTTAATTTAGAAATAAATAAGTGATTCTGACAAATGATTAAATTTGTCCATTTTTAATGGAGAGTTTGATCCTGGCTC
>JADGDL010000120.1 GCA_016744875.1 Sulfurovum sp.
CAACTGGATGTACAGCGTGTGACTTTACAGGATACAAGGGCAGACAGGCAATTGGAGAACTATTTATTATTGACGATACAGTGAAAGAGATGATGAAAGATGGATTTAATGACTATCAAGTACGTGAAGCGATGAAGAAGATTGGTATGGTTACGATTGCCGATAAATTAAAAGCGATGGTAATATCAGGAACAACATCTTATGAAGAAGCAGTACGTGTAGGGATTATGGATGGCTAAATGAACAGAGGAACAGTAAAGCAACGTAAAGCATTTACTCTTATAGAAGTTCTTATTTCCATAGGACTTCTAGGTATTATTATTATGGCACTTTTTTCTACAGTCACAATGATGCGAGACTCTAATGCACACCTATATAACTATCAAAAAAAAGCAAAAAAAATCACCAAAGCAACACAAATATTGTATCTTGATATCATAAGTTCTGATGGAAATATCACCATAGAAAAAGATGATTTTACAAGACTATGCATGCAAGAAACACGTAACTCACTCTATGCTTTGTCCTTAGCTAAAGTATGT
>JADGDL010000121.1 GCA_016744875.1 Sulfurovum sp.
TTGTTGTGAAAGGTTTCTGGAGTAACCTTGTTCTTTCATGGACTTTGAGAGATGATAGATTGCATCATAGACACCTACATGATAGTCGTAGGTTCTAAAGTCTCTATCTAGAAAGGCTCCAAAGTGTCCTAAAAATTTCCCTGTAATAGGGTGATAACGGGAAGATAAAATCAATCTTTTTCCTGAATCTTCACTAAAATATTGAGCAATGGCATTGTAGAGTCTCATGGATTGAAAAATTTCAAGACTATCAAGTAGAGGTATGGCATTGGAGGTTAAGAAACCAATGGGTTCAGACTCCTCTTCTTCTGTCACTTGAAGTCTCTCTTTCTCTTTTCTCATGTTACTAGGGTCAATAAAAATAAACTCTTTGGCTCGTTTATCAAGTTCTGTAGCCAGTTGCAAGGGAAGATTGTCATAGGCACCACCATCTATAAAATAGCTTGATTTCTTTTTGTTCTCATAGAGGTAATCCAGCTTAATTTGTTTAAAGGCACCGGGGAAAGCAGATGAGGCAAAAAGAACATCAATAACTTTAGAGT
>JADGDL010000122.1 GCA_016744875.1 Sulfurovum sp.
TTGTCCTTATTGACAGACTTGTTTGTTTTACCCGTCATGCTACTGTTTGTAGATAAATTTCAAAAGAAGATGGAAAAGCCATCTTCTTCATAGTCTAAAATTATGGAGTTTGCCTCTTAACTATGACTTTTTCATTGCCTTTTGGAATTTTGAGTACTCCAATGGTATGGTTTATAAAACACGATATGAAAAAGATGTTTACGTTTAGACAAAAAGTAACGAAAAAATTGATTGAAAATAACTATTTATTAGTTTGAAACATTAAGTGCAATAAAAACAATACCACCTACTAAAGCTAGCAACATAAATGTGAAGACTATTATACTTGTTTTTTTGTCTTTTCTTGTTCGTTCTTGTTTTATTTTTTCATATTCTTTATCAGGCATCTTCTCTCCATTTTTAATAAGATTCTAGCTTATTAACTTAAAATCATACTTAGCATTTTATGAGAATCTAAAATCGTAATTACTGATTAACCCATTTTAGCACCTTCTTCTTCGTCTTCATAATTAGTAAAAACTGGTGCATTGCCTATTGGCT
>JADGDL010000123.1 GCA_016744875.1 Sulfurovum sp.
GTATTGTACCTTCGATACAAAAAGCATTGGATGCGTCACTTGAAAATATTTTTAACAATACCGAGCTTGTTGATGTAAAACTCGATGAAGTGCAAGTTCTGCTGGACGGGGGGCTCCACGCAGATGAGAAGTTTGTACATCAAGAAACGATTGTTCGAGGAGACCAAAAAGAGTTCACTATTGCTACGGCATCGGTAACGGCAAAAGTACTACGTGATAGAAAAATGAAAGAATATGGAAACCAGTTTCCCCAATATTTACTCGAAAAACACAAAGGGTACGGAACCAAAGCCCATATGGAGGCTATAGAGAAACATGGTTTTTGTGTGCTGCATCGGAGGACTTTTTTAAAGAAATTTCTCTAGAAGGCCGGAAAATATGGGTCTATTGGGGTGTATTGATTTTTAATCAATAGCTAGTATAATAATGGAAACTTTTAGGATAAGAGGTTGGTGGATATTTATTTTTTAAATGTTACGACGGCTTGGAATAGGGTTTAGCAAATATGTTTACATATTTGTATTAACAAAAATTAACC
>JADGDL010000124.1 GCA_016744875.1 Sulfurovum sp.
ATTTTTTTATAATATGTTATAGAAGTACATTTTGGATAATAGTTACTACTAATTTTTTTAATTATCTATCTGATAACATTGTTATTATGTAAAGTACCATTCTTATCAAGTTAATCATTATAAAACCTTCCATATTAGCATTTTTTATAAGGTTTTGTATTCTTTCTTGCATAAGAGTAGTCAAAATGTATTGCTATAGCGATAAACGTTATAAAATATGTTAGATTATAAGGTTTTCATTTACTTTGTAAAAAACATTCAATACCATAAGGCTTTTTTGAATAAAATTGTTTAGCATGATTAACAATCAAAGCATGATATTCTTGATAAGTTATCACTAACTCTTTATTATTTTTTATCTCTTTTTTGATTTCTCTTTCCATAAAATCTTTTATCTCATGATATTTTGCATCCTTGGAAATCAATTTATTATGAATAAGCATTCTTTTCGTATAAGCATCGACTTTAAATTGTGCTTGATTATAGGCATATAACAATATAGAATCAGCTGTTTCCGGCCCAATACCTTTAATG
>JADGDL010000125.1 GCA_016744875.1 Sulfurovum sp.
CTTGTCTCTCTTTGAATAAAAGAAATACAAAAGCCCTTGCCTATTTTATTTTGGCAGGGTCAAAAACAACACTTTCACACCAAGCACAAATGCACGTCCCCAAAGACGCTAAATGTCCTGTATGTGGAATGTTTGTAAGCAAGTATCCTAAATGGGCTTCTTCTCTTAAAATTAAGCAAGAGACACACTATTTTGATGGAATTAAAGATATGATGAAGTTTTATATTTTTGATGTGGATTTCCCCTATAACCGAAAACATATCAAAGCAATAAATGTCACAGATTTTTATACCCTTGAAAGTATTGATGCCAAAACAGCTTTTTATGTCATTGGCTCAAATGTCTATGGACCTATGGGCAATGAACTTATCGCCTTTAGCACACGTAAAGCCTCTGAAAATTTTAAAAAAGAACATTTAGGCAAAACTATTTTACGCTTTGAAGCCATTACACCCACACTCGTGATGGGACTTGATGGGATAGTTTATTGAAAATAACTTTTACCTTAATAGCCTTTTTTGTACTCTTTTTACT
>JADGDL010000126.1 GCA_016744875.1 Sulfurovum sp.
TGGCTGCGGTGAGTGGATATGATCTTCTTAAACATTATCAAGATTTTGAAAATGCAAATCTCACAGCTTTTATCATAGGGTTTATTACAGCTTTTATAGTTGCCTATATAACGATTAAACTATTTCTTGCATTTATTCAGCGTTTTACATTTGTTGCATTTGGAATTTATAGGATTGTTTTTGGCGTTATTTTATTGATGGTGATTTGACATATAGCCTCTATGAGGTACTGAATTTATAGAGTCTCTTTAGAGGGATTCTATTAAGTTCAAATAATTTTTGGACATATATTTTAAGGATAACTAATGAAATTTAGTGAATTTGATTTTCACCGTGATATAGCTAAAGGGGTGAAAGTTGCAGGGTTTAAAGAGCCAAGCCCAATACAAGCAGAGGCGATACCTATTATCACTTCTGGTTCTGACTTAGTAGGTCAAGCTCACACAGGTACAGGTAAAACTGCTGCGTTTGGTTTACCTATGATGAATAAACTTGCCAACGGTGAGATTGAACGTGCGCTAGTTATAACAC
>JADGDL010000127.1 GCA_016744875.1 Sulfurovum sp.
TAATAAATCTGGGCCTTAAACAATATATTTTAGGGGCTTATTTAGGGGCTTATATTACTAGCTACATAAATAAATATAGTATATACAAGGTATTCAATTCCCCACACCTCCACCAATATATAAATTCAACAAATTTTATATAAAGCCTTTAAATATGAGCTTTTAGCCCATTTAATCACTCATTACAATTCATAGTAGTTCAAGAGAATGTTAATAAACCAGCAAAAGAACTTGATGAGATTATATCTTTGAAAACTACTCTTTCATAAATGCCTCTAGAACGATTTAGAGTGTTGATATTTACAGAAAAAAATTTTAAAAGAATAAGATTTTATGTTAATCAGCGAAATGATTCAAAAAGTATAGATTAGATGTTGTAATACAGTTTAATTAAATTAAACTGTATAATGTGAAAAATTAATGATACGGTGTAAATTGAAATGAAAAAAATTAATTATCGTCCTGAGATAGATGGACTTAGGGCTATTGCTGTTTTGTCTGTAATAATATTTCACGCAGGTGTTGTAC
>JADGDL010000128.1 GCA_016744875.1 Sulfurovum sp.
GATACATTCTTAGTTCTTAAGCCAAAAGATGAGTGGAGAGTTCCTTCAAATGAGTGGCTTTTAGATGAGTTTAGAAAAGTTTTGGATGAATTTGTTGGGATTGAGTATGGATTTACACAGCCTATTGCTATGAGGGTGTCAGAGATGCTAAGTGGTTCACGTGGTGATATTGTTGTAAATATTTATGGCGGAGACACTATTAAGTTAGAAAGTATTGCAAAAGATGTGGCAAAAATCACTGAGTCTATAAAGGGTAGCAGTGATGTTTATAAAAAAGCTAATGAAGGTGTTGCATATTGGGAAGTAGACTTTAAAGATGAAGCGATGGCTCGTTATGGTGTTAGTCGTGATGAACTCTCATCATATCTTCAGGCAAGTGTAAATGGTGTAGAAGTTGGCATCATCCAAGAAGATTTAAGACGTATACCACTTATGATTAAGGGCTCTCAAAATCTACAAACTAGCATGAGTACAAATGTTGATTTACAATACATACTAAGTGATGGGAATAGTGTTGAGATAAATG
>JADGDL010000129.1 GCA_016744875.1 Sulfurovum sp.
CCGCCAAATGACCCACTATCAAGATTTGGAACCTTAAAAGATGGGTCGTTTTCCCAAGACTCAGATGTTCATATTGACTATTTACCAGTAGGGGCGCGAATTAGGGTTTCTTTAACTGGGTCTACTGGCGCTTCTAATGTTTTTGTGGGGATTTCATAATGACTACTAATCAAGGTAATTTAATCAGGAACCTTAATTCTGGTCCTGGAGGAACTGCTGGGGATTATTGGGTAGAAGCGGCAGCGGGTAATATTCCAGGCTCAGAGGTTGGAAGTATAACGGGCAGGAATCTAAAGGTAGGTGATTCCGTCTTTGAGACGTTATGGGATCAAGGTGGAAACTACACAAGATTAACAGCAGATACTCAGCTTTATATATCATCATCTAGTGCATCCGATACAGCAGTTGAAGTTACAATTCTTGGCGTTACTGATGATTTTCAAAGAGTGGTCAGAACAGTTACTACAAATGGGCAAAATCAAGTCCCAATTAGCGGGTTACTGTTTGCAATTAACGCCGCTGCTG
>JADGDL010000012.1:0-27397 GCA_016744875.1 Sulfurovum sp.
AAGCTGTACCCAAAGCATCTGCATCAGGATTTAAATGTGAAAGTATCGTGATAGACTCGCTATTGTCTATCTTGTGTTTTATTTCATCGTATGGTATTATTGTCAATACTATTCTACTTTCATTGACAGATCGATCCAGTTTGCCTGATGAATGATCGAACCTGAAGAGATGGCATCTACACCTGTTTTGGCGATGGCTTCAATGTTCTCTAAAGTCACATTTCCACTTGCTTCAAGAAGTATATGAGGATAATATTCGTTTCTATAGGCTACGACTTCTTTGGTCTGTTCTATATTCATGTTGTCACACATCACTATATCTGCACCTGCTTTCATGGCACGTTTAACCATTCCAAGGTCTTCACACTCTATCTCTACTTTTGAGGTAAATGGTATATTTTGGCGTACTTCCTGCATAAACCCATCCAGATCATCAATGGTTCTTAAATGTGTATCTTTCAGCATCAAACAATCATCCAGACCCATACGGTGATTGATACCGCCTCCACAACGTACAGCGTACTTTTCAAATTCACGAAGCAGTGGTCTTGTCTTTCGCGTATCTAATAATTTAACACCTGTCTCTCTAATGGCAGTTACATACCGTGCCGTAAGCGTGGCGATGGAAGAAGCATGCAGAACTATATCTAAAATAGAACGCTCCAAAGAAAGAATGGTTTTAGAATCACCCGTCACAAACACAAGCTTGTCCCCTTTGTTAAAAGGAGCACCATCTTTCACTTCCCAGATCAAAGCAAGGTCATACATCTTTGCAAGGACTTCCACATATTCCCGCCCTGCAAATACCCCATCACTCTTTGCGATGATATAGGCACGTATCTCTTTACTCTGACTAATACGGGAAAAGAGATCTCCTCTTCCTAGATCCTCAGCTATCAGTGCATTTAAAAAATTTTCTTTTAACATTATTTGATCGCCAACATACGTTCCAAGGCTTCATTCGCATATTTAATAACATCCGGAGCCACTACTATTTCATTCATAGGTTTACCATCTTCAATAGATTTTAAAGTGTTATAAAGATCTTCTAAAGTCGTTTCATTCATGGTTGGACACTCTGGTTTGGTAGAAGAGAGTACATACGTATTCCCTTTTCTCATACGGTTTACCAGGTTATATTCTGTTCCTATAGCTACTTTTTCTTCAGGATCAAGATCATTGACATACTTGATCAACTGTGACGTTGATCCTGAAAAGTCTGCCACTGCAACCACTGAGGGATCACATTCAGGATGTACAGCTATCTTTATATCAGGAAATTTGTTACGATAGAATTCCACATCATCCACAGTGAAAAGTTGATGTACGGAACAGAAACCGTTAAAACAGATAATATCTGCTTCTTTAGGGTCACACTCTTTACCATCTTTTTCTACACCGATCACACAAGACTTAAGTCCCATTTGTATGGCAAAATTCTGTCCCAAACATCTGTCTGGAACAAAAAGTATCTTTTTACCGCTTTCCAAACCTTTTTCGATGATCTTGAATGCATTGGAAGAGGTACAGACAAGCCCACCCATCTCCCCTACTTTTGCTTTTACGGAAGCATCGGAATTGATGTAGGTAATAGGAAGGATATCCTCTTTAGCAATACCCCTGTCAACCATATATTGTACAGACTCTTCAAAGTATGAACCATCCATCATACGTGCCATAGCACAACAAGCGATTTTTGGCATCAATACACGTTTGTCCGGATCAATAACTTTCACCGACTGCCCCATAAAACCAACACCGCAAAAAACAACCCATTCGTTGTCATCTGCTTGGCATCTTCGTGCCAGTTCTAAACTGTCACCCGTAATATCAGCCATTTCAAATACTTCATCACGCTGATAATAGTGTGCTACCACCGTCACATCCAGTTTTTCTTTAAGCCTATTTATCTCAGCTTTAAAATCAATACTCATTTGTTTCCTTTACTCAATTGTAGCTATTTTATCAAAATTCGGTTAAAATTGCATAACAATATTAAAAAGTGACAATGTTGTGAAATGGACTTTGTTCACTTCACGTCTTATCAAGGATAACATTATAATGGAATTACTCAATCAAAATATCATACTCTATCTTGCTGCTTACCTTATCGCCGGCATACCTTTTGGTTACCTTTTGGCAAAAAAGTTTGCAGGTGTAGATATTAAAGAAGAAGGAAGCGGGAACATCGGTGCAACTAATGTACTCCGTGTGGTCAAAGAACAAGATCCCAAACTTGCAAAAAAGCTAGGTGCGATCACACTTTTTTTAGATGCGATTAAAGGGGTAGTTGTCATACTTGTTGCCAAAGTGCTTGGGGCACCAGAAAGTGTACTCTGGACACTGGCTGTACTGGCTGTTATTGGACACTGTTTTTCTGTTTTTCTGTTTTTTGAAGGTGGGAAAGGTGTTGCTACAGGTTTTGGTGTACTGTTGATCATGATGCCTATTCCTGCACTTGTAGCCATCGTTGTATGGGTAATTGCAGCTAAAGGTCTAAAGATCTCTTCTATCTCATCACTCATAGGACTTGTCGCATTTATTATTGCCTCTTATGTAATGTACCCTGAAGTCCCAGGCATAGGATCTCATGCACCTATCTGGATCATTGCTTTTATCATCTTCTATAAACACATACCTAATATTGTAAGACTCTTTAAAAAAGAAGAAGGACAAGTCTAAGCTATGACCATTCATATTGAAGACCTTACTTTTGATGTTATCATAGGTTTACTCGACTTTGAGCGGGACAAACCGCAACGTGTCATCATCAACCTTGAAGCGTCTTATGATTATAGTAATGACCAATTCATTGATTATGCCGACATCGTACTGCTCATTAAAGATAAATTGAAAATTGAGCGTTACACACTTCTGGAAAATGCCCTTCTTGGCATTAAAGAGACATTGTATACTGCTTACCCTCACATTAAAACTCTTTCTCTTAAAATCTCAAAACCTGACATCTTGTCTAACTGTACTGTTTCCTTAAGTAAAACTTGGAATTATTAATAATATTTCAAAAACCTTATTTTTATGCTATAATATTAAATAAATCTTAAAGATAAAGGCTCAGTTATGAGAATATTGATTATAGAAGATAATGTAGAGTTAGGTACTTCACTTTCAGATACATTAACTGCTCAAAACTATCAGTGTGATGTTGCAGAAAATATTGGAGATGCCAAGTACTATCTGGATATCAGAAATTATGACCTTGTTTTACTTGCCTGGTCACAGGAAGATGAAAATCGTATAGACCTTGTTGCCAACATTAAAACAGATGCACACAAAACTTCTGTCATTGTCATCTCTGAGCGTGAAGACAAAGAAAGTGAGATCAAAGCACTCAAAGGCGGTGCTGATGACTTTATCCGAAAACCTATTGATACTGATATCTTACTAGTACGTATTGAAGCAAAACTTCGTTTTGGTATTTCTAATATCATTGAGATCGAAGACCTTATCATTAATCCTGAAGAAGAGAAGATCATCTACCAGGGTGAAGAGATAGAACTAAAAGGTAAACCTTTTGAAGTCTTGACCCATTTGGCCATGCACAAAGACCAAATCGTATCAAAAGAACAGCTCCTTGATGCGATTTGGGAAGAACCTGAGCTTGTTACGCCAAATGTAATTGAAGTTGCTATCAATCAGATCCGTCAAAAAATGGACAAGCCTTTGGATATTACTACTATAGAAACTGTGAGAAGACGCGGTTATAGATTTTGTTTTCCAAAAAAGATCTCCTAAACTAAAATCTCTATAATGGGCAAAATGCCCATTATGCTCATCAAAAAACTACAAAATTATTTATTTATTTCACTTTTAATTTAGTAATAAGGTATGTTGAGTTATAACTCGTATAAATAACTATCTCAATAGTACCAGAGGAAAATATGGCATTAGTAATAACTGACGAATGTATCGCATGTGACGCATGTAGAGAAGAATGTCCAAATGAAGCAATAGAAGAAAATGATCCGGTATATCTTATCGACTCAGATATGTGTACAGAGTGTGTAGGTCATTTTGATGAACCACAATGTATTGCTGTATGTCCTGTAGATTGTATCATCTCTGATCCTGATAATGTTGAGAATGTTGAAGAACTAATGTTCAAATACAATAAACTACAAGAAGAAGAAGAGTAGACATAAATGACAAAACGAACTGCTATCATAGATATCGGTTCAAACTCAGCAAGACTTGTCATCTTTGAAAAGACAAGTCGTTACGGTTTTCATCTCATCTGCGAACAAAAATCAAAAGTCCGTATTGGTGAGGGTGCCTATGAAAAAAAAGGGTATCTCCAACCCATCGGCATAAGACGTGCCTTTCTTACACTGAAATCTTTCCTTCACACTATAGACAAATACCAGGCAGATGAAATCCATTGTGTTGCCACTTCTGCATTACGTGATGCTCCAAACGGTAATGAATTTACTAGATGGATAAAAGAAGAATTAGATCTTACAATTCACATCATAGATGGTAAAAAAGAAGCACATTTTGGTGCCATTGCTGCGACAAACCTACTTCCTGTAGATAATGGGATTACCATAGATATTGGTGGTGGATCATCCGATATGGCTCTCATCCAAGATGGAGTCATCATTGATAGCTACTCTCTGAATCTTGGTACCGTTCGACTTAAAGAACTATTTTTCGACAAAACAGCAAAGAATGATCAGATCAATCTATTAGCAAGTGCTTATATACAAAAAGAGCTTCAAATGCTGCCAAAGCACTTTAAACATCATTTAGCCATTGGCATTGGGGGAACAGCAAGAACACTTTCAAAAGGTATTATGAAGCGTTCAGACTACCCTTTAGATAAACTTCATGCATATACGTATACTTTTAAAGATCATCTTCCTTATTTAGAGGCAATACCATGTTCCTCAGCTAAGAACCTCAAACAATTTGGACTCAAGAAAAATCGCTATGATACCATTAGAGAAGGTACACTTATTTTTACAGAGATACTCTCACATATTGGTGCAAAATCCGTGATATCTTCTTCAGTTGGTGTCCGTGAAGGGGTTTTTTTAGAACAGCTTCTTAAAGAGGATGATCTTAGGTTTCCTGTAACTGCAAATCCCAGTGTCCGTTCATTATTGGATAGATTTAAACCTTCAATTAGCATAGAGAAAAAGCGTAAAGTGAAACTCAGTTTAGCACTCAAACTTTATGATGTATTGCAATTAGAGATTAAAGATAACAAACAATATGGTAAAGAGCTCCTTTGGGCATTAAAACTGTCAAGTGTAGGAAATTCATTGACTGTCTATAAAGCAAATCAACATGCTTTTTACATAGCCATGCAAGAGCTTAATTATGGGTTCACTCATAAACAGATGCTACTTATCTCTGTACTGTTGCGTATGCATGGTAAAGAACTGCTCAACAAAGTGCTTTATGAAAAATTTATGTCTTTACTCCCTGATAAACAAACCTTACGCTGGTTAAGCTTTATCTATACCCTCACTGTATTTTTACACAGAGCTTCCAACTCTGCGAAAATACAATTTAAGTTTGAAAATAAAACCTTAACGATCACATCTAACAAACCTTTATATCTTGCGAAAGAGAAAATAAAATCATTGGAAAAGCCAATGCCATTTGCAATTATTATAAAAGATGAAGATACTTTACCGAAAAATAAGAAGCTGGGGGTTTAGTGCTAAGTGCTAAGTGCTAAGTGCTAAGTGCTAAGTGCTAAGTGCTAAGTGCTAAGTGCTAAGTGCTAAGTGCTATTATAAAAATTTTACACTTACCCTTAGTCACTCCTTAACACTCGCTATCTTTTCTAAAATTTTGTTCCCATCGTAAATTCAAATACTGATGTATAGTCACCTGCTTTTTCATCGATTGGATATGCGAAGATAAGGTTAATCGGTCCAAATGCTGACTGCCACTCAAGTACCACACCTGTGGATTGTCTTGAAATATCATCAAATTCTAGATCTATACCAGATGCAGTGGGTACAGGGTCAGAACCGATGATTCCATAGTCATAGAAAAATGCCAATCTCATCTTTGCTGCTTGAGAAAGAGGAATACTTGCTTCTACTGATGTCGATAAACGCTCTGTACCACCTATTCTTTCTCCTGCCACGGTTGGTGAGATCGAATATGGGTCATACCCTCTAACAGATCCTGTACCACCCATAAAAAGTCTCTCAGCAATAGGTATATATTCATCATTTCCAAAAATTTTAGTAAATCTTACTTTCCCACGTAAAATAAGGTCATAATCAATCCAATCTTCCATGCCTTGGAATATACCAAATCGACCATTAAGTTTTGTAAAGTCATCAAATTCAGTAAACCCTCTGTCAATGTTTTCCTGGGTCATTGTTCCATCCATCTGTGCAAGTTCAAGGTTAAGCGCTGCGATGAACCCTTCTCTTGGAGTATAAAAATCATCTGTATTGTCAAATTTCACAGAGGCAAAACCAGATATTTTTTCATATTGGTCATTGTAAAATACACCTAATGTAGAATCAAAGCTGTCATTTACTGTTGATTGATTATCAACATAACCTATGCCCACAGAACCATAGAAATGTCTTAAAAACTCTCTACCGACATTCATTGATGCACCTGTCTGATCTTGTGTGTAATCTATATATTCATAGTCTCTTTTATAAAAATTGACCCCCAAACTATACATACTATCCCATACTCTTGGGTTTACAAAAGAGAGATTTCCATTTTTTGAGATCTTTGAAATTTCAAACCCTAATGTTGTATTGATACCCGTACCAAAAAAGTTTTGATCTGAGATAGAAGCATTGACCATAAGACCTTCATAAGACCCATATCCACCACCTGCTGAGATCGTACCAGTTGATGCTTCTTTTACTTTGACAAGTAAATTGATCTCTTCTTCTGATATCCTTTGACTTTGGATATCTACATTTTCAAAGAAACCTGTACGTCCTAAAGCATTCTTAGAATCTTTAAGGTCAGTGGCATTGAACTTATCCCCAGGTGCAAGGTAAAGATAACGACGGATCACTCTGTCTTTTGTCACATCATTTCCAGAGATAATAACATCCTTGATCGTTACAGGTTCACCAGGTTGGATCACATAATTAAGATTAATGATCTTTTTTTCGGGATCTTTATTCATTTGCGGTGCAACTTTTACATAGGCAAACCCAAAGTTTCCTACCTCTTCTTCTAATCGTTTAATATCTCTACGCATACGTTTGATATTAAATATTTTTCCCTCTTTAAGTAGAAGTGTATCTTTAAGGTCTTGATTTTTAAGTCCATCTATCTTATGTGTGATACTTATCGTCCCTAAACGGTATTGTACACCCTCTTTTACCTGATAATCCACTTTTGCATTATAAGAACCAAAATCAACTCTCATAAGTGGTTTACTTACTTCTGCATCCAAATATCCCTGCTCCATATAAGCATTTTTTACTCTATATGAATCATATTCTAATTGATCTGCTGCTGCTTCACCACTGTTTCTCCATGGCATCCACCCCAGTACATCTCTCTCTTTATTGGCAAGTTCCATTTCAAGTTCACTCTGATCTAAAGCTTCTGCACCTACAAAGTTCTGCTTTCTAATAGTGATCTTCTCACCTTTGTTGACATCAAATACAAGTGCTATACTGCTTTCACCTACAGGTGAAGAAGTTACCTCAACTACCGTATCATAATACCCTTGACTTTCTAGTTGAGAGATGATCGCTCTTTTTGCTTTTTTTACACGTCTTTTATCATAAAGGTCACCTTTTTTTAGTCCCATACCTTGTAAAAGTTTATCACCTTCATCTCCAGTACCATATCCTTTGACATCAATATTGGCAATCGCAACCTTCTCATCAAAATGGTAAATAAGTACACCACCCTGCTGATCTACCCATACATCTTTGAAGTATCCTTGTGAATAAAAGTTTTTAAGAGATTCATTGATCTTAGAGGCATCCATCTCATCCCCTACTCTTATATCTGCAACTTCTTTTGCAACAGTAGGTGATAGGTGTGCAAGCCCTACAAATTTAATTTGTGTGATCTTTTGTGACCAAAGAGTTGTACCCACTAATATGAATACAAATAGTATCTTAAAAACCCCTAACTTTTTTATCATCATTGAACCTTCGTATAATTTGCTAATATTCTATCTTTTTTTCAATAAGAACATCATAATAAACAAAAAATCATGTTATACTCTTTTCAAATAACAAAGCAGGTATTTAATGTCTAAGATCAAAGTAGGTATCGTTGGTTTAGGACTTATGGGCGGTTCTCTAAGTCTTGCACTCAAAAAAATTTCTGATAAATACTATTTTATAGGTCTAGACCACAATGAACTTCACTGTATACAAGCCATAGAATTAGGAATAGTAGATGAAATTACCCACACACTTGATACCTTACAAACTTGTGATATCATATTCCTAAGTATCCCGGTTGATGGCATTATTTCTGTAGCCAAACAATTACACTCACTAGCACCTAACTGTACTGTAATAGACCTAGGAAGTACCAAAGAGAAGATCTCTCTTTCAATCCCCGCAGAAATACGACACCATTTTGTAGCAGCCCACCCTATGACAGGTACAGAGAAGTTTGGTCCGACTGCTGCGATTGAAGATCTCTATACAGATAAAGTGGTTGTACTTTGTGATATGGATAAAAGCGGAAAATACCAGGAAGAACTTGCTAAAAAACTTTTTAACGATATTGGCATGCATATCGTCTGTATGGATGCTAAAGAACATGACAGACATGCTGCATTTATTTCTCATATGCCGCATGCCCTCTCCTATGCACTTGCCAATTCTGTCATAAATCAAGAAGCTGTCAAGAGTATCGTTGACCTTGCAGGCGGAGGGTTTAAAGATATGAGTCGTATCGCCAAATCTTCGCCTAATATGTGGGAGGATATCTTCAGACAGAACAAATCCAATGTACTTGAAGCGATCCACACCCTTCAATCAGAACTTAAAAAGTGCGAAAAGATGGTAGAAAAAGAAGAGTGGAATGCACTTAATGACTGGATGAAAGACGCCAATACCCTACATGATATACTATAAATTGGACCTATAAAATGCAAAACAATAACATTAGCCTTTCTTCACTAAGGTCAGAAATCAAAAAAACAGAGAACTTTAAAGAAAATATAGCCACTGTCGCACAATATGCAAGAACGATCACCAGTGCCAAACGTTGTTCTTTATTTATTTTTAACCAAGAAAAAAATAAGCTTCAGAGTATTTACAGTGATGGCGTTAAAGGTAGTATATCATTAAATCCAAGCATTGGAATTCTCGGCTATTGTTTTCACAAAAAAAAATCCATACTGGAAAACAATAGCCAACAAAATCCTATGTTCTTTAATAAAGTCGATGAAAAACTCAATTATCATACAAAAACCATATTGGCTGTACCTATTATTGATGATAAACATAATAGACTGGGTGTTATACAACTTCTCAACAAAGAAGACGGATTCAATGAGCAAGATCAATTATCTATAGAAAAACTCTCTGAGTTACTCATTACGGTACTTGATTCTTCTATTCATCAAACTTTAGCAAAAGAAGAAACAGAAACAAAAGAAGTGTTAAATTTAAAAAATATGCAAAACAAATTTGATCACTACCTTACGAATAAAAAATTGTATTTAAAAGAAGATGGCAGTGCTTACTACAAAATTCTCAATATGAAAAGAGAATATTTCATTTCTGCAAACGAATGTTATGTGTTAGAGGATACACCCAAAAAACTAGAAATTTATTATTATGATGTCACAGGCGAGTTTTTACCTGTTGCCATGTATCTAAAGATCCATGAAGAAACTAAAGGATTACAAGTATCAGAAAATATCGCTATCCCAAATTTCAGTTGTTATCCACTAGAAGAGGATGACATAGCAAGTTAAAGATGCCTTTACAATCTATATCTGAATGTCACAATTACTTCAGCTTCTTTATTGATACTTTTCAGTATTGCTTCTTTGAGTAATACTTTCTCTACTTTACTCAATATCCCTGAAGCAGTCACTTCACAACGTATCTCATCTATTTTTGCACGGTGATGTAGTTCTATATGGGTGAGTTTAACATCATATTTACCGACATTAAATTCCAAATTTGAGAGTGTTTTTTGTATGGCTATATCTTCTTTCATTTTTCCAAAAGAACTATAAAGAGGTATGGACACAAGTGCAACTATACCCATCCATATCAGTATGCCTTTTTTTGCTACATGCAAAGGGGAGAATCCTAACAATACAAACATAAATGCAGCGGAGAGGACAATCCCTACTAAGTTTGTAATAAAGAGTAAAAATGCTGTAGAGAACATATGCCAGTCTCCCCAACCCAGACCTATACCTGCTACAGCAATAGGAGGAACGAGTGCTACAGCAATTGCTACTCCCGCTAAACTTCCAAGTATCTTTTCATTACTCTTAGCATAAGCTGCTGCTGCCCCGGAGACAATAGCAACAAAAAGGTCAAGTATCGTTGGACTTAGTCGTCCTGCCATCTCTGTAGTCAGTCTTTCTATAGGTATAAAAAGTGCAATGGTAGCTGCTGCGAAAAGCACTGCTAATACACCTATAGCTATCGTTTTAGCTCCGTTTAGTTCCAAAGTAGTATCTTGCCTCAAAACTCCCATACTCAGACTCACAATTGGCTGCATCAGTGGTGCCAAAAGCATCGCCCCTATGATGACCGATGATGAGTTTATAAACAGACCAAAAGTGGCTATCATCGTGGCGAGTATGAGTAAAACCATAAAATTTTGGCTTAACTTGCTCTCATCTCGTAGATTTTTAAACAAAGTCGCATACTGCTCTTGACTTGCATGAGAGAAAAGTGGTATCGCTTTACTTAAGTAAGTGCTACGAGCTTCATCTGAAGGTAAATGGTCTACCTTTATGCTGTCTTTCCCATTATTCTCAAGCTTTTGTTTTTCCCAAAAGGTTTCCCCTACACTCAGGGATAAAGCTTCTTTTTTTACTTCTAACGCTAGTGGTGTCTGCTGTTGAAGTGTCGAGTCTACTAACACTTCTAGTGGTATTTTGGTCTCTATGTATAACTTAGTACTACGTATATATCCTACCGAGCTGGGTAATTTCTCAGGTGTCAAATGTGAAACCAAAGATTTAAATAAATACCCCATGTACTGTACGATAGATGTGGGAGAAAGTATAACGATAGACAACTTTCCATCACTGGCACTTAGCTGAGACGAAATAAGTTTTGATGCAAACGTTGCATTTTTATATTCTAACCCTACTACACCTACGGCTGAAAGTTTTATCTCATTCTCTTGTGCATCTGTAATCTTTATCTCTGTATGTTTAAGATCTTTTACTTTTTTGATGGTATGCCAAAACATCTTCATTCGGTCAAAGTATGTTTTACGTTTCAGTGCAGAATCAAAGAGATCCAAGGGTGGGGCATCACCTAGCACCACTTCCTGTAAAACTATCGTACCATTAGCGTAGAGTATGTCTAGTTTTTTATCTGTTGGAGTAAGTGCCAAGTCTATAGCATCTTCAAGTTTAGATGGTAAGGCAAAAGTACTTCTGAGTTCTCTTTGTTTAGGTGTAGGGATGATACCTACTGGAACTTCATTGTTATATGCAAGATCAAGTAATAGTTTAATCTCATCTAAACAACCCGTCACCAAAAACTGAGAGACAGAAGAGACATCAAACGTATCTAATGCATCAAAAGAGAGGTATGATATATCTTTCCCCTCCAAATGCCTTTTAACTGCTTCAACAAACGCTACTTCTTTATCTGTATATATATAATAAATCATAGAGATATTGTAGCAAGACTATATAAATCGCTCCACCATTTCTTTAAGTTCTTTTTTATCTATGAGTACAGATCTATCACCATTCTTACGTGCATAAAGTTTACGTACCATCTCTTCTACAGCTTCATCTTCACCCATATGCGCATAAAGTATTTTCAATGCTTCTGACTCTTTATAGGGACTTGAAGCACCTAATTTAAGCTTTGGTAAAAAGCGTAATAGATACATAAATACTGCACCCAAAACAAATGCGGATGCTAACATCCACCAAGCAACATTTTTTACCTCAACCTGCTTTTCTGTAATAACTTCTTTGGCTTGTACAGGCTGTTGACTTATCTGCGTTTGTACTATACCCTTAGTATTTATTTCTGTCATCGCAGAAGAAGTACTATTTTTGATTTTAATTTCATAGGCTTTTAGACTAAGCTCTTTTACTTTCTGATCCGTAGGACTTAACATCGTAAAACTTCGTGCAGGTATCGTAAAATCATCTTCTGCAATAAAGGCAAAACTTTTAGAATAGATACTGTAAAGTTCCCCCCCAACGATCTTTGTATCTACTTTAGCTTCATCACTATAGATGGTCACCCCGTCTATCTCATACTTTGGAAACTCAAAACTCTGAAGATTTCCTTTTCCTTCGATCTTGAGTGTAAGATTTACGGGTTTATTGGCTTTCACTTCTTGTGCATCTACTGTAGCATCTATAGTAAAATCACCTATAAGATCGCTCTCTTTTTCTTGTGCTAACACTTCTATGTTCAGCGTATTGGAAAGCGCCTGTTTCCATATAGAGCCAAAGGTCATACCAAAGATATCTCTTCTGCTTCTATCTGGTAAAGCTACACGAGCGTTTGCCGGATTGATGGTAAAGACACCTTCTCTTTGTGCAGTAACTATATACCTTACTTCCTGAACTTGATAATTACCCTGTCTATACGCACTTGGATCTTTATCTTGTATCGCGATAAACTCAGTTAGGTCCGGTTGTGTATATTGTACTTCTTCTGAGAGTCTCACGTCATTACGTAAAGAAAAGTAGACCGTCAGCATAAAGGATTCACCTACCATCACTTTATTTTTACTTGCTCGCATTTCAAGTGAAAAGAGTCCATTAGCTGTATTGGTCTCACGACTTGCATTCACTACCTTAATATCAATGGTCTCTGTTTCATACTGTGTTCCCTCGATTGTAACACTGTACGAAGGTATAGTCATATTATGCTCAGGGATGAACTGTATCACTTTTGTAGTGCTTTGTTCACTAGTGACTTTACCATTTATCATACTTAAGTTTCTACTACTGCTTGACGACTGACCTGATACCGGAACATCACCCACCATAAGGAATTTTGGGAATTTTGCCGAACCGCCTGTTGCTTTAATGCGAAGTTCTACAGGATTTCCTTTCACAACTTCGACTGTATTGACAGTCGCTCTAACACTTGCTGCATGAAGCATCGTGAACAGTGCATAATAAATAGTAAGTAATACAAATAATAGTTTAGATCTTTTTACCATGGTTTTACATCTCCTTCTCTTTGGCTTTTTTTAGGCTCTCCCATCTGATACATCATCGTAGGTGTTTTACCTTTTTGCATCTTCTTCATAAGACGTTTTAATTCTTGTTCTTTCAATTTCTCTTCTTTACTCTTTTTTTTCTCTTCTTTAGAGGGGGAACCTTCTTTGTCACCTTTTTTATCTTGAGGTTTTTTTTCTTTTTTAGAATCTGACTTCTCTTTGTCACCCTCTTTTTTTTCATCTTCTTTTTTCTTATCTTTGTCTTTTTGCTCTTTATCTTGTTTCTTTTTATCTTTATTGTTCTTGTCGTTATTCTTCTTGTCCTGGTCTTTTTTTTGATCGTCTTTCTTATCCTTTTGATCTTGTTTCTTTTGATCCTCTTTCTTTTTATCTTCTTGCTTTTTCTTCTCTTTTTTTGCAAGTTCAAGATTAAACTTCGTATCTTCATCCTCTTTAATGCTCAAAGCTTTTTCATAAGATTCTATGGCTTTATCCAACTCTTTATTCTGAAATTGACTGTTCCCTATGTTATGTAATCGTGTTGCTTCATCTACACCTTCAGCTTTATCATATGCTTCCAAGGCTTCATCATACTTTTTATCTTTATAGAGCGCATTACCAATATCATACTGTTTCTGTGGACTTTTTGCATCCAAAGCATTTAATAAAGCTGCACTCTTTCCGTATTCTTTAGCCTCATAGGCTTTAGTGGCTTGTTCTATGGTCTTAAAATCTGTCAACCCGGCATAACTGACTATAGACAATAAAATATAAATGAGTCCTATATGTTGAACACTTCTCATACTTCTCTCCTTCGGGGCGTAGAACTAAATGATATGAGTAAAAACAACAATCCCAATCCTAAAGGATAATAAAAATACTCCACTCGCTCTTTCACTGTTACTTCACCCTGCTGCTGATTTTTATACTTAGCCCTTATGATCGAAGCCAACTGTGCCATATCTTCTTTACCGTTTCCAGCTACTACAAATGCACCGCCGTTCTCTTTTGCCAACTCACCCAGAGCATCATTTCTTTGGGTAATAGCTATCGTGCCATCTTTAAGTGTAAAAGGTTTTCCATCTTCCCCTATCACCGGTGCGCCTTTTTCACTTCCAAGCAACACAACATAAAGATCTATTTCATTGCTTTTCAGTATCTGCGCAAAATCTGTAATAGCTTCTTCATCCCCACCATCTGAAAAAAGCACCAGTATCTTAGGTTTTTTCTCTTCAAGCAGAGATGCTGACAACTCTCCCAATGCAGAAAAGTCTGTAGACCCCATGTTGATATACGAATCATCTACTCCGTCTATCATCATTTTAAGTGTCTCTTTATCTGTTGAAAATGGTGCCAGAACAAAAGGGCTGTATGCAAATGCCATCACCCCTATCTCATCACTTGGCATCGTGTCAAAAAATGTTGCCATCTTCTTTTTAGCAAAAGTCAGACGGTTTGGATAGACATCCGTACTACGCATAGATCCGGAGATGTCAAGTGCTGTCAACAGTGTCAACCCCTGTACTTCTACCACCTTATCACCCTTTTCCATCACCGGTCTCGCCATAGCAACGATCATTAAAAATATCGCTAATAACATCAACACATTACGTACCACCATGGGCATACTCTCATCAGTTGCAGAGAGACGTTTGAGTACCTTTTCATCAAAAATTCGAGAGAGTCTCTCTTTGTTTGTTGAAATGAGAAAAGCAAAGATGACAAAAGGAACAATAAGTCCCCAAAAAAATTGAATATTTACAAATGTCATTTTTACACTCCTCGACTATTTCTAACATACATGAAAAGTAACAGACTGAGTATCGCTAAAAAAAGCGGATAGATATAGAGATAGGTATGCTGTACGATCTTCTTATTGTCAATCTTTGTGGCTTCCAATTTGTCTATTTCCTCATAAACACGGTTTAGTGTCTCAGCATCTCTTGCACCAAATGCAAGCCCTTTACCAGCATCCGCTAAAGATTTTAGATACACCCCATTGTAATCACGTTCATCACCTATACCTATGGCATAAAGTTTGATATCTCTTTTTTCTATAAGGCTTTTCACCTCTGCAAAAGGTATTTTGGACATATTATCTATACCGTCTGTTAGTAAAATAGCTATCTTTGATTTGGCTTTACTTTTAGTCAAAAGGTTATAAGACTGAACAACCGCATCGTTGATCGCTGTACGTTTTCCTGCCATTCCCATCTGTTGCATTTTGGTAATATCTGTTAAAAACTTCTTTTCAAAAGTGAGTGGTGATGCTATAAATGCGATGTCAGCAAATGTCACCATGCCTATACGGTCATTTTCCCGGGTCTCTATAAAATCACCTACGACCTCTTTGACCACATCAAACTTATTTCTCATCATGTCACTTGGGTCAAACCCACGTTGACGCATAGAGTCGGAGGCATCAATAATGAGCACAATGTCCCGTCCTTCTTTTTTGGAGTTCGTGTATGACTTTGTGATAACCGGTGAAGCCAAAGCGATAATGGCAGCAGTGATTCCTACCCACTTTAAAAGTGAAAGTAGCGAAGAGCTACTGGCACTAGAAACCATTAAGGTTTGAACATGAGGGAAATAAATAGCACGGCTTCTCTCTTTACAAAACTTCGCACATACTATAAAAATGAGTATGAGCGTTAGTAAAAGTGGATATTCAAAACTATACTGACTCATCTGCTACCTGTACATAAAGTTTAAAAAGTTTTGCTGTTTCATCATCTATCTCACCCACTTCTTTTTTATATTTGTATTGTTCCAATTTAGGTTCAAGCTGAGAAAACAACTCTTTTCTTCTCTCATCTGTAGCCAATAGTCTTGCATAATGCGTTGCTTCATATGCCGACTTTTTAGTCTCAATCCAATCTACTCTTTTAATAGCTTCAAGATACCCTTTTTGAAGGTTTACTTTTCTGTTATCCCATAGTTTTTTAAGTACAAAAAATAAGATACCCACAGCCAGTACAGAAACAAAAATGATCAATCCCCAATAGATATAATAAGAACTGTCAGGTATCTCCATCAATGGTTTGATATCACGTAATTGCGCACTTATATTTTCTTCTTGACCCATCATCGCATCCTTTTCATTATTTTCAACGTAGGTTCTTCATGCGTATAGACTTTTGTAAAACGTACCCCTTGCTTTTTAAACTGTTTATAGAGTTTTTCATCATTATCATGTAAAGCTTTTTTATAGTGTTTTAATGTGCTACTGCCTACATCACCTTCAAAACTCTTTTTATTCTCCATATCAATAAGTCTAAGGTATCCTAACTCTTGAGGCTCTTCTTCAAATCTGTCACGTACCATGACAGCAAAAACATCATGTTTTTTAGAAAGCAATTTCAAATCTATATCACCCACAAAGTCTGATACAATGAAAAGTAATGCTTTCTTTTTTAAACGTGTTACAAGTGTTTCAACCAAAGCTTTATAGTCTGCCTCTTTTCCGATGGGGTCAAATGTCACGACATCTTCTACGGCTTTATGTACAGAAAAAAGTTTTTTACTGGGTTTACTCAGATCATACATTTTATCTGCAAAGATCATATGTGAAAAAAGATCAGAATTCTTTACTGCAGAAAACCCTAGTGTTGCAACTACTTCAGCCATAATATCAGACTTTTGTTTCACTGTCCCAAAATACGTAGATCCAGAAAGCACAGAGACAACAACTACATTAAGTTCTCGCTCTTCTTTATATATCTTCACATAGGGCTTACTTAACTTTGCTGTCGTCTTCCAGTCAATCTTTCTAACATCATCCCCATACACATACTCCCGAAGTTCTGAAAATTCAAAGCCTTCTCCCTGGAACAATGATGCATTATTTCCAAGCATATCACCATAGACTTGTTTTTTTGTTTTAAGGACTATTTTCTTTACAGCTTTGTTCATGTATTAGGCCCTATGGAATTGGAACTGCTGCCAATATTTTCTCTATGATCTCATCTGTCGTCACTTCTTCAGCCTGAGCTTCATAACTCAAAATAATACGATGACGCAGGATCTCTTTAGCGATGTATGCTATTTCAATAGGAGAAACATAATCCTGCCCCTTTAAATACGCAATAGCGCGTGCTGCTTTATACATATCAATACTTGCACGTGGACTGGCACCAAACTCTATGTACGCTTCCAACTCTTCAAGTCCATACGCTTTAGGGTCACGTGTTGCTGCTACCAATTCAATGATATAGGATTCTATCTCTTCATCCATATGAATTTGAAGCGCTTCTTCACGTATCGTGTTCAGATCTTCACGTGTAGCAACTTGTTCTATAGTCTCAAAAGTGTTATTTGCCACGCGTCTTGCGATTTCAAGCTCTTCTTCTTTAGTGTTGTACCCTACAACAACCTTCATCATAAACCTGTCTAGTTGCGCTTCAGGAAGTTCATACGCACCCTCTTGTTCTACTGGGTTCTGTGTAGCCATAACTAAAAAAGGTAAGTCTATTTTGAAGGTTTCATCACCAATGGTCACTTGTCTCTCCTGCATCACTTCAAGCAGTGCAGACTGTACTTTAGCCGGAGCACGGTTGATCTCATCCGCGAGCAGAAGGTTTGTAAAGATAGGGCCTTGTTTGATCTTAAAAGAGTTGTTTGAAGGGTCATAGATCTCTGTACCTATGATGTCGGAAGGGAGTAAATCAGGGGTAAACTGTACACGTTTAAAGTCTAATCCCAATGTTTTTGCCAAAGCATTGACCGCTGTGGTCTTTGCAAGTCCGGGGACACCCTCTAAAAGTATATGCCCACGACACAATAAACCAGCCAAAAGGCCTTCAACCATTTTGTCTTGTCCAACTAGAACTTTGGAAATTTCTGTTTTGATATTTGTAATAATTTGACTCAAATTACTCTCCTACATTTTTATGTAGGAAGTATACTTTTGTGAAGTTAATTAAAAGTTAATACTAAATAAAAAATGTCAGCTAAATACCGCCAATTATTTTTATCTATATTACATATTCTATTTGTCTTTGTCGTTTTGCCTGTTTCATTTCATATAATTGTAAGTCAGCACGTTTAATAACTGCGTCTATATGCAGGTCTTTGGATGTAATTTGTGTCCATCCCATACTTATAGAGAAATATATGTGTTTACCTAAGAGTTCATGCATATAACCGATCGCAGCGTTGATACGCCGTAGTACTTCTTCTATTTCATAGTTATTTCTTTGAAGTATCACCATAAACTCATCACCACCAAAACGTGCAAAACACTCTTTAGAATACAACTCTTTTTGCATGATCTCAACAAAACGACAAAGTACCGCATCACCCATATCATGTCCATAACGATCATTAATATCTTTAAGTTTATCCAGATCAACAATACAAAGAGTAAAAGGAGGTAAAGGAGGTGTTTTACCGAGTGGAAGTTCCTTGGCTATGTTGAAAAAATGGTGCCGGTTGGAAATACCTGTTAAAGGATCTACATAAGCCATTGATTCCAACTCTTTTATCTTATCTAATGCCATCTTTCTATCTATAACCTTTTTACTCACGCGTTGTAATGTTTGTAAAAATGTTTCATGCCCAATGGGTTTAAGTACATACGCATCCACCCCCATATTAAGTAGTTCCAATACATACTCTGTTTTATTATTGGCAGAAAGTACAACGATCATCTGTTCAGAATTCAAAGAGAGGATCTTTCTGCTCATCTCCACACCTGAAAGATGAGGCATATTGATATCAGTAATGATAATATCAGGGTAAGTCCCATACTCTTTATAAAAAGAGAGATATCGCTCCCAACCCTCTTTACCATCTTCTGCTATAGCAACCCTCGAAAAAATATCATTGAGAGCCTCAGACATCTCTTGACATAAATTTTCTTCATCTTCTACGAAAAGAACAGATAATTCACGACTAAGATACTTGAGAGAATCTAAATTTACCATATCCATGTCACTGTCCTTTATCTGTTTTAATACTATTCTAAAATAATAGTATAATGAAACAATGTAACCCAAATGTCATAACAAGAGAGAATATATGTATAAAGCCTTATATTTAGTAGTGTTTACTACTCTATTTTTAACGCTGCCAAGCCTTGCTTTAGAAAAAGTTAGTCTACAGCTTCAGTGGAAGCATCAGTTTGAATTTGCCGGTTTCTATGCTGCAAAAGAGAAGGGGTTCTACAAAGATGCGGGACTGGATGTCTCTTTTATTGAATTTAATGAGCACATAGATATCACAGATGAAGTCTTAAATGGCAAAGCACAATACGGCTTGAGTTACTCCTCGATCATTGCAGATTATCTTAATGGTAAACCTTTGGTTTTTTTAGCTAATTTTTTTAAACAGTCTCCCCTTGTACTGGTGGCACAGGAAAATATAAAAACACCTGCTGACTTAAAAGGCAAAAAGGTCATGGGACTTTCAAACAATATCCACAATATCACACTTTTCACCATGCTCAATAGTTTTAACATTTCCTCTGCTGATATAGAAAATGTACCTGCAAGTTTTACAATTGATGATTTCATAGCTAAAAAAGTAGATGCCATGAGTATCTTTACTACCAATGAACTCTATTATCTAGACAAAAAAGGTGTAAAATATACTCTCTTTGACCCCGTTGCTTACGGTGCCAAATATTATGATGTCAATCTTTTCACTTCAAAAAAAGAGCTCCTCAATCATCCCAAGAGAGTGAAAAACTTTAGAGAAGCGTCCATCAAAGGGTGGGAATATGCTCTTAAACATAAAGAAGAGATCATTGATCTGATCATCCAAAAATATAACCCTCAAAACAAATCAAAAGAGGGACTTCTATTTGAGGCTAAACAAATTGAATACATTATGCTACCCAATGTATACAAGATCGGAAGTATTGACAGTGACCGTGTGAAGATCATTGCTGAGAGTTTCATACAGGCTGGTTTTGTGCAAAATAAACTGTATCAGTTTGAAGATTTTTTATTTGAACATCAAAAAAATATTCTTCAAGAAGTAAAAGAAAATCTTTACTGGTATTTAACAGAAGAGGAAAAGAAATTCTTAGCACATACAAAAGAGATCCGTATGTGTGTAGACCCCGACTGGTTGCCTTATGAGAAGATAAAATACGGTAAGCATATAGGTATTGCCGCAGACTACATAGAACACCTCTCTACATTGTTACATGTTCCCATTAGAACACATGTTACTAAAAGTTGGGATGCCTCTATTGCAACATTTAGAGAGGGGGAATGCGATATTTTATCACTTGTGGGACAGACAGCAGATAGACATACTTTTATAAACTTTACAAAACCTTACATCACTCCTTCTTGGGTCATCGCCACGACACAGGACAAATCTTTTATAGCAAATATGGACGACCTTAGAGGAAAAAAAATAGGTCTAGTTAAAGACTACGCAGCCACAGAATATTTACAAAAAAAATACCTGGATGTCACATTTATAGAAGTAGCTACACTCTCTGAAGGTTTAATAAAATTAGCTGAGGGAGAGATTTTTGGCTTCATCGATACCCTAGCAACTACCTCTGACCAAATTCAGAAATATTTTCCTGAACAACTTAAGGTTTCTGGACAACTCAAAGAAAACTTTGACCTAAGTATTGGCGTACAAAAAAACCAACCCCTACTTCTAGGAATTCTAGACAAAGCTATGGCCATCACAAAAGAGAACACCAAGAAAAATATATTGAATCAGTGGGTGACTGTTAAATTTGAAAAGTCAGATACCAATGTACTCACTTTTTGGAAGATCCTTTTACCTTTTCTTCTCATTGCCCTGCTACTGATTTTAAGTCAGTATGCTATGAGACAGTACAATAACCGACTCAAAAATCGTGTCAAAGACAACCTCGAAGAGTTACACAAAAAAGATGAACTCTTGGTACAACAACACAGAATGGCTGCAATGGGGGAGATGCTAAGTATGATCTCACATCAGTGGAAACAGCCACTTGGTGCCATAAACTCAGCCATAATGGGCATAAAAATAAAAATAGACAGTGGGAAATTCGATCTTTCTGACCCTCTAGATCAGAAAGAATTCATCTCTTATCTTGACAGAAAACATGAAAATATTTTAGAATATGTACACTATCTTACACATACAACAGATGACTTTAAGAACTTTTTTAATCCAGGAAAGAGCAAAGAAGTTGCTTCACTCAACGCTCCTGTAGAAAATGCACTAAACATTATTCAAGAGTCTCTGGAAAAAAATGGTATTGAGGTGATAATAGATTTTAAAACAGAGGCAAAATTGATGATGTACCCTAATGAAGTTATGCAGGTTATTCTGAATTTGATAAAAAACAGTGAGGACAACTTTTTAGAGAAAAAAACCCGTAACCCCAAAATAGTGATAACCACATTTTACAAAGAAGAGAGCTATATGATACGCGTATGTGACAATGGTGGAGGGATAAAAGAAGAAACAGCCAAACATATTTTTGAACCCTATTTCAGTACTAAGAACAATAAAATGGGAACAGGGCTAGGTCTCTATATGTCAAAGATCATCATGGAAGATCATCATTATGGCTCTCTTCTGATGAGAAACGTCTCTTCCAGCGTCTGTTTTGAGCTTATTTTCCCTCGGACAGACGTAGAGGCATAAGCTTATATCCTAGACCATATATACTTTCTATGGCCTTTTTGGGCAGTTTCTTACGGACTTTAAAGACCAAATTACGGATATTATTTTCATCCAAGTCTATGCCTTTTAAGTAGAAATAATGCATGATCTCATCAGAGGTACAAACCTCTTCACTCTTTTCTACAAAAAGTTGCATCATAATACCTTCATGTCGAGTCAGAGAAATGGGGAGTGTCTCCCGCAACAACATCTTTTTCTTTTTATTCCATTGCATATCATCCCCAAGATGAACTACATTACTTAAAGGGACAAGAGGCTCTTCTGTTTGAAGTTTTTCCGAAACACTGTAAAGGGTCTCTAAAAGTTCATCCTGTTCAATCGGCTTATTGATAAATTGCGCAATACCAAGGTTAATAAGCCTCACAAGATATTCGCTGTCTGTATACGCTGAGAGGACAATAATAGGCTGTGATTCTTGCCCTTTACGAAGAATTTCACAAAGATCCACTCCATTCATATAAGGCATCACAATATCTGTAATGACAATATCAACATACTTACCGTGTTCTTGTTCATAAGCACCATACAACTTGAATGCTTCCACACCATTCGATGCCACAATAACCGTTTTAAACAAGTCTTCTAACACTTCTGCCATGTCATTTCGTAAAGGCTCATAATCTTCTACCAGCAGTAGAGAAAGACTTTTTGTCTTCTCATAAAGTGTCTTATAATTCATATTTTATTATAACAGCCTAAAACCATAAACTTGTTTAGCAAAAAACATTAAAATTACTTCAAATATCCCATAGCTGTGGCAATAATATCATCATCGTCTTTACTTCTTGATTTTAATACGATTCTCTCTTTACCCTCTTCAATAAATTCTATATAAACATTTTCACCATAAGAAGAAACTTTAGAGATGCCCTTCTCACGTGCCAACACTTTCATAACGATCACATCGATGAACTGTCTAGTAATAGTGTCCAGTTTCCCAAACCTGTCTGCTATCTCAGATTCTATCTCGTAGACTTCTCCTGTACTTTCACATAAGGAGAGCCGTCTATAAAGTTCTAAACGTAACCTGTCTTCTTCTATGAGTTCTTCATTGAGATAGGCATCGATTGAAAGTTTCATGTCAATGTTCTGTGCGACCTCTTTGTCTTGTCCACTCAACTCTTTAATAGCATCTTCAAGCATACGCAGATAAAGTGAATATCCTATCTGTTTAATATGTCCTGACTGTGCTTCACCTATGATGTTTCCACCACCACGTATCTCAAGGTCATGAAAAGCAAGTACCGCGCCAGACCCTAGGTCTGAGTGTGATTCAAGAGCAAGTAAACGACGTTTGGCATTATCTGTCAAACGCTCTTTATCTGTCACCATAAAGTAACAGTAGCCCTCTTTCCCACCACGTCCTACACGACCTCTAAGCTGGTGCAGGTCGGCTATACCAAAATTGTCTGCACCGTCTACTATCATGGTATTGGCATGTGGCATGTGTATACCTGACTCAACAATGGAAGTAGAGAGGAGTACATCATACTCTCCATCTTCAAAGAGCATCATCTCATCTTCTGTCTCTTTGGCTGAGATCTTTGAGTGTAAGACTGCGATACGAAGTTTAGGAAGAATCTCAAGCAATTGTTTTTTCTTCTCTTCAATACCGGCAATAGAGTTAAAGACGTAAAATATCTGTCCTCCTCTACGCATCTCACGCATGATAGCTTCTTTAATGACCTTGTCATCATAAGATTTCACAAAGGTTCTTACGCCCTGACGTTCCGTTGGTGGTGTAAGAATTTCAGAAAAAGACTTTACATCTGACATCGCAAGATTAAGTGAACGTGGTATAGGTGTAGCTGACATAGACAATAAGTGTACATCTATGGCAATCTCCTTGAGTGCTTCTTTCTGTTTCACTCCGAACTTATGTTCTTCATCTATGATGACCAGAGCAAGGTTTTTAAACTTTGCTTTAAGCAGTGCATGGGTACCAACTACCACATCAATCGTTCCCTCTTCAAGTCCGCGAAGTGTAAGGTTTCTCTCTTTTGTTGTTGAGAACCTGTCTAGTTTTGCTACTTTGATACCATGTTCATAAAAACGCTCTTTAAGGCTTTTATAATGTTGAGAGGATAGAAGTGTAGTAGGTGCTATCATCATTGCCTGGTATCCATTTTTAACAGCAATGAACATCCCGTTCATCGCCACTTCTGTTTTACCAAATCCAACATCAGCAGAAAGCAGTCTATCCATCATCTTGCCAGAACCCATATCATCCAACATATCGTTGATAGAGCGTTCCTGATCTTCAGTGTGGACAAACCCTGCTTCAGACATAAAAATGGCATGCTCTTCCATATTATGTTTTAGTTTGATACCTTTTTTTAAATGCCGCTGTGCAGAAAGATTAATGATCTGTGAAGCAATAGCAAAAAGTTTTTCTTTGACCTTGGCCTTAAGCTTTTTGAAACTTGCTTTACCTAATTTATCCAATATAGGCAAGGCACCACCCTCTGCAACGTAACGGTCTATGACTTCAAGATTTGAGACAGGAATAAGCAAAGAGTCTTCATTTTGGTAAAACATCACCACAAATTCTGATGTAGCACCTAAAACATCCCTTTTTTCTATGCCTTTAAAGATACCCACACCATAGTTTTCATGAACTACGTAATCACCCTGTTTTAACTCATCTAAAATGATAGTGGCTTTTTTTACCTTTTTACGTTTAAGCGGTTTATTAAGAGAGAGTATAAGTTTATCACTACCTAAAATATTGACAATACCTTCTTGGTAGATAAACTCTATGTTCTCAAATGAATCGAGCTCGGAACCTCGTACTATACTCTCATTTTTAGCAAGTATCGTGATCTTTTTATCTTTGTGAGACTCTAAAAGTTTATTCGCTTGTACCGCTTCAAGGTCACGGTATTTGGTTCCTTCTCCAACAGAAGGGAGCAAAAAAGATTTTCTTGGTACAAGTGGCATGTCAAGCTCATAGATCTCTTTGAGTTCATCATCCAAAGCTGATACCAGAACAGCGCTGAACTGTTCCAATGCACTTTCACCCAGATCATCAAGATGCCATAGACCAAGAGAATCTATATCTTTGACAAATGTATCATACAGACTTCTTTCTGTTCTGCTTTTAAGGTCTTCATATTGCACTTTGTTCAGTGCCAAAAATGCCGGTGTAAAATGAAAAGATTCTAACTCTTCACTGCTGCGCTTTTGTGTGTTTTCATCATAGTACTGTATGCTCTCAACCTCTTCATCAAAGAGTGAGATACGATAAGGACTCTTAGCATCTGTAGGAAAAATATCTATAATATCACCACGAAAAGAAACTTCACCATGACTAGCAGCGATATCGGTAAAATGATACCCCCAATGATATAACGTCTCTTTCAGTTCTTGCAAATTTAAAGTATCTCCAAATTCTATACTCTGCGTATCAAAAAATTCTCTTTTTGGAAAAGGTATTAAAAGTGTTCTCAACGGAGAGATAAGCACTTTACTCTTTATACTGCTATGATACTTTGACAAGGTAATAAAAAAAGATTGAATATCTTCATCGTAGGTACGGAGATCTTCTCCCACAGAGACACGCAGATCAGGTAGTACAAAAGTGTCAAAACCAAGTAAGTGACTTACATCACGTACCTGTATAGCTTCTTTGTCATCTTTACAAATAAGAAGTTTATCATTGATGCTTTTTTCTGCTTTTAGTACTTCCAGGTATTCATATATATTACTTTGATACATCTAACTTAATTTCATCCTATATTTCTTTGTTTTAAAAATGCTTCTACCACATAAAATGAACCAAAAACCAAATATTTCTCATCAGGTTCTATTTTATTTTGGAAATCTCTATACTTTAGATCCACTCGTTTTAAAGCACTCTCTATCTCACCCAAGGTTGTTGCCCTTTGGGAGTCAATTTTAATTATCTCAACACGTTTTACTTTAGGTTTTAAAATACGTAGAACTGTTTCATAATCTTTATCATCAAGGGTGTTATATATTAATACCACCTTTTCATCCAAAGCATTTTCTATAGCACTCGCAGCTAAAGGATTGTGTCCTACATCTATGCGAATATTCTCTGTCAATGGATAAAAACGTCCAAAAAGTTCCAAAGATCTTAAGTCATTCATATCATAAGGTATATCAAGTAATTCAAAGGCTTTCAAAGCTACGGTAGCATTTTCTATAAGATAATCTCCCCAACCTTTTTGTTGACCGATCTGCTCCAGACCATTCTCAATACCAGATTCTAAACTCTGAATCCTAAAAAGTGTTGCTTTTTTCTTTCCTGTAATCTCGTTTGCTACTTCAATCACCTCATCATACACCTGAGGTGCCAATAACACTTGTTTCTGAATGCTCCGTATCTTCGTAGCAGCTATTTCTTCTATAGTTTCACCTAAAAAAGCCTGATGATCGATGCCTATAGGAGTGATGATAGAGAGTTCTTTATCACAGACATTGGTCGCATCAAATTCACCTCCAAGTCCCGCTTCAAGTACCATAAGGTCACAGTTTTCAAACGTCACAAAAGCCAAAAGTGTAGTGTATTCAAAATAGCTCAACGCATCTGACATCTCTTTCCCTAACACAACAAAAAGTTTTTGATGTGCACTCTCAAGTACTTCATCAGAAACATCTTCTCCATCAAGCCAGATACGTTCATTAAATTTTAAAATATGTGGAGACGTATAATGGCCTACATGCATACCAGACTTATATGCCAGATGCGCAACCATGCGTCCAGTCGAACCTTTACCGTTTGTCCCTACTACATGTACAGTTCTTGGATGTTTAATGTGAGGTTTGAGGAGACCATATGCTTGATGTACACGCTTATGGTCTATCTCTTTATAGTAGAGTGGTTTGTTATCAAGAAAATCTTTTAACCCATCTGTCATTTATCTTTTTTTAACATCCCTTTGGCAGTCACATATCCTAAGAATTCATCCAGAGCTTTTTCCAAACCTTTCCGAATAGCCTCTGTTCTAAGTACAGAAGAGTTGATCGAAGAAGCTTGAATATCTGACTCAACTCTACTTGAAATAGTCTTGCTCAATTTTCCCTCTTTAGTCAACATGGTAAATCGTATTCTAATATTCGCACGGTAACGTACAACATATCCATCTTCATATGCTAAAGGATAAAAAGTACTTCCTCTATAGTCAGCAATAATCTGACTTTGGGCAAGCTCTTTAGTGGTCACATGTCCCTTAAATCGAGTATAAATCATACGATTCAGTTCATCTCTAACAAAAGGTGCATTTTCGGGCTCTACTCTGTCTACTTTCACTTCAACATAGACTGAATCTGAAAATATATTTTTGATCGCATGTGATGATGGTTTATACCCACATGCGGTCAGTACAAATACTACACCTATTGCCATAAATATTTTTTTCATCTTCTCTCCTTATTTATTGGGTTTAACTGC
>JADGDL010000012.1:27482-57653 GCA_016744875.1 Sulfurovum sp.
GTGAGTATCTCATCTTGTGAAGCAGATGGACTTACTTCAACTTCAGTACGTTTTTTTCCGCCGATCATCACCATATACAAAATGGAATCTTGTACAAATACCTCTTCTTGAACCTCAAGTATAGCACCTAAATTCTTTCTGTCAAATAGTACTTCGGAAAGTTCTGTTGTTACATGAGGAATAATCGGTTCCAGAAGGTTCAGCATAATGTACATCCCCTCTGTCCACACATCACCATTGTCTTGTTTATCTAAAGCGTTGGTTGCTTCCATACATGCAGCAATGATCGTGTTGAATGCAAATGTTTTTTCATACACATCCGATGATTTCTGCAACGCTTCATAGACTTTCACACGTGCCAGTTTAGACTCTTTACTTAAACTGTTTTGTTCTATCGTCGGCAGTGTAGTACCTGTCACTTTCTCTTTTCTGTCATAGAGTTTCTTAATGAACCTGAATGCACCTTCTACAGCGGAGTCATTCCACTCCAACTCTTTTGCAGGTGGTGCAGCAAAAAGTGTGAAGAGCCTTGCTGTATCAGCACCATACTTTTCTATGAGTGCATCAGGGTCAACGGTATTCCCCTTAGACTTGGACATCTTTGCCCCATCCATAAGTACCATACCCTGTGTCAACAAGTTTTCAAAAGGTTCATCTATATCATGGTATCCAAGATCACGAAGCACTTTGGTAAAGAAACGCGCATACAATAAGTGTAAAATAGCATGTTCTATACCACCGATATACTGATCCACGCCTAACCAGTAGTTTGCTTCTTCTTTATCTATACCTGTGTCGTTCCATTTTTTAGGGTTAGTTGCATAACGGAACTGATACCAGCTTGACTGCACAAAGGTATCAAGTGTATCTGTTTCACGTTTAGCATCTTTTCCACATACTGGACAACTACACTGTGACCATGTCGGGTGATTTTCAAGCGGGTTCCCCTCACCTGTGATCTCTACATCTTCAGGAAGTGCTATAGGCAGGTTCTCTACTTTTTCAGCCACAAGACCACATACATCACAATGTACAAATGGAATAGGTGCACCCCAATAACGCTGACGTGATATACCCCAATTTCTTAACTTATAGTTGGTCGTACCTTTACCAAAACCTGCTTCTTCAAACATAGCAATGATCTTAGCTTTAGCAGGATAATTGCCCAAGCCTGTAAATGCTGCTGAATCAACAAGCTCACCTTCAAGTGTATAAGGAAGTTCTTCCCCGCCACTTATCACTCTTTTTATAGGTAATGCATACTTAGAAGCAAACTCAAAATCTCTCTCATCATGCGCGGGAACTGCCATGACCGCTCCACCACCGTAACTTGCCAATACAAAGTTTGCTGTCCATACAGGTATCTCTTCATTTGTCAGTGGATGTATCACTGTAATACCTAAGTCATACCCTTCTTTACCCTCTTTAGCTCTCTCGATCTCTGTCATATTGGTGATCGTAGTGATCTTTTCAATCACATTATCATCTAACAAATTGTTCTCAAGTAAATATTTAGTGATTGGGTGTTCCGCGGCAAGTGCAGAGTATGTCACACCGTAAATAGTATCTGGACGTGTAGTAAAGACCGTGTACTTGTCAAAGTTTCCGCCAAGTTTTGCTTTACTCGATTCTGAGAGTTCAAACTCAAACTCAAGCCCTTGAGATTTACCTATCCAGTTTTCCTGCATGGTCAATACCTGATTAGGCCATTTCCCCTCAAGCTGTTTTAGATCATCTAAAAGGTCATCTGCATACTTAATGATATCAAGATAATATCCGGGCATCTCTTTAAGCTCAACGGGATTATCACAACGCCAACAGCATCCCTCTTCTACCTGCTCATTTGCAAGAACGGTATGACAGTCTTCACACCAGTTTACTGTCGTTGATTCACGGTAAAGTAGTTTCTCCTCAAACATCTTGATGATAAACTCTTGTTCCCATTTCGTATAGAGTTCATCACAGGTAGCAAATTCACGTGTTTTAGAAAAAGAAAGTCCAAGCGTATTAAGCTCTTTTCTCATGTAGTCAATGTTTGAGTATGTCCAGTCTTTAGGATGACGGCCATGTTTGATAGCAGCATTTTCAGCAGGCATACCAAAAGCATCCCAACCTATGGGGTGAAGTACGTTAAAATCCTGTTTTCTGTAGTAGCGGGCAAACGCATCACCTATGGCATAGTTACGTACATGTCCCATGTGTAAACGGCCACTTGGGAAAGGGAACATACTTAAAATATATTTTTTCTTTTGTTCTAAAGAATCAGAAGGCTCGAAGGCTTGTTCATCATCCCATTTTTTCTGCCACTTGGCTTCAATCTCACTTGGATTGTAACTCATTTTTACTCGCTTATTTGTGTGTTTATTTAATGGTAAGAATTATATCTAAGATGGCTTTAGGGGGAGTTGTATCGTATATTAAGAGGTTCACTCTTAATATAACTTAACATTTTTACTTAAACGTATTACATACTCTCATATCACCAGAGTCTAAACCACGTCTAAGCCACTCCATACGTTGTTTTGATGAACCATGCGTAAAGCCATCTGGGTTGACATACTGTCCTGCTTTTTTTTGTAGTGTATCATCACCTATGGAACTTGCTGCTTTTAGTGCTTCTTCCACATCACCACGTTCTAAAATTCCAAACTTTTTATGTGCATGGTGAGCCCAGACCCCTGCATAACAGTCTGCTTGAAGTTCTACTCTCACTTGCAGGGCATTGGCTTTTTTGGAGTTACCACCCCAACTCTGTTTTGCCTTTTGTACCTTAGTCAATGTACCTTGCAAATTTTGTATGTGATGCCCTACTTCATGTGCAAGAACATATGCTTGTGCAAAGTCTCCCGGGGCAGAGTGATTTTTAGCCAACTCCTCAAAAAAACTTTGATCTAAATACACTTTTTGATCACTTGGACAATAAAAAGGTCCCATCGCAGAAGAGGCAAAACCACATCCACTTTTTGTACCGCCTCTGTAAAGTACCATCACTGGTTCCTTATATCTCATACCATACTTAGGTAAAACACCATTCCAAACCTCTTCTGTATACCCTAGTGTTGTTTTCATAAAATCTGACATTTCATTGTCTTTGGCTTCATTGGCAACGGTTGTTTTACCCATAGGCGAACCTCCCATACCAATGAGTGCAAGAGGATTAAACCCGGCAAAGTATGCTGCTACACCCAAACCTATGATCGCCCAACCAAACTTTGTTTTAAGCAGTGGCCTAATAATAGGCCAGAGCATCATCATCGTTCTCATAGAAGGTGCGCCTCCACCTCTAGAACCTGATGTAGCTCGCCTATCTTCTACATTGGTGCTTTTTCTTCCGCCTTTCCATTTCATATCATTCCCTTAAACATTCAATTTTATTACCTAGATTATACCAACCAAAAGTAAAAATCCACTACAATAATAGTAATAAAATCAAGGAGTTTGTTTGTCTTTAGCCCTAGCAAGAAAATACCGTCCTGCCACTTTTGATGACCTCATAGGTCAAGAGACAGCGTCACAAACACTCTCACTTGCACTGGATGGTAACAGGCTCTCGCATGCCTACCTTTTCTCTGGCTTAAGAGGCTCTGGAAAGACCTCTACAGCGCGTATCTTTGCAAAAGCTTTACTCTGCGAAAAAGGTGCCACATCACATCCTTGCGGTACATGTACACACTGTACCATGGCTATAGAAAATTCCCATATGGACATCATAGAGATGGACGCAGCATCTAACCGTGGTATAGATGACATCAAAGACCTTATAGAACATACAAAGTACAAACCTAGTTCAGCACGTTACAAGATCTTTATCATCGATGAAGTACATATGTTGACAAACCAAGCCTTTAACGCACTGCTTAAAACACTGGAAGAACCACCTGATTTTGTAAAGTTCATTTTGGCAACAACTGACCCGCTGAAGTTACCTGCAACCATTCTCTCTCGTACACAACATTACAGGTTTAAAAAAATTCCTCAACATCTTGTACTCAAACATTTAGAACATATTCTCACACTTGAAAATATAGAGTATGAGCGAGATGCTTTAGATATCATAGCCCGTTCAGGTGCAGGAAGTCTAAGAGACTCACTTACACTCATGGACCAAGCTATTGTCTACTCTAAAAACTTTGTAGATTTGAGTACAGTCACCGGTATGCTTGGCATCATAGAACCTAGCCATTTAGAGACATTACTCTCAAATATTCTTAAAAAAGACACCCCTGAGATATTGGCATTTATTAGAATGGCATCTGACTATGAAGCTGAAATGATACTGGATGAACTTACCCTCTACTTAAAAGAACTTCTGTTAAGTGGGAATGGTCAATGTTCTCCTGTAAATATAGAACGTTTTTTTAGGGTCATTGCAGAGTCTAAGAATCTACTTGCACTTGGTTCTGATGGTGAGTTTGTACTCTCACTCGCACTCTTTAAAATGATGGAATCTTTAGAGATCAAAGACATCGATACTATGATACGAGGTCTTGAAAAAGAACTCGAAGGCATTGAAGTGTCAGAGATCATGGTCTCCAGCCCTGTAGCTGATCTTTCTACACCGCCAAAGGTCATTACTATCACAGAAGAAGAGATCACTGCATCTTTACCTCCAAAACAAGAAAAAGTAAACAAAGAAGAAACCCTACAGTCAAGTTCAACAGATACATCACACGAAAAAGAAGAAATAACTGCTGTTGATGAAAAGCTACCTACAGATAATGAAACTCAAATAGTAGCTCAGGAATCTATTCAAGAAGAATCTATAGTACAACCAGACACACCTACACCTGAACCTATACAGAAAGAAACACCTGTTCAACCTACACCTGATCCACATCAAAAAACATTTGATACACTGGTGAAAAAGATCTATGACAGAGACTATGATCTAGGAGCTTGTTTTGAACGTAATATCTCTTTTGAAAGTTTTGAAGAGCATAAACTTACATGGGGTTCAACTGCCCAGGGTGATGATAAGAAAACACTTATCAACCATTGGGGACTCATTAATATGTTTGTTAAAGATATCTTTGGATTCGAGACTAAGATCGTCAACATCGCTAAAAAAAAAACTGACACTTCCCAACCCATAAAAGAAGTAATTACAGAACAAAATCCTCCACACCAAGATGCAGATTCTGCTTCCATGATAGAAGATATTGAGATGAAAAGTTCATGTATATCACCTGAAGCAGGTGATACCGAAGCCGCAAAAGAGAAAGATCCCTCTACATTGCTTGAAGAACCAATGATCAAAGAAGCTATTGCACTTTTTGACCCAAAGAAAGTAAGAATAAAAAGAAATACCTAATCGCTATTGATTTAAAACGCTTTTGTGCAAAGCCCAAAAACTACGTTATCACTGAGACTACTTCAGCAGTAAGCTCATACGACTAGTCGTATTTAATCAATCCAAGCCTGAGTAACGATCTTGGGTTTATCATCATGTATCTTGATTTTCTCAGCACCTACACAACGTCCCTCTTCATCTAATTCAAAGACGATCATTTGTAAAAGCGTTTTACAATCTTCTTTGATATCATAATGTCCACTAAGCGAAGTCAAAAAACGTTTCATAGGCACAGTATCATCCATACCTATTACACCATCACGACACCCAGTAAGTCCCACATCTGATACATAACAACATCCATCAACCACATGTAAATCATCTGTTGCTACATGTGTGTGTGTTCCTAGTATAGCAGAGACTTCATGTTTAAGTATTTGTCGCAGAGCATTTTTTTCTGAAGTTGCTTCAGCATGAATATCAATGATAATGTGTTTAATATCTTGGGCTTTAAGCTTTTTAACCTCTTCAACTATCATCGTGAAAGGGTTATCAACCATAGGCATGGTATAGTGTCCCATAAGGTTAATGATCGCTATTTCATGTCCAAGTAGCTTCGTTTGATATAAACCTCTCCCCGGTGTTTCTTTAGGATAGTTAATAGGCCTGATAAGTGGGTACCTATCAAACATTGAGAAGATCTCTTTTTTATCAAAAGAGTGGTTACCTCCGGTCATCATGTCAACGCCGTAACCAAGTAATTCTATACAATTTTTTTCTGTTAAACCAAAACCATGAGAAGCATTTTCATAGTTGGCTATCGTAAAATCAATGAAGTGTTCTTGCTGAAGTCTTTTAAGATGTCGTTTAAGCATCAAACGACCGGGCTTTCCTACAATATCGCCTATAAAAGCAATTTTCAATGCTGCCTACTTACTTTTACCTGCAAAAGGTAATAATGCAGAAGCCCAGGTCAATCCACCACCGAAAGTATCAAGTAACATCAACTCACCTGTTTGCAGTCTACCAGACTCCCAGATATCATTAATGGCCATAGGAATAGACGCTGCAGAAGTATTCCCGTACTTACCAACTGTAAGCACCACTTGTTCGTCTTTCATTTTAAGTGCATCACCCACCGCTTTAATGATACGGTAATTGGCTTGATGAGGGATAAAATGTGGGATATCGTCAGAGTTTATCTCATTCTTTGCCAATATCTCTTTTACATCTTTTGTGAGTGTTTTTACTGCCAGTTTGAAAGTTTCATTCCCTTTCATTTGCACGAAATTAAGTCCTTCATCAATCACTTGCTGACTCACAGGATGAATAGCACCAGGTGCTGGTGTCACTAAAAAGTCTGCATATGATCCATCTGCACTTGCATGTAAGTCTACAATACCCTCTTCTTTATTTGAAGTAGCAGAGATCACTGCTGCACCTGCACCATCTCCAAATAAAATACATGTGCCTCTATCTGTATAATCAATGATAGAAGAAAACTTTTCTGCACCAACTATAAGTACATTTTTTTTCATACCTGACTCGATAAAAGCTCTAGCTACAGAAAGCAGATAAACAAATCCGCTACATGCTGCCGAGATATCAAATGCCTGAACATTATGGATACCGATCTTATCAGAAATAATACACGCTGTGGCTGGCATATTAAAATAATCTGGAGTCACTGTTGCACATACAACCAGGTCTATATCCTCTTTAGAGATGCCCGAACGTTCTATTGCAAGTTCACAAGCTTTAGCAGCCATATCACTTGTATACTCATCCTCTGCAGCTATACGGCGTTCACTAATACCCGTACGTTTTACGATCCATTCATCTGTAGTATCTACCATCTTTTCAAGATCTGCATTAGACAAGATCTTCTCGGGTACATAAGCACCTATAGATCTAAATGAAGCATAAATTTGTGACATAGTCGTCCTTGGATAATAATATAAAGTCTACTATTTTACCATAATTTTGCGGGGTATCATCTAAAAAGGGAAGATTTGAGGGAACAAAGTGTACTCTTGTTCCCATATACTGTGAAGGTTCTTATTCAGTTTCAGAGAGTAATTTTTCTATCGTTGCATTTACATCAGATTCCACATAAGAAATGGCCTGAAATACTGCATTTTTAATGGCCTTAGGGCTTGCTGCACCATGAGATATAATGGCACAACCTTTTAATCCAAGCAATGGTGCTCCACCATATTCATCTTTATCTACTTGTTTTTTCATGTTTCCAAAAACTTTTTTCTTCATCATGAGCGCACCTATCTTTGCAGGCAGAGATTTTCTAATATGCTGTTTCATGAGATCAAATACCGTAGCAACAACCCCTTCAGAGGTTTTCAACAAGATATTACCTGTGAAACCGTCACAAACAACTACATTTACATTCCCATTAAAGATATCTTTACCTTCAACATTTCCTATAAAACCATCAAGTGCTTTAAGAAGTGGAAAAGTAGCTTTAGTAAGCTCGTTACCTTTAGAGTCTTCTGAACCATTTGCCAATAATCCAACCCGTGGATCTTTGATCTTCATGATCTTTGCTGCATAAGCTTCACCCATAGCACCAAATTGGAAAAGGTTTTCAGGTTTACAGTCAGTAACAGACCCTACATCAAGTACCAAAGTTTTACTCTTTGTAATACTTGGCATCAAGGTAGCCAAAGCCGGTTTCTTGATTCCTGGTATTCTTCCTATGCGCAATGTGGCCGCTGTCATTGTTGCACCTGAGTGTCCTGCTGACATTACTGCATCTGCTTCACCATCACGTACAAGCTCAACAGCTTTAAAAATAGAAGAATCTTTACGCTTTACTGCATCTGTTGCAGCATCACTCATTTTGATCACATCAGAAGCTTCAACAATCTGTACTTTATCTATATAATACTGTGGGAGGTATGAGAGGATCTCTTCTTTGTCACCTACTAAAATAGGGAGAAATTTTACTTCATCAAGTGCTTGGGTAACACCTTCTATAATAGGTTCAGGACCAAAGTCCCCACCCATTGCATCAATTGCGATTCTGATCATCGAAATTATGCTTTTGTTGTTTTGTACTCACCAGTAGTCATATTCATGTGGTGAGGCATTCTCCATGTTCCATCAGCATCTTTCACTGGCATTGGTAATGTCAATTTGTAATGTGTTCTTCTTTTTGCTGCTCTTGTGTGACTCACACGTCTTTTAGGTACTGCCATAATAAATCCTTATTGTTAATATTCAACTTCAAAGTCTTCATCACCATTGTCACAGTTGTCACAATAATTATAGCTACTTTGAATTGAAGCAATTTCGCTTTGTAAGATCTGCAAAACATCAATTTTGCCATCTAAAAACTCAATTATATCTAAATCATCTTTATCTTCAGAAACCAGATCACTTAGCTTAAGTCTTAACTTTGAATCCATCTGATGATCATATGTGTTCCCACATCTATCACAATCCAAAATAAGACTGCCACTTAACATAGCCTCTAAAGTTACTTGATGATAACCACTTTTTTGTAAAGTTCCTTCAAGCAAAATACCCTCTGAACTAAGTTCAATGGGTTTTGCAGTAGAACCAATTTTATCAAATACAATTTGCATAAGGGTTCTCCTTAAATTGTATTAGTTTATCTCTCTTTGTGCAAAGAAGAAATTGATTTCAATCGTTGCATTTTCAACAGAATCAGATCCGTGAACAGCATTTGCATCAATACTTTCTGCGAAGTCAGCTCTGATAGTTCCAGGTTCTGCTTCTGCTGGGTTTGTAGCACCCATAAGATCTCTATTTTTTGACATTGCATTGTCACCTTCAAGTACAGTCACTACAACTGGTCCTGAGATCATGAAATCTACAAGGTCTTTAAAGAAAGGTCTTTCAGCATGGATAGCATAAAATGCTTCAGCATCTACACGAGAAAGTCTGATTTTTTTAGTTGCTGCAATTCTAAGGTTTGCAGATTCAAATCTTGCAAGAATTTGTCCAACTACGTTTTTAGCTACTGCATCTGGTTTAATGATTGATAATGTTTGTTCCATCTTATATTCCTAAGAGATAATTTACTTCCAAATCTATATAATGGAGAGTATTCGGCCGGAATTTTATCTAAAAAAATATTAAAATGAGTTGAATTTTGGGGGATTTGTTGTTGTATCTGGATTAGACTGCCAGGAGGCAGTCTAGAAATAGTAAATACTACTCTTCGATAACAGAAGAACCTTTAGCTCCTCTGTTTTCAGATGCAGGCATGCCATCAGTTGGATCATCCCACTGAATACAATCTTCAGTTGGACATGCTTCAGCACAAGCCGGAGTATCAAAGTGATCTACACACTCAACACATTTGTCTGCGTATACGTAGTAAATTTCTTCTCCCGTTGGGTTATCATCCTCATCTACAATTGCTTCTACTGGACATTCGTCAATACAAGCTGCACAATTGATACAAGTATCTGTAATCATTACTGCCATTTTTCATCCTTTTAATTAAAATATACCCAAACTATAGCAAAAAATTTTAAATAAACCTTTAATCTCAAAACTATTCAACACTAAATTGTTAAATACGCTCCAATTACTAACAGGGCATCATTTAAACGGTATTAATAATGAATATCATATTAAATATTCAGGTATTCTTTGATCTCTTCAACTCTAGTTGTTTTTTCCCATGTAAAATCTTCATCTTCTCTGCCAAAGTGCCCATAGGCTGCTGTTTTTCTATAGATAGGTCTCAAAAGATCCAATTCTTCCATGATTCCTTTTGGTGTAAGGTCAAATAGTTCCTCTACACAGGAGCTTATCTTCTCTTCATCTACATTTGCTGTACCCTGAGTATCCACATAGATAGAAACAGGTGCAGCAACACCAATGGCATAAGCTATCTGGATAGTCGCTTTTTCACATGCCCCTGCTGCTACAAGGTTTTTAGCCACATAACGTGCCGCATACGCTGCAGAGCGATCTACTTTTGTAGGATCTTTCCCGGAAAATGCTCCTCCACCATGTGGACAAGAACCCCCATAAGTATCTACGATGATCTTTCTACCTGTAAGCCCAGCATCTCCCTGTGGGCCACCTATCACAAAACGACCCGTAGGATTGATGTGGTAAATGATATCATCAGAGAATAATTCTGCAGGTATTACCGCTTTTATAACCTCTTCTAGAACAGCTTTTTGAACCTGTGCTAAAGAGACATTGTCGTGATGTTGTGTGGATACAACGATCGTATCTATAGATACAGGTTTCCCATCAACATACTTCACAGAAACCTGTGCTTTACCATCTGGACGTAAAAACGGGACAGTTCCGTTCTTACGTACTTCAGCAAGTTTTGCAGTGATCTTGTGTGCCAGTGAAATAGGAAGAGGCATTAATTCAGGTGTCTCTTTACATGCATAACCAAACATCAACCCCTGGTCACCTGCTCCTATCTCACCTGAAGCCTGGTCTACGCCCTGATTGATATCCGGGCTCTGTTCACCTATACCATTCAGTACACCCGCAGATCTATAGTCAAAACCATATTTTGCATCTGTGTATCCTATATCTTTTACCACTTCACGTGCAATCTCTTGCATCGGTGCATAGGCTGTTGTTTTAAGTTCTCCTGCGATAACACAAAAACCATTGCTCACTAACGTCTCACAAGCCACACGCGCTTGAGGATCTCTTTCGATGATATAGTCGAGTATAGCATCTGAGATCTGATCAGCCATTTTATCTGGATGACCTTCGGTTACCGATTCACTTGTAAAAATGTATTCGTTAGCCATTTTTAAATCCTTTATTCTATTTTAATTTCTCCTTGAAAAGAGGCAAAGCACTTTTCAATTCCTCTCACTGAAGTTTCACCTTCGGTTCAAGTGATTCTCACTGTTCACTGTCACTGAACTTGAAAAAACAACTCGTAAGATGCTTATTGAAGTTCACTATGTTCATATAGTGTGGGTTAAAGCCACACTATATGATGTCTTTTGCCAATTGTTCCGGCAATATTCCCAAACTCTCTTCCACCAATTTTGTATTACCATGGGTAATAAATGCATCATCATATTCAAAAGAAGTTAATGAAACATCTTGTATGTTTTTCTCACTCAATAACTCTAATATAGCAGACCCTACCCCACCCATTTTAGCAGAGTCAGAAAAAACATACCATTTTTTATATTTTTTAGAAAGTTCACTAAGCATCTTTTCATCTAAAGGTTTCACAAAACGCAAATCTAAAACAGCCACTGTGTTTTCTAAAAGTGCTGCTGTCTGTTCTGCACGTCCTACTCCATTACCATACCCTATAAAGAGTATATCTTCACCTTCTTGCAATAATACAGATTTTCCAAGTTCATAGGCTGGACTTTCTCTATCCTCAGCTAAAAATGCACCTCTTGGATATCTAAATGCACAAGGATGTTCATACTCTTTAGCAAAATTCATACATAACTTCATAGTTGTTTCATTATAAGGTGCGAACAGTGTCATGTTTGGTATACCTCTTAGATAAGAGATATCAAAAGCACCTTGATGTGTTTCACCATCTTCCCCTACGATCCCCGCTCTGTCAAGGGCAAATGCCACAGGCAGATCCATTAAGGCGATATCGTGAATAAGCTGATCAAATCCACGCTGTAAAAATGTAGAGTAGATCGTACAAAAAGGTTTAAAGCCTTCTTTTGCCAAAGGTCCCATAGAAGTGACTGCATGCTGTTCTGCTATAGCAACATCCCAGAAACGTTCTGGATATTTTTCTATCGCTGCTGACATACCTGTACCTGTTGGCATAGCTGCAGTTACACCTACAATTTTTTCGTCTTTACCCGCAAGTTCTACCAACGTCTCAGAAAAAATAGCAGTAGCCGCTTTAGCACCATTTTTCTTAGGAGCCATACCGGTTTTAAGATCAAAGGCACTTACCCCATGCCAATGCTCTTTGGTCCCCTCTGCGATCTCATACCCTTTACCCTTAGTCGTTTGTGCATGTATGATCACCGGCTTTTTCAATGCTTTGGCTACTTCCATCGTTTCCATAAGTGACTCAATATCATGCCCATCCACAGGTCCAATATACTCTATTCCCATCTCTTCAAACAGAATGCCTGGTGTGATAAGCTTAAAAGACTCTTCAAATCTTTTTGCCATATAGCTCGCACTTTCAGGTAAATGATCCAGTACTTTCTCAACACCGCCTTTAAACCTTTGATAAAAAGAACCTGCCATTGTTTGAGAAAGTAGTTTAGAGATAGCCCCTATAGGTTTAGCAATACTCATCTCATTATCATTGAGTATGATCACTACAGGGTACTTTCTATCTCCAAGTTCATTCATTGCTTCATAAACCATACCAGCAGACATACTTCCATCACCAATGAATGCGACAGGTACCCTATCTTCACCTTTAAGTCCTATAGCTTTTGCTGCACCCACTGCCAATGAAATAGAAGTAGAACTGTGCCCTGCAACATAATAGTCATACCTAGACTCTTTTGGCTTTGTATACCCACAGATACCGTCAAATTGTCTTAAAGTATCAAACTCTTCCCATCTCCCTGTGATAAGTTTATGCGCATAGGCTTGATGACTAACATCAAATATAAAGGGATCCTTTTCAACATCAAAAACCTTATGCATTGCCACTATAAGATCTGTTGCACCCATAGTAGAAGAGAGATGTCCACCATTTTTACTTACCGTATCCAATATCTTCTTTCTGATATCTTCTGCTAAAGTATTGAGCTCTTCTAAAGAGTATGCCTGAATATCCATCTTATCTCTTTTCAGCATATGCGTTATTATAGGCTGTGATGATTTTTTTTGTAAATCCGATCTGTTCATCTGTATATTCCATGCCTAAACTTTCTGCTAAATTTTTTAACTCTTTTTTTGTTACTTTCTTTATATTACTCTGTGTCTCTTTAGCTTGGATAAAGTCTTTCAAAAGAAAAGGTTTAATTTTCACATCACCCGCCTTTACCACAGCTACTTTTTTCAAGCGATCACTTCCGAAAAATGCTTAAAGAAGATATCATTCTGTTTTTCCGTTCCTATAGTGATACGCATTGCATTCATCCCGTAAGAGGCCAGGTTCCGTATGATCACCCCTCGCTTTAGTAATGCATCAGAGATCTTTGTAGAGTCCATATTATCATCAAAAATATAAGTAATAAAATTAGTATAACTTTCTATGTATTTAAATCCCTTATCTTTTGCAAAAGCTTCATACCGTTTGATCTGTTCTTGGTGGAGCGTAATAGATTCTTCAACAAAACTGTTATCTTTGCATGCCTCTATAGCTACACATAAAGAGAGTGTAGAGATGTTAAATGGTGGTCTCATTTTATGAAGCTCTTTTATGAGTTCAGCCTGTGCGATACCATACCCTACACGCATACCACCCAAACCATGTGCTTTGGAGAATGTACCCAGGTAGATCACATTAGGAAACACCATAAGATCATTTGGTGTGATTTCATATGCTTTGTCTTTTGCAGCAGCATACTCCATATATGCACCATCCACTACCACGATAGCCTCAGGTCCGATAGCTTTAATGAGTTTTAAAACCTCATCTCTGCTTGTCGCATCTCCTGTAGGATTATTAGGTGTACAGATATAGACGATCTTAGGTTTACGCATCTCATATGCTTCCATAAATTCATCATATTTATGTTCATGACTCATCGTTCGCAATACTTTCGCACCCATTTGCTTCGCATAGATCTCATACATCGCAAACGTCACCCCTGACATCAGTACAGAAGAATTTTCATCTAAAACAGCTCGTGAGATAAACTCTAACACTTGGTCAGAACCTGCACCGATGATGATGTTTTCATCTTGCACATCAAACTTAGCACTCAATGCCGCCTTGAGTTCAAACATACTGTCATCAGGATAAAGATGTGCTATATCAGCATTAGACCTGATCACTTTTGATATGGCAGGATTTGTTCCTATAGGGTTCTCATTGGAAGCAAGCTTAACCACATCCTCTGCTGCTATACCAAATTCACGTACCAGCAGTTCGATAGGCTTTCCAGCTTCATAAATCTTGATATCTTTAAGTGCTTTATTAAATTTTATCATTTTCTTTACTCCCTATTCTCTACTTAAACATCATCGGTCTCTTTAACATAAGAGCCCAATACTTTAATCTCTTTTTTCATATTATCCAAAATAGGTTTGACCTTTTCATCATCTTTATGTCCATGAAACTCTATAAAGAAAATCGATTGTCCTTCAACAATATGTGACTTGATCTTTGTAAGATTCACTTGGGCTTTTTCAAAATGATTTAAAAAATCAACCAATGCACCAGGCCTGTCGGAAAGCCTTACGAGTAAAGATGTTTTATCATTTCCTGAGGCTGCATTTTCAAAATTTGAAATAATAAAAAAACGCGTTCTGTTATTGGCATTGTCTTCAATATTTTCAAAACGTACAGGCAGATTATTGATCTTTGCTGCAACTGAAGGACAAAGTGCCGCGGCAGTCTCATCTTTCATTGCAAGTTTTGCTGCCTTGGCTGTAGATTCTACAGGGATAAGCTCAACATCATCAAAACCAAGATCATCTAAAAAGTTGCGACATTGTCCAAAAGCAATATCTTTAGAATATATCTTTTTGATCTTTTTAACATCATCATTTAACGTTGCAAATGCTAAGTGAACATCGATCATCACCTCTGCAATGATCTTTAAGTTATATTCATCAAGACAATTAAGCGTATCACTTACAATACCGTTTGAAGAGTTTTCTATAGGGATCACACCAAACTTTGCTGTACCTTTGTCTACTTCACGAAATATACCCTGAATAGACCCCATAGGAAGGTATGCTGACATCGCACCAAACTTGGACTCTGCAGCCTGATGGGTAAAGGAAGCTTCTGGGCCCAAGTACGCTACAGCTTCAGGACGTTCAAGGTTTCTTGCTACGGCGAACATCTCTAAAAACAGTGCGTCAATTGCAGGGTCTGTCAGCTTACCGCTATTTTGACTTTTAAGACGGTTCAAAATAGCCTGTTCACGTTCAGGACGGTAGATGGGTGCACCTGTGGTATTTTTGAGTTCCCCAACCTGATGTACCAACTCCATACGTTCATTATAGAGTTTTAAAAGTGTGTCATCTAATGCATCGATCTTTACTCTTAAATCATCAAGTGTCATCTATCCTGCCTTTATTGTCTATGTTTATTTTAAATATTCAAGTTCTAATCGTACTTGATCTTCATACGTTTCACGCTGACGTATAAGTCTATCTTCTCCACCTTGAAGTGCTACTTCAGCAGACTTCCCACGTGTGTTGTAATTACTTGCCATCGTAAATCCATATGCTCCTGCTGAATGTACCACTATAAGGTCATTATGTTTTAAAGGGGGCAGTGGTATATTCTTACCAAAAAAGTCTCCACTTTCGCACACAGGACCTACTACGTCTGCTTCTGTTTTTTCACCTTCTACATGTACTGCTTCTATCTTATGGTATGCATTGTAAAGACTTGGTCTAAGCAGGTCATTCATTCCCCCATCAACGATCACAAAACGTTTTCCATCATTGACTTTTTCATACAATACTTTTGTGAAGAATGCTCCGGCATTGGCAACCATATAACGACCCGGTTCACATAAGAGTGTAACATCCAATCCTTTTGTAGCATCAAATATTGCCTGTGTATATGCCTCTGCTGCAATAGTCACTTCATCGTCATACACTACACCGATGCCTCCACCCACATCAAAGAACTTAATATCGATCTTGATCGCTTTGAGTGAACGTACAAGGTCTGCTACAATTTGTGCTGATTCTTTGATAGGAGAAAGCTTTGTTAATTGTGAACCGATGTGAAAGTGAATACCTATGGGATTGAGGTGTTCTGATTTGTTTGCATAAATATACATACGTTTTGCCATATCTATCTCTACACCAAACTTATTTTCATGCAAACCTGTTGAGATGTATGGGTGTGTTTGCGGATCAATATTTGGATTTACTCTGATAGAGATACGTGCTTCTTTATCAAGCTCTTGGGCTATCATCTCAACACGTTTCATCTCTGCTTCAGATTCAAGATTGAGGAGGAGAATATCATACTCCAGTGCTGCTCTTATCTCATCATCACGTTTACCTACACCAGAAAAAATAATCTTATATTTATCTACACCGGCCGTAAGTGCTCTGTTTACTTCACCTATACTCACACAGTCAGCCCCAGCTCCTAGCTTTGCCAAGTGTGCGACCACAGAGAGATTTGAGTTTGCTTTAACAGCATAATTTATAAGAGATTTTTTACCTGCGAAAGCATCTTTTAATGTTGTGTATCTATTTTCTATATAATCAAAATCATAAATGTACAATGGCGTACCATACTTACCAGCCAGTGCTTTATAATCAATATTCATCTCTACTATTCCTAAGTTCATCCAAAATGGACGCTATTTTAGGGTGATTTTATCCAAAAATCACTAAAAAACCGATGTTTGCTAGTTAAGCTATCGATTTTTCATCCGTAAAGTAGACATATACTGCATAGATCCATAAGAGTGTTATAGGTACGATGGTTGTAAATTCAGGGATCAAGACACCATTGGAACCCATCTGTCCAAGTCCAAAAAGTATGCCCCATATCACAAAAGTAGCACCTAAAGAGAGGGCTACCACCCCACCAAAATTCATCATCCTGGCATGAAAAGGAAGCTTAAAGAACAAGATCAATATCATAGAGAGAGCAAAAAGTGGTACAAAAACCTTGTCATACATTACTGCTCTAACCTTATCTGAATTCAAGTGCTGTTTTTGTAGTAGTTTCCAAGTGTTATAAGCATCAACAATATTTAACGATTTACCTTCATATAGGGACTCAATAATCTTAGGTTTATACCCTTCTAAGGTCTCTATACTCTCCTTGTATTCGATTTTATACTTTTGCAACTCACCATTCTCATATATGTGTGTCTTAACTGTGGCATCCCTGGCAGTCCATTTTTCACCATCAAATGTAGCAAGGGGCGAATGGATGGTATATTTTACCTGATACCCTTCTACTTTAAATATCGTTATATCTTCTATCTCTTTGGCTACCGGGTCAAGCGTATTGATATACACAAAGGTATCATTGTATTTGAAAAAAAGCTCATTGAGATCATATGCGGTAAGTTCATTTTTAAGAAGAGATGTTGCCTTATCTTTGGCATAGGCAAATTCCGTTGTATTGAGTCCCAAGAACACAATATAGACTAAAGATGCGATGAAAAACAACGGCGCGAAAAGTCTTTTTTTGTTATACCCAAAAGCATGGAATGCTCCCATAGTATTACTCTTGACCAATGAAAGTTTGGTCATGATGAGTGCAAAAACGATAGCAAGGGGGTATAACATCCCTAACGCTTCCTGCCACATATAAAAGATATAAAGTATTTTATAATTTGAAGCAACATCAAGGTCTTGAATATGCTGGAAGTAATCGATCGCAGCAAAGGCAAACGAGATACCAAAGAGGATCGACAAAAGGTTTTTAATGTAATGTCCTGCCATATATCTAAAGTGCAAAGAAGGATTTAAAAGACTCATACACCCAGTCCTTCAATGGATTTCAAACTATATTTTGATTTTACTTCATTCAACTCTTGGGTAAGCAACATTTCACAGGCTTTTGAAACATGTGAAATCAGATTATTCAGCTCTACACGCTCTTCTAAGGTAAAATCATGCAAAACATAGTCTGCCACCTGTGATTTATGTTCAGGTTTTCCTACACCCACACGTACACGTATATACTCTTTGGTAAGATGGGAATCAATGGATCTAAGCCCATTGTGCCCACCATGTCCACCACCTTTTTTAAAACGTACTGCACCAAAAGGTAAGTCTATGTCATCATGTATCACGATCACATCTTCAAGTTCTACTTTGAAAAAATGTTGTACAGGCTGCACGCTTTTACCCGATAGATTCATAAATGTGGTAGGTTTTAAAAAAAGTGTATTGGAAGTGCGGTAAAGTTTACCGTGAAAAGAAGTTTTGGAGATGTCTCTAGCCTTAAGATCATCAACAAGTTTGTCGATGATCTTAAAACCGATATTATGACGTGTCTCTTCGTACTGTGATCCCGGGTTACCTAGACCTACGAATAATACCATAATAGACTCCTTAAAAGTGACAAGTCACTTGAGCCCTCTGCTAAAGAGAACACAGCGTTAGCGTAGCACATGGAGCTTTGCTTTATGTGCGTTCTAATTAATGTTATTTAGCTTGAATTACACCACAGACAGCAACATTAGCTCCATCCATAAATTTACAATTAGCAGGTGCTTCGATATCTCTTACAAGAATTGAGTCACTTCTTTCAAGTGGTTCAACATTAAGATCAAAGTTAAGAGGCATATCTTCAATAGCACCTCTTACTTTTAATCTCTTTTTAGACATAACAAGTACACCTTTATTTTTAAGACCAACTGGTGTTCCATGAGTGATTACAGGAACAAGGTAGTTTGTTACTTGACCTGGTACAGTAACTCTAAGATCAACATGTTTAACATCACCATTAACTGGGTGTAGTTGATACTCTTGGATCACTACATTTAATTCATTTTCACCCACTTTAACTGCGAATGCTAGGTTCTCCTTATTTCTCACTGCTCTTACAAATTCACCACGTTTAAACGCAGCTTGAATGTTCTCTACACCATTGGCATAAAGGTTTGCAGTCAGATAACCATCTCTTCTAAGCTGTTTTGCTGTACGCTTACCGATACTCTCTCTAACGATACCTTCTAACATTTCTGTCCTTTAGTTACATAAATATTTTTCTACGAATTGTAGAAATAGACGCGAATTATACCGAAATTAAATTAAGTGTGATTTAATCTTCTTCTTCATCTTTAAATGCAAAGACATCTAGCTCTTTTTCATCTGCATCTTCATCCACAAGTGCTCCTTTACCGACACCTTGCATTTTAAGCTTCATATCTGCAGGATTCGTTGCGTATTCAAGAGCGATCTCATTGGTGATCTCTCCATTACGGACAAGGTCTAAAAGTGCCTGGTCAAAGGTCTGCGTACCATAAATCTCTTTACCTTCAAAAAGGGCATCAGGTATTTCATTATCCCGATTTTCAGCGATAAGCTGTTCAATTCTCGCTGTCTTTTTAAGTATTTCAATGCCTGCAACCCTTCCGCCTTTTTTGGTTGGGATCAATCTTTGAGAAATGACCCCTTCAAGGACGGATGCCAATGACATACGTATACGGTTTTGTTCTTCATTTCCAAACATACCAACGATCCTGTCGATGGTCTCTTTGGCGTCCAGTGTGTGCAGAGTTGAGAAAACCAGGTGACCTGTATTGGCTGCATGCAACGCAATATCTATCGTTTCTAAATCCCTCATTTCCCCAACAAGTATGATGTCAGGGTCCTCTCTCAGTGCTGCTCTCAATGCATCAGAAAAAGAGTGGGCATCCTGACCTATCCCTCTTTGGTTTATAAGACAACCTCTATCCTTATGGACAAATTCTATAGGATCTTCAACGGTGATAATATGCTTTTTAGTCTCTCGATTTATTTTATCAAGTATCGCTGCCAAAGTAGTAGATTTACCTGAACCTGTGACACCTGTCACCAAGACAAGTCCTCTTTGGATCTCTGTAAACGTTTTAATAACTGGTGGTAAATTCAAGTCATCTAAAGACATTATCTCTACAGGAATGATACGCAGTACAGCACTCAAACCATCCATCTGATAGAAAAAATTCACACGAAATCTATTTTCACTTCCCAAAACATAAGAGAAGTCCAGGCTTCTATCTGTTAAAAGTTTTTCATACTGCTCTGCTGACATTATCTCTTGTGCCAGTTTATCCATCATCTCAGCACTTACAGTATCTTTACCCAATACTTTTAAAACACCATGTATACGTACACGCACTTGAGAACCTGATTTTAAATGAAGGTCACTCCCTTGGTTGCTTATCATGGTTCTTAGATATAACTTGAGTTTTTCTTCCATCACAGATCCTCTGTAGTATTTAGTTTAATGTATCAAGCATCTCTTGAAATGCCTTTTCAAAGGCTTCTAAGCCATCTTTTAAAAGTTGCGTATAGACTTCGTCCATATCAAAACCGTTATCATCTAATTTCGTAAAATAGCCATTGATCTCACTCTCTTCTATAGGGAGTTTGGCTGCAGGGGCTTCTTTAGAGATATAAGACTCTATCGTTGCTAAAGGCGCAGTATTGACTGCGTGTGGTGCAAGTAATTCTTTCATATAATAAGCTGCATCCAAGTCATCACCTTTTACGCCTGTACTTGCAAAAAGTGTACGTATTGATGGAGTATTATTTGCCTCTATAAGATTATAGATCTTTGCAGCATTGTAAATACCTGTTTTGGCAACATTTAAACCTTCTTTTTCCAGATCAGCATCTAACAACCTGTCAAAACGGCTTACAAATATAGAGATGACTCCTTCACAACGTCCACCGCCACTGGCCTCAAATCCATCCATACCTTTTTTCATCGCTTTTAAACATTTTTGTGCCTGTTTAGGAGAAAAGATCAGTGTAGCATTGACTGAAATACCATTACATAAAAGTTCTGTCATAGCATCATAACCCGCTTCTGTTGCAGGTACTTTTACCATGACATTGGGTTCACCGATAGCAGCAAAAAGCCGTTTACCTTCATCTATCGTTCCCTGTGTATCTTTAGATAAAAAAGGATCCACTTCAATGGAGATATACCCGTCATTCCCCACATCATATGAATCACGTAATGCTTGTGCTGCTGTACGTATATCTTCTATGGCCAAAGCTTCGTATTTCTCTTTTGCAGGTTTTCCCTCAAGGCTTTTTAGTTGCTCAGTATAAGCAGGAGAAGTGGTAATAGATGAAGCAAAGATCGAAGGGTTTGAGGTTGCACCATTAATAATACCTTTTTCGATCAATGAGCCAAACTCATTTTTCAGATAGTCTCTCTCTACAAAATCCAGCCATAAAGAGAACCCTATATCTCTATTTACCATTATCATACTCCCAAGTAAAATGTTGCCATGAACCTATATCTGAAGGTTTTTCAATGGCTAACTCAAGCAAATCAAGAAATAAATCTCTCTCAACTACTTCAGCACCCAAACCTATCATATGCTCTGTTTTCATCTGACAATCTATAAAATCATAACCTCTACTGCCTAAAACGTCACTTAGTGCTTTAAATGCTACTTTCGATGCATCTGAGACTAAAGAAAATTTCGACTCTCCAAAAAAGGCTTTCCCATATGCCACACCGTAAAGTCCACCTACAAGTTTGCCCTCCTTGTGTATCTCAACAGAATGTGCAAAACCCTCTTCATGCAATCGTGTATACGCTTCTATCATCTCATCAAGGATCCAGGAAGCTTCCTGCCCATCTCTGTATATCGTAGCACAATGTCTGATAACTTCAGAAAAATGTTTATCAAAAGTAACGATAAATTTTCCAGAACGTAACACTCTTGCAAATGATTTTCGTACTTTAAATTTCTCAGGGAAAAGAAGAAGACGCGGATTGGGTGACCACCAAAGTATAGGATCACCTTTAGTGTACCAGGGGAATATTCCCTTTTTATAGGCTACAAGAAGCCTGTCTGAAGTGAGATCACCCCCATAGGCAAGTAAACCTTCATCTGAAGCCTGTCTCGGGTCAGGAAATACTGACGATTTTTTGCTTAATGGCGGTATATAGTAATTATCTTCTTCAGACATGGAGGCCATGAAGCCTATTCAGCCTCAAATGAAAACAATAATTTTTCATTCTTATAATCCACTTTTACAAAACCGCCTTTTTTCAACTTTCCAAAAAGTATTTCATCTGTCAATGCTTCTTTTACTTTTTCATCGATCACACGTGCAATATGTCTTGCACCGTAGCGCTCATCATAGCCTTCATTTGCAAGGTACTCTTTTGCTTTTTTGTTTACTTTCACTTTCACTTTTTTAGATTCCAAAAGCAGATTTAATTTATCCAGCTCTCTATCCACTATGGTCACTAAAGCTTCCAGACCAAGCGCATTGAATTCTATAGTCCCTGAGAGACGGTTTCTAAATTCCGGAGCAAAAAAGGCTTGAAGCGCCTTATCTGTCTTCATAGAATTATCTTTGTTGAAGCCCATTACATTGGCTTCTTTTGTACCAATGTTCGAGGTCATGATGAGTATCACATTTTTAAAGTCAGAGATCACGCCGTTGTTGTCTGTCAGTTTTGCACCATCCATTACTTGAAGTAAAATATTCATGATATCAGGATGTGCTTTTTCTATCTCATCCAAGAGCAGCACCGTATGAGGATGTTTTTTGATCATCTCGGTAAGCAATCCGCCTTGTTCATACCCAACATACCCCGGAGGTGCACCCACAAGTCGTGAAATGGTATGCGGTTCCATATATTCAGACATGTCAAGTCTCTCAAAATTCACATGCATGGTCTCTGCCAACTGCGTAGCCAATGCTGTTTTACCTACACCGGTTGGTCCTACAAACAAGAAACTTCCTATGGGTCTGTCACCTGCATTGAGTCCTGCATAAGAGCGTTTGATCGCTGTTGAAATAGCTTTAATGGCTTCATCCTGACCAATGATATGAGAAGAGAGGTCTTTTTCTAACGCTTTTAGTTTTCTTGTATCATCTGTACCTATGACTGTTGAAGGAAGTTTCATGATCTTAGCAACAGACTCTTGAATGTCTTTGGGTTTGACGGTAACACCCCCTTCACCTCTAAGCATAAAGTGCGCACCCACCTCATCGATGATATCCATCGCCTTATCAGGAAGAAACCTGTCATGTAAATACTTTACAGAGAGGTCTATAGCAGAGAGAAGTGCCCCATCAGTGAACTTAATGTTATGATAATCTTCATACTTATGTTGTACACCTTTTAAGATGATAAAAGTATCTTCTTTACTTGGTTCTTCCACATCTATCTTCGCAAATCTACGACTCAACGCTTTATCTTTATCAAAAAAGTTCCTAAACTCCTGATACGTAGTTGCACCGATACATTTGAGGTCTCCCCTTGCAAGTGCCGGCTTAAGTAGATTGGAAGCATCCATACTTCCTCCACTTGTAGCTCCCGCTCCAACCATCGTATGTATCTCATCGATGAACATTATGGCATCTTTCTGTGCTGTCAGTTCTTTGATGATTCCTTTTAGACGTTTTTCAAAATCACCTCTGTATTTTGTCCCTGCTACCAAAGCACCCATATCTAAAGCAAATACTTTTGCATTTTTAAGGATATCCGGTACTTCTCCCTCGGAGATCTTAAGTGCCAAGCCTTCAGCGATGGCAGTTTTACCTACTCCAGGTTCACCTACTAGCAGCGGATTGTTCTTTTTACGACGGCAAAGTGTCTGCATCACACGTTCTATCTCATCCACACGTCCGACTACAGGATCTATCTTCCCTGTTTTTGCCAGTGCAACGAGTTCCATAGTGAACTGTGCCAAAAGTGACTCTTCTTCTTTTGGTGTTGTCGTCTCGTTATCTACTTTCTCATAACGGTGAGAGATCACTTCAAGCACATCTACACGTGAAAGCCCTTCTTTTTTCATAAGGTACACAGCGTACGAATGCTCCTGCATAAAGATCGCAGCGATCATATCACCTATGCTGGCTTCAGACCTTCCTGCAGAGTGTATGTGTGTCATCATATCATTGATAGCACGAGAGAGCGCTACTGTTTCAAAAGGTTCTACTGCTTCTTGCAGTGACGGAATTGTTTTTTCTATATGGTTCACTATACCTTTTTCAAGTGCAGTAAGATCTGCATCCAGGAGTGTGAGTATCTCTCCTCCGGCTGCGGATCTTACTATACATAAAAAGAGATGTTCAACGGTCAGATACTCATGTCTGTTCTCTTTGGCATAGGCTACTGCATTTTTAAATACATCATTTAGGGCAATACTTATCATTTAACTATCCTCCTCAATTGTGGCTAATAATGGAAACTCATTTTGTTTTGCTTTTAGTTTGACTTGTTGTGCTTTTGTTTGTGCTATCTCAAAACTGTAGACACCACAGATCGCCTTACCTTTTTCATGTATCAGTAACATGATCTGTTCAGCTTGTGCATGTGTTTTATGAAAAATATTTACAAGCACATCGACTACAAAGTCCATACTCGTATAATCATCATTGTGCAAAAGCACTTTAAACAGTTGTGGTTCTTCCAGTTCTAAAGCATACGCTAATTCTTCTTCTATCTTTGGCATTACCATCCTTAAATAACGCCTTTAGAGCAAAAGCTCCAAAGACTACGCTGCCGCTAAGTCTACTTCAGCAGTAGGCTCATGCGACTAGTCGCATTATAATACATTATCTTATTTTGTATATAATTACATTTATTATACTAAAATTCAAGGGAAATGCAAGTGCAATCACTTTTCATCACAGCTACCGGTACAAATGTAGGTAAAACATACACTACTCTTAAACTCATTAAAGCGCTAACAGAACAAGGTTTTTCAGTGGGTGTTTTTAAACCCATCGAAACAGGTGTTACCGATATAGCCCTTGATGCAAGTATACTCCTTGAAACTTGTCAAAAGGTAAATGAAAATTTCCAAGGTCTTACAACCGATGATATTACAGCATACACTTTTCCTCTCCCCGCAGCACCTTTTTGTGCAGATACCAAACAAGAGATAAAACTTGAAAAGATATTTGAGAAATACAAAGCACTTTCCAAACTCTGTGATATTCTATTAGTTGAAGGTGCCGGTGGTCTCATGGTCCCTATCACTAAGGATTATATGATGATCGACCTCATCAAAGAGCTCAATATAAAAACGCTTCTGGTCACCCCAAGTCGTCTTGGCTGTATCAATGACACATTACTCTCCCAAGAAGCACTTACTGCACATCAAATAGATTTTGACTGGTGTGTCAATCTATATGAAGATATAGAGAGTTTTGATGAAGTCACTAAACCTTATTATGATGCAGTTTTTCCTGAATGGTGGAGTGTTGAAGGTGGGTTAGAGAAATTTATTAGCAGCTATTAGCTATAATATCAAACTAAAGCCCAAGGATATCCATGCAACACCTGGTAGATACTACGAACCTTACTGATGAACAGATACAAAACCTGCTAGATGATGCAAGAACTTTTAAAACGCAACGTCCTTCCCAATTGCTTAGGGATAAACTTCTTTTCACTCTCTTTTTTGAAGCTTCTACACGCACAAGGTCTTCATTTGAAGTAGCAGCCAAGCGTCTTGGTGTTTCTGTAGTACATTTGGATCCTTCCCGCTCTTCTACCAAAAAAGGTGAAACACTTGAAGATACTTTTGCAAACCTCTGTGCTATGGATCCTGATGGGGTTATTATAAGACATTCTGAAAATGAAACACCAGGGTTACTTGCAGATATGCAAATGACCCCAGTCATTAATGCAGGTGCAGGAAACTATGCACACCCTACACAGGCACTCCTTGACCTCTTTACCATGGTAGAGCACTTTGATGGTGAGGTGAAAGGTAAAACCATCGCCATTGTAGGTGACATCGTAAGTTCAAGAGTTGCTTCTTCTGGTATACGTCTACTTACACGTATGGGCATGCATGTACTGCTTGTTGCACCCAAACCTTTTATGCCTGACTCTGATCTGCCACAATATGAAAAACTTGAAGACGTGATGGATAAAGTGGACGTTATCATGTCACTTCGTGCACAGCTTGAACGCCATGAAACAGAACTTTTTGAAGATTATGATGACTATGCAAGTCAGTATTGTATCACCAAAGAGCGAATGCAAAACAGAAACATTTTAGTTTTACATCCAGGACCTGTGATGCGAAATATTGATATCTCCGATGAGATGCTTGAAGATGATCGTTGTAAAGTACTTACCCAAGTCAAGAATGGTGTCTACATGCGTATGGCGATACTAAAGTTATTACTCCTGGATTCATAAAAAGTACAATGAATTGGCAACATAAAGAAGAAGGATTTGACACTATCAACTCCTTAGGTCAAAACCGTACTCCCTTTCTTTTCATCATCTCTTATGATACAAACAAGATCTTTGCCAAAGCACTTGACGTTTTGGATGATGACATCTTTTATAAATTAGAAAATTTGCGTAATTATCCTGTAGAAACACGGACAAAAGAAGTAACTTTTTCCAAGTCTCCCGTAGCCTTTGCTACCTACAAAAAATCCTTGGAGGAAGTACTCGAAGAAATACGTTCCGGTAATACCTACTTACTAAATCTCACGTTTAAAACACCCATAGAGTCCAACTACTCTCTTAAAGAGATATTTACCTATGCACGTGCAAAATTCAAACTTTATTATAAAGATGAATTTATTTGTTTTTCTCCTGAACGTTTTGTGGAGATGAAAGATGACAACATAGCCACGTATCCTATGAAAGGAACGATCGATGCAAACCTTCCTGATGCAAAAGAGCGCATTTTGAAAGATGAAAAAGAGATGGCTGAACATGTAATGATCGTTGACCTTATGCGTAATGATCTCGGCATCATCGGATCTGATATAAAAGTAGAAAAATTTCGTTACGTAGAGAAGATAAAAGCAGGAAAAAAAGAACTCCTGCAAGTAAGTTCCAAGATCACGGCAAAACTCCCAAACGCATGGGAAGATAACATCGGGACCTTGTTGTCTAAGCTTCTTCCTGCAGGTTCCATTACCGGCACACCCAAAAGAAGCACCGTAAATATCATCAACAATGTAGAAGATTTTGACAGAGGATTTTACACAGGTGTGTTTGGTATTTTTGACGGTACATACCTACGTTCAGGGGTGATGATACGTTTCATCGAAAAAAAGGATGAACAACTATCCTATAAAAGTGGTGGAGGTATCACCATTGATTCAGATGCACAAGATGAATATGATGAGCTCATAGATAAGATCTACTTACCATTTTAAAACTGTATCTGTGCATACTCACTTGAAAGTCTTGCGACTATAATAAACATCAGCAATACCATCGCAGAGTTATAAAGTAGAAAAAATTTAGGACTTTTAGAAAGTAAAAAACCTCCAACAACACCTACCACAAGTCCACCGATATGTGCAGAAACATCTACAGATTCTATGGAAAGCCCTATGACAAGGTTTATCCCTATGATGATGGAGAAGTCTTTCATGAATGCTTTACTGTGTGCAGCGATCTTATCTCTGTGAGCCAAAAAGAAACCTGCCAAAGCACCAAAGATCCCAAATATAGCACCAGACGCTCCTACACCTACAGAAGCAGGATGGACATACAAAGAAACCAGCCCCCCTATGAGGCCAGAAAAAAGGTAAATACTCACATAAGATTTGGTATCAAAATACATCTGGGCAGCACGTCCTACGATATAAAGAGAAAACATATTCATAAGCAGGTGTGTCATACCGCCATGCAAGAACATCGCAGTAAAAAGCCTCCACCATTGTTCTTCAAATACAACCAGTGGGCCAAACAATGCACCCATATCTACAAGTGTCTCCATGTCCATATCTACCAGGTCTCTACTTAATAATGCAGAGATCAAATAGATGAAGATATTGATTGCAATGATCGCATATGTTAATCTATAACGGTTAAATTCATTTAGCATACAGTTTTAACAAATAGCCTCAGTAAAAACCACACCATCGATGTGTCCTCTAGCGATCTTAGAGATCTCTTTTTCGCTATGTATATGCACTAAGATGCGTGTATCAAAAAGGTATTCATTGGCTATGGGCTGTATCATCAACGCATCATCTTCTTCACAAATAATGTATTTGGCACCCAATGCATTGGCATACAGTGCATCATCCAGAGTATTGACCACCACTGCAAAAGGTATGGCGTGAGATTGACAATGCTCAGCATACGTATGAGAATCAACCAAAGGTTCAAGTAAAATAATATCTCCAGGCTGACTTTTTGGTATGCCTTCTATAGAAAAAACTTTAAAAAAACGATTACTTTTTATCCATGGGTGACCGATGATTATCATGATGATTCCTTTATATTAATTGATCTTTACTCTTGCACTGTCTATGTTTAATCTACGGTGTACATTCTGCTGAACAGTAGTACTTTCCATTCACGATCATACTCTCTTTAACCGTCACATAGGTATTGCACTTCTCACACTCTACAAGAGTATCATCATCTAACTTTTTTTCATGTGCAGTTTTACCTATTTTTGGAAATTTTCCTCCAAAAAATTTATAGATAATCACACCGACAATAGCAAAAACAAGGAGTTTTAAGATCATAATTCTTTCTTTATATAGAGGTAATTTCTCTGATTTTTTTGTACTATATCATAATCTAACTGATGTTGTACATCTTCTATCTCATCGAATACACGGGAACCTTTGTAAAAAAGATATTCGGTCTGAGTGTCACTGATATCGTTTGTTAGATCTAAAAGTAACTTCGTATTGGTCACTGCGCGTGAGCTTATCATTTCAAAAGGTGTATGCTCTACTTTTTCTACCCTTTTAGCTTCTACAATTACATTGCCAAGTTCCAGATCAATGGCTGCATATTTTAAAAAGGAGACTCTCTTTTTAAGCGGTTCAGCAAGTACGACTTTGGTATGAGGTAAAGCTATAGCCAATACAAGTCCGGGAAACCCTGCACCCGTTCCTACATCTAAAAGTGTTTTTGGTTTCTCTATAAACATTAGAGGGTAGAGAGAGTCCACAATGTTCACATAGATAGCATCTATGGTTTTTGCTCCGGTCAGGTTATGTATCTGATTCCATTCATGAAGCAGTGAAGCAAAGTTTTCTAACTTTACGATGACGCTCTCTTCTAAAAGGATCTTTTCATTATCTAGGTATTGTGATAGGTTCAACGTTCTTCTACCTTTACCAATCCACTCTCCACAAGCTTCCCGATAAAACTCGAGAGGTCATTTTCCAACACTTCAGCGTCAACTTCATACTGCTCTAATAATACTTCAAGCACTTCTTTAAGCGTTTCTTTATCCTGCATCGCCTGCCAGATCGAAGTACCTACTTCATCAAGTCCAAAGTAGTTTTCACTCTCCATATCCAGAAGTACCATCTCTCCATCCACTTCCTGAGCAAAAACTGTCTCTGCAAAAGTCACTTTTTGATCTAAGTTCATTACTTTTTTCTTCCTTGAGTATTGAGTAATTGCTCTTGAGACACAGGATTAAAATTTGCATCATAAACTGCAGGTGTTCCTCGTACATTTAGTTCCATAGTTGCTCTATTAACTTTTTTCATAGCCTGTCCCACTGCATCAGAATAGACAAAAGGTTTTTTTGCATCTTTTATAAGTGCCTGATACTCTGTAGAACCCTTGAGCATTAACTCCTCAAACTTCTTTTTCTTCTCCACATCATCTTTACCTTGCATGATCCACTCTATCATAGCAGGTGCTTTTTTATGAAAGGAAAGTGGCATGAGTATCACATGTACCCTATAGTCACTCAGTTTACCTGCTACTGATTTTTCAAATCTACTACAGTAAGGACACTCCGGATCTGTCACAATGTAAAGATCTTTACTCCCTGTTCCATAAGAAAAAGAAACCCCTTCTTGAATGGCTTTTACATCCTTAGGAAAAGTAATGGGCTGACCATTTTTATCATACGCTGAACCGATATAAAGTTCTGATGTTTGTTTGTCTAAAATTGCTGCAACAAGCTGTGATCCATTGGGTGTTCTAGCTTCTACTTTTAAAATGTAAGAGTTAGGTTTTTCTATCGCCCCTGTCACATAAAGAACAGGATCTTGCAATACTCTGTTTTTTGATTTTAGCTCTTGGAGTTTTGTTTTGTCTGTTATGGTCTCTGTAGCGTTGAGTGTAGCCATTAGTGCTATACTTGTTAGTAAAATTAAAAGGGTTTTAGACATATTTGTTTTCC
>JADGDL010000130.1 GCA_016744875.1 Sulfurovum sp.
CTTTAGAAGCAGCTAAAGGATGTGACTACTGGAGATTTGTAAATTCTTTAGGGGTTGAACATGTAGGAGAAGTTGCATCTAAGACTCTTAGTGAGAACTTTGGTTCATCGTTTATAGATGCTACAAAAGAAGAAATAGTTGCATGTGATGGCATTGGTGAAGAGATGGCTGAATCTGTTTTAGAATTTATAAGAGTCAATCGTGAGACTATCTTGAATCTACAAGAAATTTTAAAACCGCTTGAACCTACTAAAAAAGCTGAAGCTATAGAGAACCCGTTTAAAGGAAAAACAGCTGTTTTAACTGGAACAATGAGTGAATCACGTGGTGCAATTAAAGAGATGCTAGAAGAATTCGGTGCAAAAGTATCAGGTTCTGTTTCTAAAAAGACAGACTTTTTGATTTATGGTGAAGATGCAGGAAGTAAATATGACAAAGCTATGAGCTTAGGTGTTGAGTGTTTAACGGAAGATGAGATGCGAAGTAAAATAAGTGAGAGTGCATAAATGAAAATAATTT
>JADGDL010000131.1 GCA_016744875.1 Sulfurovum sp.
GTATAGGTGGGAGATTTGAGAAAAAAGAGTTGTTGCCCTATATAGTTTCCCAAGTGTTAGGGGGAATACTCGGTGCAGGTGTTCTATACATTATAGCTTCAGGTTTAACGGGATTTGATCCATCAGCCAGTGGATTTGCTTCAAATGGGTACGGAATCCATTCTCCCATGGGATTTAGTCTGTTGGCAGGGTTAGTTGCAGAAATTGTTCTTACAGCAGTATTTTTGATTATAATAATGGGAGCAACAGATGAAAGAGCTCCACAAGGATTTGCACCAATAGCTATAGGTTTAGGTTTGACTCTGATTCATCTAATAAGTATTCCAGTGACAAATACATCTGTAAACCCTGCTAGAAGTACAGCAGTTGCTATTTTTCAAGGTGGATGGGCTATAGATCAATTATGGTTATTTTGGGTAGCACCGATTATAGGGGGGATATTAGGAGCTTTTATATACAAAACTATGGAAGAAAAATAAAAATAAGATAGTTATGGTTACAGAGACACTATTTGGT
>JADGDL010000132.1 GCA_016744875.1 Sulfurovum sp.
AAATCTAAACTATGTTTCGTTTCTCCCTATTATTGATTATTTGTTCAACGTTATTTTTCGCTTGTAAAAGCCAAAATTCATCTAATCATTCTAATGATCATAAATACACTAATCATCTTGTTAAAGAGACTTCACCATATTTGCTTCAGCATGCTCATAATCCCGTAGATTGGCATCCTTGGAATGATGAAACTTTGGCAAAGGCAGAAAAAGAAGACAAAATGATCATTGTAAGTGTAGGCTATGCTGCTTGTCATTGGTGTCATGTGATGGAACATGAGTCATTTGAAAATGAGGCAATCGCTACAATAATGAATGAAAATTTCATATGTATAAAAGTAGATAGAGAAGAAAGACCTGATATTGATCAAATTTATATGGATGCAATTCATTTAATGAATGGTAGAGGTGGTTGGCCTTTAAATTGTTTTGCTCTTCCTGATGGCAAACCATTTTATGGTGGTACATATTTTCAACCAGAGCAATGGATTGATGTTTTAAACCAAATTAATGG
>JADGDL010000133.1 GCA_016744875.1 Sulfurovum sp.
TAGTTGCACAGGGAACACACAGAGTACTTCTTGAGAGTTCTGAGGTCTACCAGCGTTTGGCTGGGACATTTGAAGCATAAGACGAGGATAGAATGAGATTAAGTGAGAGAGCAAAAAATATAGCACAGTCTGAGATAAGAGCTATGTCTGTTTTATGTAAGGAAAAAAATGGCTTAAATATGGCTCAAGGGCTTTGTGACCTTGAAGTGCCAGCTGAAGTAGTAGAGGGTGCAAAGCTAGCTATGGATAGTGGGGCAAACACATACACTTCCGCCTATGGGACCTATAAACTACGTGAAGCTATCGCCAAGAAGCAAAACGCCTTTTATAACCAAGGCATAAGTAGTGAAAATGTTTTAGTGAGTTTAGGAGCTACGGGTGCTTTTTACTCTACTGCGATGAGTCTTCTAAATGAGGGCGATGAGGTGGTTCTTTTTGAGCCATACTATGGTTATCATGTTGCTACACTGGAGTCTATAGGGTGTAAAGTGAAGTTTGTAAAGACTATGCC
>JADGDL010000134.1 GCA_016744875.1 Sulfurovum sp.
AAGAAAGCCAGTCCAAGTAAGGGAATTATTCGAGAAGATTTTGACCCAATGGTAATAGGTCAGGCGTATGAAAAAGGGGGAGCTGATTCTCTCTCTATTTTAACTGAACCTCATTTCTTTAAAGGTGATAAAGAGTACTTAGGAATGGTTCGTCGTTATACAAGTATTCCACTGCTTCGTAAAGATTTTATTGTTGATAAGTATCAGCTAGTAGAGGCATTAGCTTTTGGTGCAGATTATGTACTCTTGATTGCAACAGCATTGAGTCGAAAAGATTTAAAAGAGTTGTTGAATTACACACGACACTTAGGCATGGAAGCTTTGGTTGAGATTCATGATAAAAAAGATTTAACCAAAGCTATTTTTGCTGGTGCTGATATTATCGGTATTAATCATAGAAACTTGGAAACCTTTGAAATGGACATGTCTCTGAGTGAAAAGCTTATTCCTCTTATTCCTAACAATAAGATTATTGTAGCAGAGAGTGGAATAACAGATCACGACAC
>JADGDL010000135.1 GCA_016744875.1 Sulfurovum sp.
GAGTATGACAGTAGTGTCTCTGGGCATTATACATTTAGGTATGAAGATGGGCAGATAGATATCTTACCTCTCATTCAAGAGATTTTAAATGAGTCGGATACGACTATCGCTATCTCAAAGTTTTTTCATACTTTAGTAGAGATGATAGCTGCGGTGTATGAGCCGTATGACTTACCTATGGTATTAAGTGGTGGTGTATTTCAAAACAGAGTACTTTTGACTTTGGTTCTTGAGAGGTGTCCTGAGGCTGTTATTTCCAATGCTATTCCTCCGAATGATGGAGGGATTGCACTTGGGCAAGTGGTAGCTCTTTTAGATAGTCTTTAGGGTTTTGGAGGCGAGATAGAAACCTTATAAAATTATATATTTTATAAGGTTTTTATTTTTAGAGAATTCATTATTAGACTAATCAAGAAATTCTCTTATTTCAATTATTGCTATAAGACTTTTCAAGCCAATAAGATGCCTTTTCAATATTTTTTGTCACACCAGTACCTCTATGAT
>JADGDL010000136.1 GCA_016744875.1 Sulfurovum sp.
AAACCAGTCATAATGGCTTTAAAGGCCAATTCATACTGCTCTTCAGAAAGTAAATCCGAAATTTGCTTCTCTAATATATCCGACATGCCGTACTAAGATACACCAATCTCAAAAAGGTTTAACTAGGGTAATAAAAATTTGAAAAAAAATGTGATTACACGTTAAATCTGAAGTGCATTACGTCACCATCAATAACAGTATAGTCTTTACCTTCTACAGAAAGTTTACCAGCATCACGCGCAGCAGATTCCGAACCAAAATTCACAAAGTCTTCATAGTGAATTACCTCCGCACGAATAAATCCTTTCTCAAAATCAGTATGAATTACTCCAGCAGCTTGAGGCGCTTTGGTACCTTCATGAATTGTCCATGCACGAACTTCTTTTACACCTGCAGTAAAATAAGTTTCTAATTTCAATAATTTATAGGCTGATTGAATTAAACGAGCAACACCGGGTGTATCTAACCCAATTTCTTCTAAGAACATTTGACGTTCTTCAAAAG
>JADGDL010000137.1 GCA_016744875.1 Sulfurovum sp.
AAGTAAGAGTTAAAGATGAAAAACTCAGTGTACATGAGAGAAACTTGAAAATATTAGAGGGAAGATAAGTAAATTACGTGAGTGTTAGAAATTTCGTGTCAGTCTGATAAAATACTATCAAGGACTGACAATGAAAGAAGAATACGAGTTTGATTTCGATGAGATATTAGATGAGTTTAGAAGTGGTAAAAAGCTCACAGGTAAAGGTGGACTTTTAGCACCACTGATCAAACAACTTACAGAAGCTGCACTCGAAGCAGAAGTGGAATCACATATTGCAGATGATGTGCTTTCAGGCAGAACAAACAGACGTAATGGTTCCAATAAAAAAACTATCAAAGGTACAAGTGACGGTACTTTTGAATTAGAAACCCCAAGAGACCGTAACGGTACCTTTGAACCTCAGATCGTTAAAAAACACCAAACTACAATTTCAGATGAGATAGAAGAAAAGATCTTGTCTATGTACGGCTTGGGAATGAGCTACAGAGACATCTCTTC
>JADGDL010000013.1 GCA_016744875.1 Sulfurovum sp.
GAAGTATATCCAGATGAACCAATAGTTCTAGAATTCGATGCATTAGTCACCGATGGAGATGGAGATACCGAAACCACTACATTTAATGTTACTATAGATGGTGACACAGTATTGGAAGGTAGTGATGGTCCTGATCTTATAGTCGGTAGTGATGCAGATGAAATAATTGATGGTGGAGGCGGAGATGATATAATCGATGCTGGAGCTGGAGATGACACGATCGACGGTGGAGCTGGAGATGACACGATCGATGGTGGAGAGGATGATGATACTGTGATTAATAATCTTGGTGAAGATGATGATCTAACTAATATAGAGACGACTCTGGATGGAGATCTAGGGTAGTTTATAAGCTCGAAATATAGCATTACTTTTGTCAGTAGATATTACTGGTGAAAGTGATCTTCTTAAGCAGGTTAATCCTGCTTAAATCTTTCAATGAGAGTTAAAACTCTTCCACCAAAACAGTTGATTCTTCTTTATTCTCTAAGTCTTTTATCCAAACAGTACCATTTTTTAATTCATCTTCACCGATAAGAACACAGTAACGTGCATTTACTTTGTCTGCACCTTTCATATGACTCTTAAAACCTTTGGAATTGTATTCTACGGTTACTTTAGACTCTTTACGTTTTGCAGTAGCTATGGCAAATAATGCTTCAATAGCATCTTCAGTCATAGCTCCCAGATATATGCCATCTTTTTGAACTTCTGGCATTTGTACAAGTTCCATGATTCTCTCTATTCCTATGGCAAAGCCTACCGCAGGAGTAGATTTACCGTCTAAAAACTCAACAAGCATGTCATAACGCCCACCACCTGCAATAGCAGACTGGGAGCCTATATCATTGCTTACAAATTCAAAAGCAGTTTTGTTGTAATAGTCTAGCCCACGTACAAGGTTTGTGTCTACTTCATACTTGATACCTGCTTTGTCGAGCAGGGCAGTGAGTTTGTTAAAGTCAGTGTCACATTCTTCACAGAGGTTTGTGATGAGTTTTGGTACATTTGTAAGGAGTGATTGACATGTTTTGTTCTTACAGTCGAGTACACGGATAGGGTTGGTCTCTATACGTCTGTTACAATCTTCACAAAGTTCTTCTTTTATTTCTGTTAAAAAAGAAACAAGTTTTTGCTTATATGGAGGCATACAGGTAGTACAGCCCAGTGAATTAATCTGAAGATCAAAACCTATGCCAAGTTCTTCAAATATCTGGCTTATCATTGTGATAATGGTAAAGTCTTCATAAACTGAACCCTCACCAAAACTTTCACAACCAAACTGGTGAAATTCTCTTAGACGACCTTTTTGTGGTCTTTCATAACGAAACATAGGCCCATAGTAGTAAAATTTCTGTTTAACTGGTTGACGGTCTAGTTTTGCAGAGACAAATGCACGTACTACACCAGCAGTGCCCTCTGGACGCATACATACATCATTGCCACCTTTATCTTCAAACTGATACATCTCTTTACTCACTATGTCAGAACTGTCACCTACAGAACGTTTGAAAAGAGCAGTCTCTTCAAGTATAGGTGTTTCTATGTATCTATACCCGTACTTCTTGGCTACACCTATGGCAGTCGTTACAATATGTACAAAGCGTTGGCTGTCTTCAAACGTGAGGTCTTTCATACCTCTTAGTGGGTTTATCATGATTTTATCCTTGTATCCAATAAGGTACGGTGTATAGCGTACTTGAAAATTATGGAATTATACCTTCAAGTAGGTTAGTATCGATTGATTGATGTTTTCTATGCTGTCAGTGGCATCTATAAATAGATGAGGGATGTCAAGTTTTATAATACTCTGTCTCATATGTTCTTGCACTTCTAAAAGGTATTCTAACCCTCTTAATTCTATGCCGTCAAGACTTTTTTGTGAAGTACGTTCCTTTAGTGTTTCCATATTTGTTAAGAAAAGTATGATCTTATCTGGAAAGTGATCTTCAAGTGCAAATTTATTAAGTCTAACAAGTTGGTCAAAATCAAAGTCACCATTTGCCAAAGCATAACCGATACCGGAGATGAAACCTCTGTCAGAGATGACGACCTTATCTTTGTTAGGTTTAACGATCTCTTCATAGTGCTCTGCCCGATCTGCTAAAAAAAGTAAAAGTTCTGCTCTTTTTGATGCAAGAGAGTCTTGAAGGAGTATCTCTCTTGCTTTAACACCAAATGCAGTACCACCAGGCTCTTTCGTGATCACAAGTTCAGAGTGTTTTTCTGCTAAGAGGTCTATCTGTGTACTTTTTCCACAAGTATCGATACCTTCAAACAGTATATACATTATTTTCTATACGCTTGTATCATTTTATGTGCTACAGGTGGTAGAAGGTGTTCAACTTTTCCATTAAATGGTAAGATGGATCGAACCACAGAAGAACTAACAAAGGCATGTTCAAGACTTGGCATAAGGTATATAGTCTCTAATTCTTTTTTAAGTGAAGCATTTGCATACCCCATTTGAATTTCATACTCGAAGTCACTCACAGCACGTAATCCACGTATAATAATGTTAGCATTAAGTTTGTCAGAAAGGTCCACAAGTAAACCTTCAAAGCCTACAACTCTAATTTTTGGAGAATCCTTAGTCACTGCTTCAACCATAGCGATACGTTGATCATGTGTAAACATAGGTTCTTTGGATGCACTTTGCGCTACGGCTACAACGATCTCATCAAACATGACAGATGCACGATTCATAATGTCTAAATGACCATTTGTAACAGGGTCAAAAGTTCCGGGGTAGATCGCACGTTTTATATCACTCATGTTATTTCCATCTCTCATATAAATTATTCTCGATGCCTAAAACATCGTACCATTTCCCGATGATGAACTTCTCCATATCTTCAAGGCTGGAAGATTCTGAATAATAGCCCATGACAGGTGGTGCGATGATGACACCAAGTGTAGCCAATTTTTGCATATTTTCTAAAGCAATGGCAGAAAAAGGAAGTTCACGAGGTGCCAAAAGTAACTTTTTTTGTTCTTTGAGTGCAACGGCTGCAACACGTGAAGGAAGGTTATCGGAAATCCCACAAGCTACTTTTGCTAAAGTATTCATACTACAAGGTATGATAGCAGTTGCATCCACGCTAAAAGATCCCGAAGAGATAGACGCTGCGATATTATCACTTGTATGTAATGTTACTCTTTTATTTTCAAATGATTCAACAGTTAAGGCATTATCACTTACTATCACATGGGCTTCTATATATTCAGGTAAGTAGTCTATGAACTTCTTGCCTAATTGTACACCAGATGCGCCTGTAATTGCTATGACGAGTTTCATTTATTGCCTTGTTATATAATTGTATGGATTATATCAAAAGTAGTTAACAAAATAATTAATAAAAAAGATTCTACTTCTCTTCCTTTAAAGAAAATTTTCCTATCTCTTCTAAAAATGTAGTAGCATATGAGCCTTTAGGTAAGTAGAACTCTACAGTCAACATTTTCGTATCATTATTATAAAGAGTTTCTACATCTTTTGGCCAAATCCATGCAAAGCGCCTGTCACCTTTGAGACTATTAAGTTCAGTGTCATCAAAATCTTCTTCCAAGTAGTAAGCATCACTTTTGGCTCTGTCTACATTTGCTCCGCAGAGTAGTCCTGTAGGTGAAAGTTTTTTATCAGTAAAAGCTTGTGAAGACTGATGCATATCTTTAACATAGTTGAACTTTCCATATGGGTAGGGCATAATGAGATCACCTATAAAAAGCTTAAAAAATTGTGACTGTTTGGCTAAGACTTTGACCAGTTCTAAAGGATATTGTAATTTTCTAGCTGCTGTTTGTAAATCATGACTTTCGATGATAGAAGATAGTTTAACTCTTGAGCCCAGCCATCGGTTATAGAGGTAACTTTGGTAAGCAGATACAAGGAGTTTTTCTTTACTCCCTTTAAGTTTTTTCCCGCTGTGGGCTAACTCCTTCCCTTGAAGGTAAGAACGACTCTCTTCACCAAAACGTTGGTAACCGTAGTAATTTGGTATGCCGTCTTTTTGCATCTTTTTAGCAGTGGTATTAAAGAATTTTGCATCTTTTTCGTTGATATTGTGCAGGATGATGGAAAATCTGTTGCCTTTTAGATGGCCTATCTTAATGGGTGACTTATTGTAGCTACGTTCAAGTATTTCTATCTTTTCTGTGGTGAGATTTCTGTTGAGCTCTTTTTCGTACCTCTTTGGAAGAGAGATGTACTGTATGGTCGTGGCATTTTTATCTTTGAGACCGGCATAGCCTATCTCTCGTTCCTGTAGACCTGTAGCTTTTGCTAAAACGGTAATGAGTTTCCATGTGCTCATGTCAGTTTTTTGTATCTTAAGTATGAGGTAGTTTCCAGTGCCGGTGAAAGTATAAAGAGGTATCTCTTCTACAAAAAAGCGTTCTACAGTTTGTTTAAAATCAAAATGAAGAGGGGTATGGTCATAGGCATAATGTTTAATGTGATTCATGGAAGAATTATATCTAAAATATACGTTTCTTAGCCATATTATCTTATCTTATCCGCACTTTCCAGGGGCACACTTCATACCATTAAACTTACCGGTGAGTGTTTCATTTTCATCTATGCCTTCTTCGTGCATTTTATCCATCATGGCTTTCATTTCATCTGGATGGGCTATGAAGTTATACCCTTTGGTAAGCGTAAAGACACCATAAATGATCACAAGTATGGCTGCGAGCTTCATCATGGTGCCACGAAGAGAGCCTTTTTGTAAAAACTTGGTGATGAATCCTAAGAAGAATAGTGCAGGGATAGTAGCTAGTCCAAATGTAGCCATGACCAGCGCACCACCTAAAGGATTAGCTGTACTTGCAGCGAAAATGGCAAAAGAGTAAACAAGTCCACAGGGAATGATACCGTTAAGCATACCTAAAAGGTAGAAACTACCATAAGATCTGGATGACATCAGGCTTCTAAAAGTGTTTTGATACCAGCTATATCTTGATATAGAGAGCTCTGCAGAGTTTAAAAACTTCCATTTTCCAAGTAGAGAGCCTCCTGCAAGTATCATAAGTACTCCTGTTATTACAAAGAGTATGCCTTTGGTTGTGGGTGTAAAAGCGATTACCTGTCCAATATAACCAAAGATGGCACCCAATATAGCATAAGTAGTGACACGACCAAAATTATAGGCAAGATGAGAAGTGGTTTGTTGTATATAGGTGGATCGTTGATCTAGTTTACTTGAAGAATATGCAACAACTATCCCTCCACACATACCTATACAATGTCCTACTGATCCTAAAAATGCTGTTGTCAATATAATGATCAGATCGATGTTGCCCAATGATTTGCCTATGTTTGTTGTTTTGCCAAACTATAGTATAATTTTGTTAAAATAATGTTAATAACTTTAAAGGAAGAGCGTGTTAAAAAGTTTTAAACGTAATTTTATGAAAATGTTCAGAGAATTACTTGTCTACCATCACAGTTCTTTGGAATACAGAGCTAAGATATTAACATTGATGATCTCAGCCAATGGCGATATTTGTGAATGTGAAAAACAAAAGCTTAAAGAGATAGCCAAAAGAACATATAAAGATGATGAAGAGCGAGCAGAACTTCTCATTGATACGGTCAATGAATACCACTCTAAGATTGTTACAAATAATGGACTGGACTTTGAACATCTAATACAATTGGTGACAAAAGAGACAAAAGAGGTACCTCGTTTTGTTAAAAAAATAGACATGTCTTTACTCATGGAGCTTCATGAATGTATTGATGATGAAGATGATATACTGTTCCAAATGCGTATCATTGAGTTTTTACAAACACTTAAAGACGAGTATAAAGTAGCCTAAATATGGAATGGTATAAGTTCATTGTCTATGGCAGGGTACAAGGTGTGTTTTATCGTAAATCAGTCTCCCAGGCATTGATGAAAAAACAGTTTAAAGGGTATATCCAAAATCTTAATGACGGTACGGTAGAAATAGTAGCGGAAGTATTTGATGATGATTTTGATACGTTTATGGACATATTAAAAGATGGGTCACTAATGAGTAGTGTAGAAGAGGTAAAGTATGATATATTTGACGACGCAGTATTTGAAACCGATGGTTTCGAGATACGATATTAGGAGAGTATAATGAGTTCTGGTTGGGGATGTCAATTCATGGGTACCAAAGGTGATGATAAAGAGTGGTGTCTAAAGCTACACCATCATTGTGAACCGGGATGTAAAGGCTGCATTATTGCAGGTCAGGTAGAGTTTTCTAAACCGGATATCTCTGAAGAGCAGGAAAGAAAAGTAAAAAAACGAAGTGATAATCCTTTGGGGGATAAATAAGATTTTATACATTCCATAGCTTGGTATGGAATGTATGTTTCTTATTGGAGTTCTGTTTTTACTTTAAGTACAGGATTTAATATCCACTTATCTCCAGCCGGGTGTATAGACTTGTCAGCATCAAAATCAATGACCATATCTACACTAGCACCATCTAGAAGTGTAAAGTTATGATTATATTTGATAGTGTTACTTGGTACTTTAAGTGCATGTGGCTCCAAGTTATTTTCTTCAGTTAGTATAATATAGTTTGCTTCGGGGTGTGGATTACCCAATATATTAAGCTTAGCATCCGGAACATTTCCAAGTATTAAACGTAATTGTGTATAGTCACCGCTTGGTATTAACTCTTCCCCCATGAATGTAGTGATGCCATTTTGTAATTCTAGTAAGTCATAAGTGACATTTGGTGTTGCAACAACGATCCATTCTCCATCATCACTGTCATCATCTTCAGTACCTTCTCTATTAACACGCACTTCTACGATGGTCACATAGACTGCCTCATAGTCAGCTGGTGCATCTGTCAAGTGAACAGATAACTTACCTTGACCAATTGCAGAAGATGAAGTAGTAGGTGTAGTACTGGTATCAGTGGTACTAGTTGTAGCTGTTGAAGAGCTACTCCCACCACCACATCCTAGCACTATTAAACTGGTTGTCAATAACAACGCTAAAGCCGTGATTTTATGAAAAATTTTCATGTAGATCCTTTATGTAGTTTTTATGTAAGTGCTGGTCCAGAAAAATAGAAAAAGATATCCACTTTATGTATTTGGTAACCTGGCGATCTCAACAACTGAGACCCATAGCTTTCCGTCCTTGCTTCACAACAAGTTTGGCACAACAAATAATATTTTGTAAATGATCACTATTAGTGACAAAGTACAATTAAAGTATACATTAAATTTTTTAAAACAATTTGAAGTAAAAAGTAAGCACTAATTACGCCATCTCTTTTCCAAACTTCTCTTTCAATTTTGCTAATTTAGGTGGTATAACAGCCATACAGTAACCTTGCATACTATTTTGTCTGTAGTAGTCTTGGTGATACTCTTCAGCTTTGTAGTAGTTTTCTAAAGGTTCTATCACTGTCACTATAGGTGTACTCCAGTCAGTCTGTGCAGCTTCCATGGCTGCTTGGGCAGTTTCCAGGGTTTCCTCATCTGTGTAGAGGATGGTTGAGCGGTATTGTGTACCGTGGTCTGCACCTTGGTAGTTTAGGGTAGTTGGATTATGTACAAGAAAAAAGATATCTAAAAGCGTATCTGATGTAATGATAGAGTCGTCATAAGTGATTTTTATGACTTCTGCGTAACCAGTGTCTCCTGTACAGATATCTCTGTAAGTCGGGTTAAGGGTATGACCATTTGCATAACCGCTTTCAACATCACTGACACCCTTAAGCAGTTCAAAGACCGCCTCCGTACACCAGAAACATCCACCGCCTACTATTAATTCTTTTACCGCCATATTGATACCTTCTGAGTTTATTTAATTTGTATTTACTTTATTTGCTATAATATCTACAAAAATATAATAAGGGATTAAAGTTATGAATATCAATGTTGTTTGTCCTCATTGTCTCAAGGTAAATCGTATACCTAAAAAAGAATCTTATGCAAAAGCAAACTGTGGAGGATGTAAAAACTCTTTACTTAATAGCAAACCTGTTCCTGTGGATGCAGATAAACTTGGCACCTTTCTTTCCAACTCGGAGATACCTGTAGTAGTAGACTTTTGGGCACCGTGGTGTGGTCCATGTCTACAAATGGCTCCTGCATTTGAAGAAGTTGCACTTGCTATGCCCCTTAAGGCACAGTTTATAAAGGTTAACACAGAAGAACAGCAAACTTTAGGTGGGCAGTATGGTATACAAAGTATCCCTACATTGATCGTATTTAAGAACGGTAAAGAAGTTGAAAGGCTTTCAGGTGCTTTAGATGCAGGACGTTTACAAAGCTGGGTAAGACAGTATCTGTAATGAGTAAAATACTATTACTTGAGGATGACGCAAATCTAAATGAAACTATCACTGAATTCCTTCAGGAACAGGGCTATGATGTTGTGAATATATATGATGGATATGAGGCACAGGAAAAACTTTATGAGAGTACATATGATCTGCTTCTTCTAGATGTTAATACTCCTGGTATAAACGGGTTTGACCTGCTTAAAGAAGCACGTGAAGGAGATGTAGTTGCCCCTGCTATCTTCATTACTTCATTGGATTCTGTAGATGATCTTGAAAAGGGGTTTCAGAGTGGTTGTGATGATTATATACGTAAACCTTTTGTTTTAAAAGAACTGCTTATACGGGTTGAGACTTTACTCAAGCGCGGTTTTTTTCATGAAGCTAAAGAGTTTATAGTAATATCAAAGAACATATCTTATGATAGTAAAAACAATGAACTGTTAATCGATGGAGAAACGGTTTCTTTAGGAAACAAAGAGTCAGCACTGCTAAAACTGTTTATGAAAAATGAAGGTGAAGTGATCATACATGACAAGATCTATGAACATTTATGGGATTTTGATGAAGAGCCAAGTGATACAGCACTTCGTACTTATATTAAAAATCTTCGTAAAATAATCGGTAAGGACAAAATTGTTAGTATCAAAAAGCAAGGCTACAAATTCATTACTGCTAAGTGAGAAAAAATCTTTTTTTAGATTTTTAACACTCTACAGTATTATGGTACTGTTCGCTATTCTACTACTCTCCTTTTATTACTATCAAAGTCAGGAAAAGTTGATGCTTTCACAGGAACGTGCCACACTTTCAAAATTTGCATATATTCAGACAAAAAAACTTAAAGTACTACACCATTTTTTTGATGAAAGAGTTGACTACCCTCGTGATCCTCGTTTTAAATCAGCTATTTATGACCTTGAAGAAGTGCAAATATTTACTCTTTTAGAGGAAGAAGATGTACGTTTTGATGAAGAAATTTATAAAAGTGAAAAGTATATACATTTTGTAAAAAGTTTGGATGATTTTTATCTGGGAGCAAAATACCTCATATTGGAAATAGAAGAGGATGGGAAGTGGAAAGATATAGTGTGGAAAAATATCATAGGATATGGGCTACTGACATTTTTAATTTTAATGATCTTTGGACTTTACCTTGCAAAACTATTTTTAAAACCAATGAGGGATTCTATTATTCTTTTGGACAGATTTATTAAAGATACTACACATGAGTTAAACACACCTTTATCTGCCATACTGGCAAATATAGAGATGATGGACAGATCAGTCATGGTGGAAAAAAATAGGATAAAACTCTCACGTATCAATATTGCAGCAAAAACTGTTTCTGTCCTCTATAAAGACTTGACGTACCTCACATTAGAACAGGATAAAGAGCATGATGATGAAGAGATAAATATCCAAGAACTTATTGTAAATAGAGTTGAATATTTTTCCATTCTGGCACAGTCTAAACATTTGGAATTTGTACTAGATCTGGAAAAAGCAAAAATTGTTATGGATAAACGTAAACTAACTAGAGTCATAGATAACCTGATCTCAAATGCTATTAAATACAATAAACGAAACGGAAAAATAGGGCTTAAACTACGTAACAGTATGTTGATGGTTTGGGATAATGGTATAGGTATGCGTGAAGAAAATATACCTTTAATGTTTGATAGATATCTTCGTTTTAATAATGCAGAAGGCGGTTTTGGTATTGGATTGAGTATCGTTAAAAAGATATTGGATGAATACAAGATCTCTATAGAAGTGGAGTCAAGAGAAGGAGAAGGAACAAAAATGGTGATGAGATGGTAAAGAGTATAATTGTTTTTACGTTGATACTGTCTGGATTGTTTTCACAAAATTCTTATGAGCGTAATTGTGTTGGATGTCATAAAGAACTACCTACGTCACTACAACGTATGTTTATGAATTATCTGTTGGTTTACAGTGGTGAAAAGAACATGAAAGCAGGATTAAAACATTATCTGCAATATCCTTCTAAAGAGATCTCGGTAATGTCTGACCTGTTTATAGATAATTATGGCATAAAAAAGAAAAGTAAACTTAGAGAAAAGGAGATAGATGAAGCTTTAGATATCTATTGGGATAAGTTTAAGGTATTTCATAAGTTGAAGTAGATAGAATAAATTAATACCTATGGACAAGGTTAACTTATACAACAAAATAAAGGAATTATATGAAAAAGCTCATGGCAGTACTCACGATAGTCGCTCTTGCAATGATAAGCACTCCTACTACAGCGTCGGCAGGTGTAGAAAAAGGACAAAAGATCTTCAAAAAGAAATTTCGAAAATATTGTAGATTTTCTGGTGTAAAATTTGCCAGAAACCACACACAAGATGAATGGGAAGAAATCTATGATGAAGAGAAATTTCAAGAAGAAGCAAAAAGGATCTGCCCAAGATTGAAACTTGATAAAATTAAAGATTCTTGGTGGGAACATGTCTATGAGTTTTCTTATAAATACGCCAGTGATGGTGTAGTTCCAAAATGTTAAATTAACTGTAACTTCTAGAAGCAGTATTTCTCATACTGCTTCATTTTTTACCATACACTTCACAATACTTTCACAATTACATGCTATTATACACAATCTAAAATCAAAAGGATAAAAATGAATAAAATTACTAAATTGACAGTAGCCGCACTACTTGGTACGGCAATGTTAACTTCAACTGCATCAGCAGATGTAAAAAAAGGTCAAAAGCTATATCTTAAAAAGCTAAAAGCTCCTTGTGGTATCTCAGGTGCAAAGTTTGCACATAAGCATACTCAAGATGAGTGGGAAGCGATTCATGAAGCTGGTAAATTTGCAGATGAAGTAAAAAAGATCTGTCCTAAAGTTAAAAAAGTAAAAGAGAAATATGTTCCGCATATTTATGACTTTGCATATGAATATGCAAAAGATTCAGGGAATGTTCCTTCTTGTTAGAAGATATGTAAGGTAAAACTTTACAAAGAATACGTCTGTGTCTTTTTGCACATATTCGTCATAGTAAAATATGACTTGTTGTCCAAATAAAAGAAATTAATTTAGTATTAAGTGAAATCACTATACTATTTTTTAAATTGATTTAATAGTTACTATTTGATCAATAATGATTATACAAATTTAAAGGAATCAAAATGAAAAAACTTGCAATCACAATGTTACTTGCTGGATCTACACTACTTATGGCTGACGGAGCTGCTGCTTACGCTAAATGTGTTGGTTGTCATGGTGCAAACGGAGAAAAAGCTGCTCTAGGTAAATCTGCAATTATTACAGGTCAAGATGCTGCTAAAACAGTTGAACAACTTAACGGTTACAAAGCTGGAACACTTAACATTCATGGTATGGGTGGTCTTATGAAAGGTCAAGTTGCATCTATGGATGAAGCTACTATCAAAGCTGTTTCAGATCACATTGCAGCAATGAAATAAGAATATTTCTTACTTCTGTTCAAAAGCCTTTTGGCTTTTGAACATACTCTTTTTTTAAACCCTCATTTAACTCATCTACTATATATTTTTTACTCACAAATAATATCTAATATTTTATAATCGACTATCACAGTCTCATGTCATAAAATCTCACCTGTATCACCCCATAGAGACGCTTACATTTTATATCGTAACTCTTGTACAGATATTGTTTTTTAGAAAACACTTTATTCTTTCCATTTTTTGTATCTGTATAGTTGAATACCACAAAATGTGCATATATGTATGCGTGTAAAAAGTATATATGTTATATAAGTTATTTAAAAATGATTGGTAATTGAGAAGAAAGGGGATAATTTGATGCATGAGGTACTTGGTGGACAAATTGCCCACCAAAGTTATTTTAACACTCTAAATCTTCACCATCTGATGCATATTCATGTGCAAATTCAAAAAGATGCTCAGTCCATTTTTCTTTGTACTTAGTCATATCTGGACAAATTTCTTTTACTTTAGCTTCAAATGTTCCGGCTTTAAAAAGTGCTTCCCACTCTGCTTGCTTTAATACTTTAGTAAAATCTGTAGCAATTTTGTCTCCACACTGACCTTTGATCTTTTTAGTGTAAATTTTTTGACCTTTACTGATGCTTCCTGCTGATACTGTAGTTGAAAGTAATGTAAGACCTAAAAGTGCCGCTACTGCCAATTTTGTTATGTTTTTCATATTTTTCCTTTTTGTATGATAAAAGTATACTAACATAATTTATGTGAATTAATTGTGTATATTTGATATATTTAATGAATTTTATTTATATTTATAACAAGTTTACATAAATTACATATTACTCCCACATTTTCCTGCTTCACATTTCATGGATGGTGCTTCTTTTCTTGGTGCTTGTTTTGTATTATCAGATGCACATTTTGTACTGAGCCTTCCAGTTTTCTCTACACGTACACAGTTATATAGTTCTTTAGTGGTCATTGCAGAGAGGACGCACTCTCTTCGATCATCATTTTCCAGAAGTTGATCTAAGATGTTCATTTTCTTTTTTACCAGGACGGCGGAACCATCTAGCATGCTCGCTCCACATTTACCCGGACCACACTTCATCCCACCTTCTGTGAGAGACTCTTTTTTTTCTCCTGAACAGCCTGAAAGTAAGGCAAATGTAAATAGTGCTGTTGTAAATATTTTTAATTGCATGGTTAATTTTCCTTTTGATTGACAGTAAGTGTTGTATCTCTATTTAAGAGATACTTTTCATACATATCATAGAAGATAGGAATGAGTAATAGGCTTAGTATCGCTGAAGACACGACTCCTCCTATCATAGGTGCCGCAATACGTTGCATCACTTCACTTCCTACGCCTGTGTTATACATGATAGGAAGTAAACCTGCTAATATGGCAAAGACAGTCATCAGTTTAGGTCTTACTCTTTTGACAGCACCTTCATAGATAGCATCAGAAAGATGTCTCCTATTAAAGTTTTTTCCCATTTTTTTTCTCATCTCTCCCACACTTTCTTGAAGATAAACTATCATTACGATCGCAGTTTCAGCAGCTACTCCTAAAAGTGCTAAAAATCCGACAATGACAGCAATAGACATATTGAAATTTAACATATCGATATAAACCAGTCCTCCAAAAAGTGCAAAAGGTAGTGTAAAAAAAACGATGAGTGTTGGTACCATTTTGCCTAATGCAAAGTAAATAAGTATAAAGATAACTAAAAGTACAGTAGGAACGATCCATTTGATCTTTTGCATCGCTGATTCTAAGTATTCAGACTGTCCTGCCCATTCCAAGTAGTATCCGGCAGGAAGTTTTAAGTCTTCGAGAACAAGCATAGCTTGTTCTTTGTATTTACTAGCAGAAACTCCTGTTTGCGGTGTTATATAGACAAAGGTCACCGGTGTTGCCATTTCAGATTTAATGACTGAGGCACTCTGGCGATATTCTATTTTTGCAAAAGTTGAAAGTGGTACAAATCCCAGTGGTGTTTTAACCTGTATATTACGAATATCATCAATGTTTCTGCGTTCTTCTTCTTCAAAGCGAAGTGCAATAGGATAACGCTCTAAGCCCTTATACATGGTTGTTATCTTTTTACCGCCTATAGCTGCAGAAGTATACTCCTGAATGAGTGATTTAGAGATGTTGTAACGCTGTAAGGCTTCTGTATCTATGTCGATATCTATGAAGAACCCGGCTGAAGCCTGGTCTGAAAAGACAGACTGTGTACCTTTAAGGCTACGCAATCTGGATTCTATCTGTTGTGCTACATCTTGTAATCCATCAGCATCTTTACCGAAAATTTTTATGCCTATGGGTGTTCGAATTCCAGAAAGTAGCATATCTATACGACCACGGATAGGGTAGGTCCATGAATTCACCAGTCCTGGAACCTGTAAGGCTTCTTCCATCTCTGCCATGAGTTTTTCATGGGTCATTCCTTTTCTCCATTCCGATTTAGGTTTAAAGGTGATGATGGTTTCCAACATTCCCAGAGGTGCAGGATCAGTGGGTGAATTGGCACGTCCTCCCTTGCCAAAAACTGTATCGACTTCAGGGAAACTTTTGAGAATTTTATCAGTTTTTTGGGTCAGTACTTTACTTTGATCCACTGAAATTCCATAGGGTGTAACAGGCATATACATAATGCTTTGTTCATTAAGCATTGGCATGAATTCCCAGTTTAATTTTTGGTAGAGTGGTAATGCAAATGCAAGTCCACCAACAGCAAGTAATATGACAAGGTATTTAAGCTTTAATCCATAAATTAAAACAGGATGATAGAGCCAAATAAAAAAACGATTAAGAGGGTTTTTTGTTTCAGGTATGATCTTTCCTTTTACAAAGTAGATCATAAGTACAGGGACCAGAGTGATAGAAAGTACTGCACCCGCAGTCATGGCAAAAGTTTTTGTAAATGCCAATGGTGAAAAGAGAAGCCCTTCCTGTCCGGAAAGTGCAAAGATGGGCAGGAAAGAGACTACCACAAGTGCCAAAGCAAAGAAGATTGGTCTTCCAACCAACTGTGATGACTCCACGATGACAGCGATGCGCTCAGAGTTACTCAGTTCACTCCCTTTTACATCTTCTTGTTGATGTATGGCCTTATGGGCATTTTCTATCATCACTATGGAGGCATCGACCATAGCACCAATGGCTATAGCGATACCTCCCAGACTCATAATATTTGATCCAATACCAAAGAGTTTCATCATTAAAAATGGTAAGGCTATGGTCAAGGGGAGTACAATAAGCATAATGAGTGTTGAACGAAAATGCATCAAGAACAGACCAATGATTATGATAACGATGATACTCTCTTCAAAGAGGGTAGTTTTCAGGGTTTCAATGGCGGCTTCTATGAGTCCTGAACGGTCATAGGTGGTAACAACTTCAACATCATCTATCTGTAGTTCATTCATTTTTGCTTCTATGCGTTTAATGGCAGAATATACATCTTCTCCATAACGTACCATAACGATACCACCGACTACTTCACCTTCACCATTGAGGTCAGCCATACCTCGACGTGCACCTGGAACCATCTCTACCCGACCAAGCTGTGCAAGTGTAAGTGGTACACCATCTTTAGTGCTAACTACCAGATTACGTATCTCATCGAGATCTTTGATGTACCCTTTGGCTTGTACCATCCATTCAAAACCATTTTGAATAACAATCCGTCCACCTGTATCATTATTGTTCATTTTCAGTGTTTTGGAGATGTCAGAGATGGAGAGGTTGTACTGCACCAAAGAATCATTGTTGACCGTTATCTGATATGTGGGTACAAACCCACCGATACTTGCAACTTCAGAGACTCCGTCTACACCCATAAGAGCATATTTATAGTAGTAGTCCTGCAGAGTTCTGAGTTCATCAAGGGTTTTGGTCTTTGATGTAAGTGCATACTCATAGGCCCAACCTACACCGGATGCATCTGGACCTAATGTTACTTCCATAGTATCTGGTAATTGACTCTGTATTGATGCAAGTTGTTCAAGAACACGGGATCTTGCCCAATAAAGATCAGTACCCTCTTTAAAGATGATGTAGATCAGTGCATTTTCATAGACAGAAAAACCACGTACAGTCTCAATGTTAGAAATAGCAAGAAACTGTGAGACCAGAGGGTAGGTTCCCTGATCTTCTATGATCTCAGGACTCTGTCCTTTCCATGTAACTTGTACAATAACTTGTGGAGGAGAGAGGTCCGGAAGTGCATCAAGAGGTGTATTCTTCATCGCCCATATTGACCCTACTATAATGAATAAGGTAGCCATCAAGACTAGAAAACGATTTTTAATAGAAAAAGCTATCAGTTTTTCAATCACAGCGATGCTCCTTAATGCGACTAGTCGCATGAGCTAACTGCTGAAGTTGTCCCAGTGACAACGTAATTTTCTGGGCTTCGCTCAAAAAATGTCTCATAATTAGTAGATTCCGTTTATTTGTGCATCAGAATCCATCATAAAGAGGGCATTATTTACCAAAATATCAGAAGTCTTTAGCCCTTTGATGACTTCAAAGTGCTTGTTGTCTAGTGGTTTTATATCTATAGCAATTGGTTCATATTCGCCTTTGAATTCCGTAGCAAGAAATGCATACCAGATACCATTTTTACGTATGGCTGCAGTTCTTGGTATGACTAAACGTCTTTTATCTGCAGAAGAAGAATGTACTTTAACATACATGCCAGGTTTTAGCATGCCGTCTTCATTGTCAAGTATCAATCTAAGTGTAGCAGTAGCCTCTCTTGGATCAAGCATAGGGTAGAGCAGTGATTTTTCTGCTTCATATACTTTGTTGGTACTTTTTGGCATGACTTTAAAATTTCGAAGCGTATCCAATTTTGTTAACTCATTTTGAAAGAGTTTAACTTCTGCCCATACTTTGTCAAGATCGATAATTTGGAAGAGTTTCTTTTTAGAGCTAAAAGATGAACCTTGATTGATATTCTTTTCAAATATCCATCCTGATATTGGCGCATAGATCATTGTAAATTCATCTACATTACGCTCTTTTTTAATGTTTTCTATTTCTTTTTTACTTACACCCAAAAGAGAGAGTTTAGTCATTGCAGACTGTAGCATGCCTGGAGCGGTATGATCCGCGTTGTAATTGATAGAGTTTAGGTAATCTTGTTTTGCCTGATAGACTTCAGGAGAATAGACTTTTGCCAACAGCTCTCCTTGTACAACTTTTTTATACATACTGTCTGCATAGAGTGTATCGACAAAACCGGAGTACCATGCAAATACATCTACTTTACGTGAATCTTGTGCAACGATGTAGCCAAAATTAATTTGCTTTGGTGAAGTTATCATCTCTTTAACTTGAACAGTTTTTACATTGAAGAGTTGTTCTATGGTAGGTTTCTGTGATCTTACAGGTTTACTGGGTATATTTTTAGTCATAGGTGCATTATCTGATGCACATTTTCCTGCTTCACATTTCATAGTAGTCTCAGAATATAGGATAAAAGGTACTATCAGTATGAGTAATATTTTTAACATTAGAGTGCTCCTGTAAGAGATTTTAGTTTTGCTCCGGTTCTCAGGTATTCTGCTTTGATGGAAATAAGCTCTTCTTCAAGAGAGAGTTTCTGTTCTAAAAGACTTGTGTAGGCAAAGAGATCACCTCCTCTTTGAATGTTTGATTGGCTAAGTTCAAACATGTGTTCAAGTTGAGGCAAACTTTCATCTTTTATGATCTTATATATCTGATAGGCTTCTGTAAGTTTTGCATACATGATCTCTATATCACTTTGTAGTGAAGATCTATAGTCCAAAGAAGCACTTTGGGAAGCCAGTATCTCTTTTTGTGCAGATTCTGTATTGAGTTCTTCTGTACCGTAGAGAGGGTAGGAAAAACCAACAGTGATTGAAGTGTAGTCCTCAAATTCTGCACGATGAAAATAACCCATTTTTACATAAGGATCTGGATTAGTACTTAATTCCTGTATGGTTTTATTGGCTGAGGCAACATTTTGTTGTGAAAGTTTTATACGATATGCTGGATTGTTTTCTAGTTTAGAAAGGTAAGAAGCTAAAGTTTTAGGTTTTGTAACCTTAAGTACATCAGAAACAGAACGGATCTTTCCCTGTATAAGATAGTTTAACCTTGCTTTCTGACTTTTTAGTATTGTGTTGTAACGCTGGGCACGAATTTTTATCTTAGAGAGAAGTAAGGAAGCAGACATTGAACTTGTATGACTTTTGGTCTCAGTAGATGCATAAGACGTATAGAGTTTTATGTTCTGATTTGCAACAGATTTATATTTGTTCACTATGCTAATACGTGCTTCAAGCTCTTTAACTGTGTAAGCGGTCATACGTATCTCTTCTGCAAGCTTGACTTTTGCTGCACCATAAGAGTCCATGATGACATCTTTTTGAGCCAATATATACGTTTTACGTGCATCAAGTTTCCCAAACCATGGAAATTTTTGTTTGAAATTTACTGCTTCATATTGCATGGGTTCTATGGAACGGTTCGTGGGATCATCAAAAGGTATATTATTTACAGTAAAAGAGATATCTGGATTAGAGAAATTTTGACTGGCTTCAATACGCTCATTCATAGCTGAAAGTCTGTGTTCAATAGCTTGCAGGGAAGGGTGCTTGTTAATAGATACTTCTATAAGTTGGTTGATACTCTGTGCCTGGAGTACACCTGCAAGACAAAGATATAAAATGGATATACGCATATTGGCTCCTATATATTTGAATCTGCTGTACAATAGATATATAGTACAAAATCTTTGTGCATGAAGTGTGCATAGGATGCGCTAATTACAAAATATACATAAATGAAAGAATCTTTTCATAAAATCTATAGATATACTTGACATTAGATTTTTTTTCGGATAGAATGCACTTATAATTTAAATAAGCACTTGTAAAAACCCTAGAAGTTTACAATGGACAAGGGCATTTATCTATTTTTCTTGGAGATTTGTTGTCTCCCCTATATTGTTAATGGAAATTCGAGGAAAATACGTGAATGTGGTAAACCAATCTAGGGTCTTTAGAGGTGCTATTAATATTTAATTGTACATGATTATGAATTATTTTAAGGAACACGAATGTCAGCAACTTGTCCAATCTCCACTAGAAGAGTCGATTCAAACATGGTAAGAATGATTTCTTTCCAGGTGGCTCTTTTTACTGTTATACTTCTCATTACGCAAGAGAGTGTTTTTGCACTTATACTTCTATTTGATTTTTTTATGAGAACGATACGTCAACAAAACCTTAGCCCTTTTCATATGATTGGTAAGTTTGTCTTGAACGGATGGGGTATAGCGCCTAAACTTTGTGATGAATCACCAAAAAGATTTGCACTCTATCTTGGATTGGTCATTTCAATATTTTTAGTTGTTCTTTATGCAGCAGGATTTACAGCATTTGCCACGGCAGTCAGCATTATACTACTTATTTGTGCTTTACTTGAGACTTTATTCGACTTTTGTATAGGATGTAAGATATACTACGCACTTCAAATCATGAATGCTATGAAAGACCATAGACGTTCATAATCTTCTGAGCTAAAGCTCAATAAAAAGGTTTATATCTTATGGTAGGAATATCGAGTAAAACTGTCTATGCCATTGCTGCACTTCAGGAACTAGGTGATATACAGGATAAAGAAGTATTGAAGATCAAAGAGATCGCTGCAAAAGCTTCTATCCCCCAAAACTTTTTAGAGCAGATACTGCTTGAACTTAAAAAACAAGGTCTCTTGATCAGTGTTAAAGGTGCCCATGGTGGGTATAAACTTGCCAAGGACCTGAAAGACATCTCTCTTAAAGATGTTGTGCTGATCTTGGAATCAGATATATTTACAGCTATAATTCAACCAGACAATAAAGGTTTGGACCTCTTTTGGGATGATCTGAAAACAAATGTTTCAAAAGTATTTGAAATACCTCTCTCAGAACTTAAGAACTATCAACTTAAAGCGACAGAAACACTTAATTATTCTATATAGGAAGAACGACCATGAAAAACCCCACAGACTTTGACTACTTCAATACTTTACTTGTACATAATGTAGGCTCAAGAGTAGGGCCTATTGCCCCAACAATTGTTCCTTCTGCTGCATTTGGATATGAGGATGCAGAAGAGGCAGAAGGCATTTTTGCTGCACAGGTAAATAAGCCTCTGTATGCTAGAGTAGGTAACCCGACCAATGCCAAATTAGAAGGTATTGTAGCTAAGATGGAAGGCGGCTTTGGTGCTATTGCAACATCATCAGGTATGGGTGCTATCTCGATGGTATGTACAGCTTTTTTAAATACAGGTGATGAACTGCTCTGTATAGGTGGTTTCTTTGGTGGAACCTATTCACTGGTCAATGATACATTGGCGCGTTTTGGTGTTACAAATTCTTTTTGTGAAGTAGATGACTTTGAACATATAGAGAATACACTAAAACGCGGGATTAAGATGGTGATATTTGAATCTGTAGGTAATCCAAGTCTTACACTTCCTGATGTTCAGCGAATCATTGATCTGTGTAATCAATATGAAACCGTTGTGATGATAGATAACACCGCTACACCCTTACTCCTTAGACCTTTAGAAATGGGAGCAGATATTTCTGTGCACTCTTCAACAAAAAATATGTCTGGTCATTCAGCGGCATTGGGTGGAATAGCAGTATTTAGAGCAGTAAAAGAAGAGGGTGATAAACTTCTAAATGTTAAGTACGCGGATATACATAAAATTGTAGAAAAGATGGGTAAAAAAGCCTTTATACCTATTTGTAAAAAACGTGCGATCCGTGACTTTGGTATGACAGCCAATGCCTTTGGTTCATTTATGACTATGACCGGATTGGAGACACTTGCATTAAGAGTTGAGCGTGTTAATCAGAGTGTTGAAAAGATAAGTGCTATCTTGGATGAAAAACTTCCTGAGGGGGTAAGTGTAAACCATCCATCTCTTCCATCTAGTCCTGATAATGAACGCTACAAATCAGACTTTGCACAAGGGTGTGGGCCGCTGCTTAGTATAGATTGTGGTAGTAAAGAGAGAGCATTTACTTTACTGAATAATCTAAAACTGGTTATTTTAACAGCAAATATTGGAGATAACAGAAGTCTTGCACTGCATATGACAAGTACTATCTACTCTGATTTTGATGAAGAAGCACGTAAATTTTTAGGCGTACATGAAGGGCTTATCCGTGTTTCTATAGGTTTAGAAGACCCTAAAGCCATTGCAGAGGATTTCTTGCAAGCAGCAAATACCATATAACTATTATGGTGTTTCATACTTTTTTACGGGTACTTACCTTTTTAATCTTTCTCTCTTTTTGGGCTAAAGCTGATACAGATACAAAGGGTTTAGCTTATCTCAATAACATAAGGGAAAATGCTGGACTTATAAAATTCAAACACAATACAGCTTTAGAAAAAGCTGCTTCTTCACATGCCAAATATCTCATTTTAAATCAAGTCTATGGTCATACTGAAAAGCGTAGCAGTATTGCCTATACTGGAAGTACACCTGCTAAGCGTGTACTAAAGGCTGGGTACCCTTCAACTTTTGTTATGGAAAATCTCTCTATCAATTCAGTAAATCCTGAAAAATCAGTAGATACTCTTTTTTCTGCAATCTATCATCGTTTTGTATTTTTAGACTTTGATAAAGATGAAATAGGTTTAGGTTCTTACGAGTCCAAGAAAAAAAGAAGAAAGAAAAGTGCCCATGTATACAATCTAGGTTCTCAAAGCATTTCTAAACTCTGTTCACAGACATTTATTATGCAGAGTGGTAACTACTATATTAAAAAAGTCTGTGAAGATAGTGATAAAATGATACCAGAGTCTCTTTTTGAAAAGAAAAAAGAGATGGTTCAGCGTAAAAACACTGATGTTGTACTTTTCCCTTATCCCGGGCAGAATAACATATGGCCAGCCTTTTACAAAGAAACACCTGATCCATTACCTTACTATGATGTAAGTGGTTATCCTGTCTCCGTACAATTTAATCCTGCAAATTATAAAAATGTACAACTTAAATCTTTTCGTTTATACGATGCGTCAGGAAAAGAGTTAGAAAAGACCAAGATACTTCAACAAAACAATGATCACAATCATATCTTTACAAAACTTCAGTTCGCACTTATGCCACTAAAAAGATTGGATTTTTCTCAAAGGTATACCGCAGAGTTTAAGGCAATAGCAGATGGTAAACTGATACAGAAAAGTTGGACATTTAGAACAACAGAGTTGAAAGAAAAAGTCTATACCATTACAGAAGATCGTACAGATATTAAAATAAATGCAGGCACTTCTATAGTACTTTACATCGTACCTGGATCGAAAAAGAATATAGTAAGGTCGTACAGAAAAAGAGGGGATATAAAGGTAGTTTTTTTAGATCAAAATACTATGAAGATCACTGCCCCTTCAAGAGCTACATCTAGAAAGGTGAGTTTGGACTTTGGTCGCAGAAAGGTTTTTTTCACTATTCAGTGAAGACTATAAAGAAGCTTTAAGTCCCCAAAAATAGTTTTGTATCTGCATGATACTTTTTGTACCAAGGTTATCCAAAAAAGACTCCAGTTTATCTTTTTCTTTCCATGAAGGCACTTCTACTTTGGCAAGTGTTTCAAGCTCTTTTTTTGCTTCAAATTTTACACCTACACGGTCAATTAAGCCTGCTTTTTTTGCTCTATGGGCAGAAAAAATGTGTGCATCAGCATAATTTGTTGCATTGTTAATATCTAAACCTCTAGCATCAGCTACATCTTTTGTAAAAAGTTCATAGGTATCTTTTGTCAGTCTTTCTAACTCTGCTCTTTCTTCTACTGTCCATTCTCTAGTTGGAGTACCTGCTTCTTTAAATTTACCTTGTTTAACGATCTGAGTCTTCACGCCTACCGTTTTCATAAGTTCTTCTACATTGGCACTTTCCATGATAACACCAATAGATCCAACGATAGAACCAGGATTTGCTATGATCGTGTTTGCATATATGGATGCATAGTAAGACCCACTGGCCATAATACCAGACGCATAGGCTACTACAGGCTTATGTTTTTTAAGTTCTTTGATCGCATAGGCAATTTCTATGGACGGTGGAACTGCACCACCTGGCGAGTTAATGTTCAATAACACACCTTTAATTTTAGTGTCTTTTTGAGCATCTTCTATCTCTTTTAGAACAGCATCCGCACTCATGATGGGACCAAGGAGTTTTATCTCTTGTAAATTTGCTGTACTGAGTTGTGTGGAAGATGATGGCATAAGTACCACAAAGGCTATAAGTAAAAAAAGCATCCCCATAAAGTGTTGACCTATCCATTTAACTATATTTCCCAATGTCTTAAACATATTTAACTCCTTCTATATATACTTCTGAAACTTCTCTAGTGTGGAGTATACTCCAAAGTGCTAGTTCTTCTGTTCTTTTTGGTGCTTCACTTAATGTTATAAGTGCAAAATCTGCGAGTTTATCTTGTGCTATCTTACCACAATTGAGACCTAAAATATCTGCTGCATCAGATGTAATAGCCTTTAGTAGTGTTGTTGCAAGTTCTTGGATGGGAATGTTGTTATGGAGCATGATGGCAGCTCTAAGTTCATCGAAGATATTTAGCGAATCATTGGAGCTTAAACCATCTGTGGCGAGAGTGAAAGGAAGAGGTAGGTCTTCAATGGCAAGTCTTCCGCATCCTAAGTATCGATTGGAACGAGGACAGTGTGCAACTGAGTGTCCTTTTTTTGCCAAATAATTTAACTCATCTTGGGTTGCCTGTACACAGTGGGTAAAGTGAGTAGGGTATGTGTCAAAAGCATGCATAAACTCTTCTATATTTGTAACGGTAGTAGAAGTGTTGAAGTATTTTAGAAAGAAGGCTTTGAATGTACCCGAACTTGATTCAAGCCATTCTCTTTCTTCTTGTGATTCTAAAAAGTGGGCACTTAGAGGCATATTATTTTGTTTAGCTACATTCACTGCTTTTTGTAAGAGTATAGGGTGTACAGCATAAGGAGAATGGATGGCTACTGCAGGAGTGATACGGGAACTTTTTTCGCATGACTGTGAGGCGCTAACACGCTCTTGAAAGTCACCATAAAGCATGTCCGCATACATGGCATTTGAGCCTATCAGTTCATTAAAAAAGACAACACGTTGAGGGGTTTTTTCACAGACTTCAAGTTCATTACCAAAACTTGAAATGGCTCCAAATGTGGTGATGCCTGAACGCATCATCTCTTTACACTCATGTAGCATCAATTCATTGTTACATGCCCCCATAAGTTCATCACGGTGTTCTATGACAGAATCCAGCCAAGGCTTAAAAGAACCATATTTGAGTGAGGTTCTATTGGCTGAGAACTCTAGATGTACATGTGTATTGATAAACCCTGGAAAGAGTACAGAGTTAGGTTCAGCATGTATGAGCTCAGCCTCAGGATATTTTGTCTGTAAAACCTCCAAGCTGTCGATATCTTTGATAGTATCAGTAAATGCAACGGCTTGATTATCTATAAAGCCGTTTGGTGTATAGATAAAGTCTGCACTAATTATCTTCATGATCTTCCTTATTTTATATAAATGTGTATTTTGGGTTTATTGTTTTTACTACGGTTTCATGTATATGTATAATGCGTTTATCATCATTGAACAGCTTTTTCTACAAGGAATTTTTATTACTTACCCATCTGAAGATAAAGCTCTGTGAAGCCTGTCAGCCTCTTGATGCATTTCCCACCAGTATCTAAGGTCTTGAGCCTTTTGTGATTGTGTGTTATTGACTATTTTATCGAAAGTATCACTATCTAAGTCTTTAAGTGCTTGGGACAGGTTAGTTACACAATCTATAAGGTAATCATAAGAGGCTACACACTCTTGTATCTCTTCTGGAACTTCTTTACCTTGTGATGCCAGTACATATGCATAGAGTTGACATGTTTTACGTAGTTGCATCTCTTTATTAGAAGGTTTCATGGGTTGGTGTCCTTTTTTAAAGTTCAAATAGTGTATTTTTTCTTACTTTACCTTAGTAATCTTAAATTGTATTGTAGGAAGTCTACTATATTTCAAGTCTTTCATTTAGTTGTTAGTTTACGTCTCCATGAGGTATATGCAGAATATGATGGATTTCCATCAACCATTTTATCATATGCATGTCTGTAACTACAGTTGTTTTTTTCCTTATAATCATTTACCACGCTTACTACCATCTCTTTATCTGCTTGTTTATATGTGCCGTTCAATGATTTAACTAGATTTATCTGTTCCATGTGCATACTCATGTCCATAAGAATCCTTTTTTGTTGTAGTTTACATCAATATGTATTAATACTTTAAATTTTAGTTGTCTGATCACATTTACTGCTCTTAAATAAATTAATATGGTTTATATGAATGTAGTTACTGAGATGAATAAAGGTAAAGTAGTTGGTCCATCAGATATGTGATTAATTTTATGGTCATATTAAACCAATTTCGATAAAATAATAGCCAAATAAAATAAACAAGGCACAAAATGAAAATAGTAGTAATCCAAGGTCCAAATTTGAATATGCTCGGTGTAAGAGAGCAGAATGTATATGGTCCAATGAAGTTAGAAGATATTCACTCTCAAATGAAAGCTTTTGCTGAGCAAAACAAACTTGAGATTGAATTTTTTCAGTCTAACTTAGAGGGTGAGATCGTAGATCGTGTTCAAGAGTGTATTGGTGATGCAGATGGTATCATTATTAACCCTGCTGCATATACGCATACTTCTATTGCTATCAGAGATGCTATCTCGGCTGTACAGATACCTACACTTGAAGTACACCTCTCAAACATTTACCAAAGAGAAGAGTTTAGACATACTTCATTGACTGCACCTGTATGTGCTGGTCAGATCACAGGTATGGGACCGTTTGGTTACCACTTGGCAATGGTTGGTATGACTCAGATACTGAATGAAGTAAAAATGATGAAAGAACAACAAGCCAAAGCTCAACAACAATAATTATTCTATTCTTCCTCTCCTCCGAGAGGAGGGATATACCCCATAATCTTAAGGCTCTTAATGAACTACATGCTCAAAGACGAAAATGCTATCTATTATGAATGCGGGTATTCCTGTGACAATGCACTATACCTTCGTTTAGGATCTGAAGCATTTTTTATTACAGACAGCCGCTATACTATAGATGCAAAAGAGAATGTAAAAAATGCTGTTGTTATCATCAATGGTAACCTGTATGGAGAAGCTGTATCTTTACTTAAAAAAGCAAAAGTTAAAAAAGTCATTTTTGATCCTAAAGAGTGGAGTGTAGACGGTTTTGATAAGATATCTTCACAGACTAAGATACACTTTAAGGCAATGTTGGATTTTTCTCATAAAAAGCGTATCGTTAAATCGGATGATGAGTTAAAGATACTTGCAAAAGCTGCGAAGCTTGGTGCAAAAGCATTTAAACACTTGGCTAAAGAGTTTAGAAAAAACGGTTTTGGAGAAGATGAATATACTTTGACCCATATGGCTAAAGGCATTTTGGGTGATTTTGGAAAGTATGATCTGAGTTTTGATCCTATCGTCGCTATCAATAAAAATGCTGCAAAACCTCATGCTACACCAACATCTATCAAATTAGAAAAAAATGACTTGCTCTTGGTTGATGCAGGGTTAAAATATAAACGTTACTGTTCAGACCGTACTCGTACAGTAGAAGCAAATAAATACTTCATGTTTGAGACACAGCAAAATTTCAAACGTAAAAAGATCCAAAAAGCGTATGATACTGTACTTAAGGCACATGATAATGCCATAGCCAAGGCACGTTCCGGGATGAAAGCTAAAAAGGTAGATGCTTTGACACGTGACATCGTTACGAAAGCTGGATTTGGAGAGTACTATGTACACTCGACAGGACATGGTGTAGGATTGGACATTCATGAGATGCCATATATTTCTACAAAGTCAGATACGATCATTGAAGATGGTATGGTGTATACAGTCGAGCCTGGTATTTACATTCCCAATGAGTTTGGTATACGTATCGAAGATATGGTAGCAATGGTAGATGGAAAAGCCAAGGTATTATGATAACCTTCATAATAAAGTAATAGGGTATGTTGAAGAAAAAACAATTAGATGAAAAATATACATTGATTTTTACATCACATTTTCCCTATAATGTAAAAAGTAGGGGTGGCAAACAGGTATTATTGGGCATCGGTGGTAATATCGGTGATGTCATACGCCGTTTTGAACGTCTTCTTGTCCATCTTGATCGCTCTACGTTTGTACATGTGATAGAGACAGCACCGATACTCAAGAACCCCCCTTTTGGATATACGGAGCAGGGAGACTTTTATAACTCTTTGTTGTTGGTTGAAACACAACTTACAGCAAAGGTGTTATTGCGTTATTTGTTGCGTGTTGAAAGGCTTTTTGGACGAAAACGTTCGTTCAAAGATGCTCCTCGCACGCTAGATATAGATATGATATTTTATGAAAATATAAAGATGGATACACACGAACTCACGCTCCCTCATCCTGGATGGAAGCATAGAGATTCAGTTTTGATTCCATTATCACATATGAAAGGTAGAGTTTTATGATAAATGAAACATTTGTAGCACCTGATCCTAAGAGTGCATATGAACTAGCTGTAGAAAAGTATGGCACAAGTATAAAACTACTTTCTGCTAAACAGGTGAAACAGGAAGACGGAAACTTATGGGCAGAAATTTCGATAGCTGTGTCAGAAGAGAATTTTATGGAACAATCTGTAGGAGCAACGGAGGTTCCTGAGAGTAATGAAGCAGAAGTAGCACTTTTAGAAGAGTTGAAAGTACTTAAAACACAACTTGCCATCATGAAAGAAGAAATGTTGGTTTCTACGGGTGAGAGTATGATAGAAAGAGTGAAAAAGCTTTTTATGCAAAAAGGTGTTTCGGAAGCTTGGCTTGATAGTGTCATATCTACATTGATGGGATCCGGGCTTGTTGATGATGAAGCACTTCTTGTCTCTTATTTGCTTGAAGAGATGGATGAAACCCTAGAAGTTCTAAATGAAAGTCTTGACGGACCTAAAATAATGATGCTTGTGGGACCTACAGGTGTAGGTAAAACAACAACTGTTGCAAAACTGGCTGCACGTTATGCTTATTTGCTTGACAGACCATATAAAGTTGCACTTATAAATCTTGACAGTTATAAAGTAGGGGCCTTTGAACAACTTGCTCACTATGCTGATATCATGCAGATAGAACATATTACGGTGGATGGCATAGAGTCATTTATGCATGGGTTATTAGAGTTAGAAGATTATGACGTGATACTTGTAGATACGGCAGGTATGTCCCCCTATGATACACAAAAACTTATCAAAACTGTGGAGTATGTACAATCAGACACACCAAGAAGGATCGAAGTGGATCTTGTACTCTCTGCTACTGTCAAATATGAAGATATGTATGATATTTATAATAACTTTTCATTTTTGAATTTAAATTCTGTGATCATATCTAAATTTGATGAAACGAAACACTTAGGAACATTACTAAATTTTATGTTATTATATAAGGTACCTATGAGTTATTTCTCTATAGGACAGGAAGTACCTGATGATCTTTTGGTGGCGTCTAAAGAATATCTTTTAGAACGATTCATCGGTGATTTTGACAAGCATTAATAGATTATGAAACATGAAAACCAAGCGCTTCGTTTAGCACAAATGATGCAGAATAGAATCACAGCATTCCCAAGTTATGAATTGGCACTTCCCCTTGTCGAGGTAGGATATTCTAAGCTTGAGAAATTATCTGTCGATGATGTAGTGCTTTTAGGTTGTGATAACCTCGTACTCGTATTGATTGAAACTGACAATATTTGTGCAGAATTGGTAGTAAGAGTGATAGATGAGAGCTGTTATTTAGAAATAATTAATATAGATAAACAGCCAATGAAATCTAATAATAGTAAAAAATATCAAACAATAAAGATCTCTCTTGGGAAACTCCAAAGTAGAAAACTGGTTGTAGGGTATAGAATAGATATAACACAAAGATCTCTACAAGATGTAACACTGATAGTAGAAGAAAAAATATATGCAAGTGGTTCTTTTATCAATGTAAATGGAGAACTTGCAGTTAAGATAAGTAAGGTATAAATATGAAGAAAAAAGTTTTAGTTGGAATGAGTGGGGGTGTGGACTCTACGGTAACTTCTATCCTCTTACAAAAAGAGGGATATGAAGTAGAGGGTGTATATATGAAGTTACACCACAAACCCGGCTACCATGAAGAGAACTTTACTAAGGCACAACGTGTAGGTGAGTACTTGGGTGTGAAAGTACATTTTTTAGATTTGAGTGAAGAGTTTAAGAACAATGTATATGACTACTTTGTAGAGAGTTACAAAGAAGGACTTACCCCTAACCCTTGTGTGATGTGTAACCGCACCATCAAGTTTGGTCAAATGGTAGATTTTGCAGACACTGTGGGAGCAGACTATGTAGCGACAGGTCACTATATCAAGTGTGACGGTGATTTTATATATATGGCTGAGGACCCTAACAAAGATCAGAGTTATTTTCTTTGTGAAGTGAAGAAGGAAGTACTTCCAAGACTCATTTTTCCATTAGGGACGTGGGTGAAAGATGATGTAAAAGCCTATGCTGCGAACATCGAAGTGCTCAAAGACTTTGCTACGCAAAAAGAGAGTTCTGAGATCTGTTTTGTGGAAAATACTTATGATGAAGTACTCTCTAAACATATGAAAATAGATATGCCCGGAGAGACCCTTGACACTGAAGGTAATGTAGTTGGGACACATAAAGGTTATATGCATTACACCATAGGAAAACGTAAAGGATTCTTCGTTAATGGTGCACATGATCCTCATTTTGTCTTAGAAATAAAACCAGAGACAAATCAGATCGTAGTAGGTACAAAAGAGAAGCTTGAAGAGAATGTTTTTGTTGTAAAGCAGATCAATCTTTTTAAAGACCTGACAGAGTTTGATTGTATAGTAAAAGTACGTTATCGTACTTTAGCTGTTCCTTGTCATGTAGTCATAGATGGTGAAAAAGCCAGAGTGACACTGAAAGAACCGGTATTTGGTCTTGCAAAAGGGCAGATAGCAGCCTTTTATGAAAAAGATAAGCTCATAGGTGGTGGAGTTATCTGTTAAATTTCTATCTAGAAAGGATATAGTATGAAAAATAGTATAAAGATATTAGTATTGATACTACTTAGTACAGTCTTTTCTTTTGCAGAACCGGCGAAGGTAGTGTATGATCTGACCAGTGGTGATGTTCTGACCATAAAACATAAACTTTTAGGAAGTGTTAGAGGTGTAGCAAATCACTATATCAAAAATAAAGAGAAGGTAGATATTATAGTTGTCATATCCGGTGATGCTTACAAATTTTTTATTGATGATCTTGAATCTTCTCCTTATGCTAAAGATGAAGAAGTTGAAGATATACAGATGCACTTTAAGCCCCGTTTGGAAATGTTACATGAACTCTATGGTGTAACATTTAACATGTGTAAGTCAGGTATGATAGCCAGAAAGATAGACAAGAAAACTCTTTATCCCTATGTCAATGTAGAGATGATGAAAAGTGTCTATTTGATAAATGCACAAAATGATGGATATGCTTATTTACCTATACACTAAATAGATCATTTCAATGTCATAGAGCATAACGGAAGTTATGAACAGCATCTCCCACCATTACAATCTTCTTTTTTCTCAAAGTAGGGTTTTACCAAATAGAACAAAACAAATCCCCATAAAATGACAGAAGAGATAGTATCGATGATACCTGATTCTTCATGCATATGTATTAGTGAAGCAGGGTCTATATCTGATATATTGAAAATGTAGTCCAGTCCAAGTCCAAAGAGTATGCTTCCTATGGTTATGCTTCCAAGGTAGATAGCCAGAGACTTTGTCCCTAACATCTTTTTAACTACACCGATGGTCACCGTATTGGTTGCGGGACCGGCAGAAAGAAAGACAAATGCAGCACCGGCACTGACACCAGAGAGCATAAGCCCTGCGGCTATAGGCAGAGAAGCTGTGGCACAGACATACATTGGTATAGCGATCGCAATGACTATGATGTATGAGAGCCAAGAAGATTCCTGAAGTACTTCACTGAGATTTTCAGGAATGGCAACAGTAATAAGTGCACCTAAAAGAAGTCCCCAAAAGAGTGGTTTGGCAATGTCTCCAAGGAGGGTGCCAAAGGCGTACGTTATGGCAGCCATAAATGAAAACTTTTTAGACGTGTCTGTATTCGTACTGCAACAAGAACCGGTACCTGTGCCACAAGACTCTTCCTGTTTTTCTGTATTCATGGTAAAGGTAGTTATCGTTTGGGGAGCTACAGTTGAAAAGGCAGGTTTTTTTATCTCTTCTACAATTTCTTCTTTGTCAAAGATATTGGTGAGGATACCTGCAACCATAGCGATGATCATGGATGTAATAGCTCGGTAGAGTGTAAATATCCATCCAAATATACCGTAGGTCGCCAAGATGGAGTCTACACCTGTGATAGGTGTAGAGATAAGAAAAGAGAGTGTAGCACCTTTAGAAGCCCCAGATTTTTTAATGGAAGTAGCCAATGGTATGACCCCACAAGAACAAACTGGAAGTGGGATACCAAAAACAGTAGATTTTACAACTGAACTCACATTGTCTTTCCCTAAATGTTTGGTGACAATACTGTCTGGGACTAACTCATGTAATATACCTGCAAAAATAAGTCCAAAGAGTATATATGGGGCCATAGCAATACTCAGTTGCCATAAAGCTTCGAAAAAGTGGGTGACCTCCATGAATCAATCCTTTAGTTGTTTTAAGTAATAGACTAATTTATAACATAAATATTATGTGATGTGCTTAGTTAAATAGTTTTATTTCATACCCATACACATCATTTCTAAATTGGACAATATCGTTATCATCAACCCATACTGTATGATATTCTATATAGACAGGTATCTGGTCTTCAAGTGTGATCCATTTATTTCTTTTTGTGTCATAGTCGTAGCCTAATATATTTAAGAGCTCTAGAGGCTTTTCTAACCTTATACAGCCATGAGAAAATGCTCTGCGCGTTTTGTTGAAAAGTGACTTGGAGGGGGTATCATGCATATAGACATTAAATTTATTTGGAAATAAAAACTTCACTAGACCTAAAGCATTTTTAGAACCGGATTTTTGATACAATTTACCCTCAGAATTAAAAGCAAAACCATTTTTACTTAGGTATCCTTCTGTTTTATCTGCATATTCATTTTTATAAATTGATGGTGGTACGTTCCATCGTGGATTTTTTACTATATACTTCATATTTCTATTAAATACCGGTGTTCTCATGCTTCTTTTCCCCACAACTATCTTCATACCTAAAATAGCTTCATTATGCTCATAATAATGCATCTTAAACTCAGGGATATTGACTAAAACATACTGTGAACCTTTGGGTGACGAAACTCTTTCCAAAGTTAAGTTTTTTTGTACTTTTTTAATGATCTTGGAGATGGATATTTTTAAGGATTTTTTTGTTTTTGGACCGATGTCTCCGTCTTCTGTTAATCCATGTCTTCTCTGGTATGTAAGTAGGGCCGCATCAAATTCTGGAGTTATCTCAGCATTTTCATCTAAATCAGCATTTTGCAGTAGATTAAAAACCTTTTTGATACGTACTGTATCTTCTTCTTCATTACCTTTGAACTGGGGTGGTGTGTATTCATTGATGATAGTATAAAGGTAGTCTGCATAAGCTTTTAATTTTATGTATCTTTTTGTTTGTGGAATGAGATCCATCACATTATGATATACATTCCCATTCTTCAGGGCATTATGTATTTTATTTGAATGGATCTTCTTATAGGCATTTCTATCACCCCTAAATCTGGCATAGTTTAAGTTACCGTTTAGTAGGCAGTTAGCTATTTGATAGTTAGTTTTACCATGGCATACACTATATTTTTCCTGATACGTTTTTAGACCTTCATCAGGAGATGAAGCAAATAATAATGTATGAACGAGTATCAATAGTATTTTTTTCATATACTATGATATCTAAAATTTTACAGATGAGTGTGTAGTGACAGTTTAAATACAGATCGCCTGTTTGATCTTTTCTTGGTTAAGCTTTTTAATGAGTTTTGCTGATAGCTCACCATAACGTTCTTCATCTAGATTTAATTGTGTCTGCACTTCGTTGATATCTGTGCCTTCAGCCCATGCCTTTAGAAGCTTTAACTCTTTTTTGGTGAGTTTTATTTTAAGTGATTCAAGTAATGCATCTTCATCTTTCAGCGGATTTACAAGCTTTTTAATGTGTTTTTCTATTTCCATACTAAGTGTTAACAATTTATATTCCTAATTATTTTGATATTTGCATAATGAAAAAGTACCCGATCCCTGCAAAAAGGATAGTACCAAAAAGGTTAAGTGCCATGTTGGCAAAAGCGTGTCCGTAATGTCCTGCTTCAAGTAAAAAGAAGCTCTCTATGGCAAAAGTAGAGTAGGTGGTCAATGCACCCAAAATTCCCGTAACCAAAAATGTTTTGATATGAGGAGAAAGGGTGGTATTGAAGTGAAAATAGGCAAAAAGCATACCAATAAGCAAAGAACCTATGAGGTTAACTGCCAATGTCCCTAGAGGTAAAGCATGTGCTAAATGTTTATTGGTGAAACCGTTTATGAACAGTCTAAGTGTTGCACCGATAGCACCACCACTAGCGACTGCGATGATTGTTGTTAAACTCATCATCAATAACCTTTTGCATATCTACTCTTACTGTATCAAACCATTCTTTATCATCACTTTTTACATTAAAAGCTGGTAAAAACTCATATTTCACTGTACCATTATGTCCTGTTTTAATGTGTTCATTGAGTACCCATTTACTACCAGTTATAACGATGGGCTGAACACGAAGTTCTAATTTTTTAGCTATAAGGTTTGTGCCTTGCTTAAAGTTTAGAAGAGGTTGGTCATCTGCCCTTGTACCTTCAGGAAATATGGCTACTGCACGATGATACACTTCTCTAGATTCTTTTACATCTTTAATAAGTTTGATAAGACCTGCTTTATTGCTTCTGTCAAGTGAGATCATCTCACCATGACGTAAAAGATTCCCAAACCAAGGTGCCTCAAAAAGCTCTTTTTTGGCTACCCATCTGAGGTGATTGTTCTGCAGTGCTTCAAGTCCAATGATATCCACGATACCTTGGTGGTTCATCACATACAGATCCACAGATGTATCCATGATACCAGCCTGTTCAAGTTTACCACCCATCATAAAAAGTGTTAAACGGTTGATATGGTGAACGATGGTCCCTTTACGCTTTCCAAAAAGCATAAGGGCAGGTATCATAAAGACAGCAGTATTGAATGAGATGATAAAAGCACCCCAGTAAAATCTAAGGCTTGCAAAGATCTTCATTTTTTATCCATCCTATAATTCCTTCTTTGTATTCTACTTTTTTGTAGCCTGTATGTTCTCCCAGTAACATGGTTTCGAGTTCCTTGTCTACGTTAGTGCTGATCGTACTTGTCTCACTAGGCAGTATGTAAAGAGAAGCTCCCTGTGTGATACAGACCTTTTTATGCGGTATGTATAAGGTTAAAAGTGTGATAAGTGAGATGACTCCAAGTACTAAATAGAAAAAGTCTCTTCTAAATAGGAACATTAGAAAAAAGAAGCCGACCAAACTCATAAAAGTGTATTTTTTAAGCTTCTCAAAACTGTCTTCTTTTGGGTTTAGATTTGACTGTGTTGTGACAGTAGAGTCTTCAAGAACCACTGGAACTTCCAGAAAAACATACTGTTTTTTGATTGTATTGAAGTAGGTGAATTTGAGTACATCTTCTTTTACCGGAAGAACAACAAAGAATTCTGCTTCTACTTTGGCAAATTCACGTAAGACATGCTCAACACCTGACTCTTGTGTATTGTTTAAGTCCATATCTTCTATATTGGCTTCAAATGCTTCTATAGAGAGTGTGACGATGTGGCTTTTTTCATCATAGTTGGAGACTTGAGAATTTTTTATCTTCATATCTGCAGCAAGTACGTTAGAAAAATCATTTCGTTTTACTAAAGACTTGATGAAGATCGTTTTTGCATTCAAAGAAGTTTCTGTAAAAGAAGAATTGATATAAAGTGAGGGAATACGTATATCATCTTTAGAAGCTTTAAAGTAAAAAGTATAAAAACTGTCATTACCGTTTTGTACGATAAGCGGTTGATCAAAAAGTGGTCGGATCTTACTTGATGGATCAAAGTTGAATTGCGGTTGACTTGAACCATCGTTTCCTATACCGATGACTGTGACAGGAAAGAGTTGATTCTCATACACTTTTTTAGGCATATAAGAGTATTTGAACGTCTCTTGTGCACTCAGAAGTGTGCTAAAGGCGAATAAAAATCCTATGATGAGCCAAAAAGAGCGTAAGTATTTCATTAGGCGTTAAAACCTTTTAGCATACGAATACCATCTTCTGAACCAAGTATCGCTTCTAAAGCACGTTCAGGGTGGGGCATAAGACCAAATACATTTTTATTTTTATTACATACACCGGCGATTGAAGTTACAGAACCGTTTACAACCACAGGAGAACCATTTTCATCAGAATAACGAAGAAGGATCTGACCATTGGCTTCGATCTCTTTAAACCCTTCATCATCGATGTAGTAATTCCCATCTGCATGTGCTATAGGAATGTTAAGTACTTCACCATTCTCACATAGATTTAAAAAGGCATTGTCATTATTGATCACACAAAGATTTTGGTGTTTAGAGATGAAATGCAGGTTGTTATTACGTTTCAATGCTCCAGGAAGTAGTCCTGCTTCTGTAAGGATCTGAAACCCGTTACAGATACCAAGTACTTTACCGCCATTATTTGCATAATTTGTTACAGCCTTCATGATAGGTGCAAACCTTGCTATGGAACCTGAACGAAGGTAATCACCATAAGAGAATCCACCAGGTACAACTACCAGGTCGATACCATCAGGAAGAAGCTCATCTTCATGCCATATAAGCTCTGTAGTATGTCCAAGCTTTTCAAAAGCATACTGGGTATCAAACTCACAGTTTGTTCCCGGAAATCTTAATATTGCTACTTTCATGACTAATTGATCTCGATGTTGTAGTCTTCAATGACTGTATTTGCAAGCAGTGTTTCACACATTTCAGTCACTTTAGCTTCAGCTTCAGCTTTATCATTTGCATCTACATCCATAATGATCTGTTTTCCGATACGCACATCATTTACACCTTCAAAACCTAAAGAGTCTAGTGCGTGGTGTGCTGCTTTTCCCTGAGGGTCTAATACACCATTTTTTAAAAATACGTTCACTGTTGCTGTCATTATTTGTCTCCCAAAATTCTATTTAATACTTCTTCATAAGCGACTTTAAGTCCACCTAAACCTTCTCTAAATCTGTCTTTATCCATTTTCTCGCCACTCTCAGAATCCCAAAGTCTGAAGTTATCCGGACTTAGCTCATCGATAAGGATGATGTTCCCGTGAACATCTTTACCAAACTCGAGTTTGAAGTCCACTAGAGTGAGGTTGCGCTTGGCATAAAAATCTCTAAGAAGATCATTGATCTTCCTTGCCATGAAACGTATATAGTCAAGCTCTGCCGTACTTCTTACGAGGTCGAGGATGATACAGTGCTGATCATTGAGCTTAGGATCACCAAGTGCATCATTTTTGTAATCAAACTCTACCAGTGTAAAAGGAAGTATCGTTCCGTCTTCGATACCAAGGTTTCTGCTTAAACTTCCTGTCGCAATGTTTCTAACAATAACTTCGATGTAAATAACATCTGCTTTTTTATGAAGCATATGGTTTTCATCTAACATTTCAACAAAATGTGTAGATACCCCTTTTTTATTAAGGTACTTAAAAAGCTCTGTAGAGATTTTGTTATTGAGAGCCCCTTTACCTTCTTCAGTTGATTTTTTTTCACCATTAAAAGCTGTAAGGTCATCTTTAAACTCTGAGATATAAAGATCTGGATATTCAGTTGTCCAGATCTTCTTTGCTTTTCCTTCATAAACGAGGGATTGTTTTACAAGTGTATCTGTAGTCATTATTTTTTTCCTTTACTTGTGATGATCAATGCTTTTAAAATATCTACAGCAGATTTAAGCTGTGCATCTTTGTAGAGTTGTTCTTCAGTAATGACAGTGTCATCTATTTTTGTTTCGTTATTTTCTTCTGAACTGTTTGTATCTACAACTTTCGTTGTATTGCCATCTATCTTTTCCAGTTCATTCTGTAAGTGTTTTTTGAGGTCTCTCTCTTTAATGAGCACAGGGTCGTCAATGTATTCGATCTTACCGAGGTGTACAGTGATGTCTGGTGTCACACCAAGTGCCTGTATAGTTCGTCCGCTTGGAAGGTAGTATCGTGCTACAGTGAGCTTGAGCGCTTCATCTGTACCTACTGGCATTACAACTTGTACAGAACCCTTTCCAAATGTTTTTTCACCAACAACCACAGAACGGTTAAAGTCTTGAAGTGCACCTGAAACGATCTCAGAAGCCGACGCAGAACCGCCGTTTATGAGTGTTACAATAGGTGTATGTGTATCACTTTCTTTTTCTGTGGCATCATAGTGGATGTTCTCACTTTTGAGTTTACCTTTTTGACTAACAATGGTCCCTTCTTCTACAAAAAGATCTACAACACCAACAGCTTGATCTAACAGACCACCAGGATTATTTCTAAGATCTAAAATAATTCCTTTTGTGTTATTATGCTCAGCTATAGCTTCTTTGAGTCCAGAAACTACTTTCTGATCAAAAGAAGTGACATGAAGATAGAGAATGGTGTCTTCAATATTTTTGGCATAGACAGACTGTATTTTGATGATGTCTCTGGTGATCTTGATCTCAAGAGGTTTAGGCTCTTTCTTTCTGATAATGGTTAATACCAAAGATGTGCCTGGTTTTCCCCTCATAAGCTTTACAGAATCATCAATATTCATCCCAATGGTGGCTACTTCATTGATCTTTAAGATGATGTCTCCAGCTTTCACCCCGGCTCTAAAGGCAGGTGTACCATCTATGGGAGCGATGACAGTGAGCGCACCTTCTTTCATACCTATAGAGATACCCAGTCCACCAAATTCACCTTTGGTTTGTACATTAAGGTCTTTGTATTCCTTTGTATTCATAAAGGAAGAATGGGAGTCAAGATTACTTAAGAGTCCTTCAAGTGCTTTATCAACAAGGTCAGTGGTGTTTACATCATCGACATACTGACTTTCAATGACATTTAATATCTGTGTAAATTTAATGTAGGCTTCAAGTTTTTCTTTAGCAGAGGATGGTTGGTAGGCTTTTTCATTTGGGTCTTTGGCTTGCGCAAAAGATCCGAACAGGTAGGCAGCAGTTAAAGTCGAGGCGATCCCGGCAACGATAACTTTTTTACTTTTTTTAATCATAATACTCTTTCGTTAAAATGGACGTAGAATTAAGTTCATTATTTTATTTAAAAACATCTAAGAGGTTGCTTTTTAAAACTATAGCTAGGTAAAGTTAACTGTTTTTTTATGAGAGTTTTTTGACCAGTTTTTTAAGTTTATCTTTAGATGCTTTAGTGGTATCTCCTCCATAAGAGAGTTGTTCATAAAGTTTGTCTATCTCCTTTATAATGTCCATTTGTGGATTTTCTTGCAAATAACGTGTGAAGTAGTAGTGTAATGTCTCCTCTTTATTTCTTGTATATCCTTCTTTTTTCATCCGTTTTAAAAGTGGTTGTAGAATTGCTATAGCTTCAGAAGTGTAAGTTGGTCTTTTAAAATATGAAATGATAATAAATGTAAACAGCACAAGTATAATAAGGGAAAAAACAAAGGTCGCAACGAATCTTGGGTTGTCTTTGGCATAGGCTAAAAGTTGGAGTTGTCTGATGTGAGAGTAATAGAGTATCCATGTCTCTACCTGATATTTGGTGTACATAAGATAGAGGTTTATCTTTTGAAGTATTTTGTTCTCATTTTTTGCACCTGCACTAAGTTGTGCCAGAGACTCAGCTTCTATACTTGAGGCAGTGGACGTGGTTTCTACTCTTACCCATTGTCCATCGATGTACAATTCAGCCCAAGCATGTGCATCTTTTTCTTTAACTGCTATGTAGTTTTTTAGAGCATTGGAAAGGTCTGCTTTATAACCTGTTACGATACGAGAAGGTATATCTGCCATGCGAGACATAGTGACAAAGGAAGAAGCAAAATGTACACAGTAACCTTTACGTTTCTCAAAGAGGAAACTGTCCGTACTGTTGTTAATATCAAGTAGTTCAGGCTTCAAAGTATAGGTGAGATTTTGTGTTTTAAAAAACTGTATGATGGCAGCAGCTCTTTTTTGAATTGTAGGAAAGGTCTCTTTGATCTCTTTTGCAACTTTATAGCTTTTAGGATTACTTTGGACATAAAAGGAAGTGGAAGCTTCATAGACTGCATCATTCAAAACGTCATGAAATGTATTACTCAGTGATGAACTTGCTGCGTAGTGTAAAGGTTCTTTGATGGGATCTTCAACCATACTTACAAGGTCTGGGTCCAAAGTACTCTCATCAACAGCTCTAGAAGGCATATCGAGTAGGTATATCCATTTTTTTTGTGTAGGGTATAGCGTGACCTTATAGCTTACTTTTTCACCTTTTGTTGCATAGAAAAATTTACTTTCTCTTTTTATATGATGTGGCAGTGCTTCCCAGTGCTTCTTTTTATCCACATAGAGTGTGCTCCCTCTAAAATAGAGCTGATCTGATGTCGGAACCTTGTCATCAAAACCCACTTCCATGACGATACGATCTGAAGGAACAAGCAAGGCTTTTGAGTCAATATGCATCGTCCCATCATGTCCCATACGCTGAATATTTTCACCCTTAAATCCATAGTTGGCATGTTCAAAAGAGATGCGGGGGAAAAAGATGAAAAGTACCACAACCCAAGGTAAAGAGTACATGAACATCACCATAGAGGAGCGAAAACTTTCCAAGAGATCTCCATCCATACGATGAGCAAGTATCATCCAAAGTAGAAAAAAGATCTCAAATACTACATAAACAAGCATGAACATACCATGATAAAAGAACAAGGAGAGTGCTAAAAATAAAAATGGAGAGATGAGAAGGTAGATGTTTATCTTCTGTGTCAGTCTTTGCATAGAAACAACCATGAGAAGTATATAAACAAGGAGTTCAAGAAAGAGCTTTAACCGTGAAAGTCCCCTAAAAGAAAATGCTCCATATAAGGAAAGATAGACTGTTAAAATACCAAGAACAAAGATAAAAAGAACTAATAGATTATTGGCAGGTTCTTTTTTAAAAAAAAGAATAAGTACAACAACAAAAGCAAATGCAAGCATAGGAGCTTTTAAAGTGAGTAATAAAGGCATGAGAACAATGATATAAGCCATATCTAAAAGATTTAAAGGAGAAAGTTTAGTATCTTGCAAGGGTTTTAAGAATGTCATCTATACTCTCCTTTGCAGAATTAAGGTATTTATGTGGGAGCACAATGGCAAATTTTAAGTGTTTTTTCTCACATTCAAGTACCCAAAGTGTAAGTTGTGAAAGTCTACTCTCATCATCATTTCCCGCTTTATGAAAATCAAATACCAGGTTGGGTGTTTCTGTTTCTTTAGTAAATGTTTTGACCGATAACTCTCCTTTTGCAACTGATGCCCAGTGTATATGAGAAAGTCTTTGTGAACCATCGTATTCCTTGAGCCCGTCAAACTCCTTCTCTTCTCCGTAGTGTGTTTCCTCTTCACTTAAAAAAGAAGCAAGTGATTTTCCTTTAGGTTCAGGGTAGATCAGTCCTTCATATGACTCTTTTATCGGCAGTTTTAAGCGTGCAGTTGAGAGTGGATATTTACTTTCCAGGTAAACATTTTCATAAGTGAAAGTACCACGTTTTTCTGGAATATAAGGAAGATGGATGATACTTGTGCTTTCGCCTTTTATATAGTTCAGCGGAACTTCCACATCAGTTCCATGTACTACGATCGACCATGAACTTGTAGTCGAACTGTTATAAATATTGAGTGATATATGCCCTTCCTGGTGAGCAAAAAGACGTCCTGAAGATACAAAAGTGCTTTGTAAGCGCCCTAAATTAAGTACACCTATGGGAGCGGCTGAAAATGCAAGAGAAAAGACAAAGAAGAGGGTGATATAGACCAGGTTGAAGTCATGCATATAAGCTTCCATAAAAAGCCCAAAGAGCATAATGACAACCATCAAACTAAAGATGGTAGCACCTTGTTTGATACTCCTATGTATCTGAATGAATGTGCGTAAAGATTTCATGTTCTATTCGTAATTTAGTTGTATTACCCTCTTTAAAACGTAAACGGTGTCTACAAACGATGCCTGTTACCATTTGAACATCATCTGCAGTTGCATAGGTTCTTCCTTGCAACATCGCCCAGGATTTAACCATCGCTGTTAGCGCTAAAGCCCCACGTGTAGAAATCCCATATTCAAAGAGACCACTCTCTCTGGTGAATGCAATGATGTCTTGAAGAAAGTCCAGAAGTGTATCGCTCAAGAGTACCTTAGAGGCTTTCTTCATATAGTTTTCTATCTCTTGAGGTGTTAAGCGTGGGTTTAATGATTTTTCAAGATGTTTGGTCTCACCTTTAAGTATGGAACGTTCAGACACTTTATCAGGATATCCGATACCAAAAGAGCACATGAAACGGTCTAACTGGGAGTCGGGAAGAGGAAATGTTCCTACTTCCTCGTGCGGGTTTTGTGTACCTATAACAAAGAAAGGTTGAGGGAGTGTATAAGGTGTCGTATCTATGGTTACAATACCTTCTTCCATGGCTTGGAGCAGGGCAGACTGTGTTTTGGGCATAGAGCGGTTTATCTCATCAGCTAAAAGAAAAGAGCTAAATATCGGACCTTTTTTAAAGACAAAGTTCCCCTCTTTTTGGTTGTAGTAGTTTACTCCAAGGATATCAGAAGGAAGCAGGTCAGAAGTAAACTGTATACGGCCAAAATCAAGTCCAAGTATTTGTGCCAGGTGTTTTGCCAGTGTGGTCTTACCTACACCGGGAATGTCTTCCAAGAGTAAATGTCCTCCTGCAAAAAAAGTGGCTAAAGAGAGTGCTATAGTTTCTCTTTTACCTACAAGGTGTGTTTCTATGTTATCAATAATGGGAATAAATTCTGGGGCTATGGTGTAATTCATAAAAGTATAGTAGCGTAAATTTTATGTAACCTCTGTGTATTACTAATTGGTATACAGCTTTTATGCTGACTTCTATACTATTAGATTATTGACTTAAAGAATTTCATAAGGATGTGAAGTCTCTATATGCTATACTGATTTTTTCAAAATACAGAACCCTCTGGTTAGCTGGAGAATTCTATTTGAAGAATGTACCGAATATATAGGTTTGTTAATGGAAAATATAAATAAAATGCGTTCAGATATCTTATTACAAACCCTGAGTTTGTTTTCAAGCAGATATGCAAAAGCTATCTCTTTTGAAGCTTTAACTACAGGGTTACCTGCTTCATTAGATACTGATATCCCAGATCTTCTTTCGTTTTCTCAGGCAAATATACTTTTTTCCAGAGCAGCAAAACGTGCAGGATTTAAAAGCTCTTTAGTAAATAGAGAGCTTTCCACCATACTTGAATTACATTTACCTATGATCCTACTTTTAGCACACGGACAGTCTTGTATCTTAGAAGCCTTTAGTGATGATAGGAAAAGTGTAAAAGTAATATATCATGGCGATACGATACTTGAAGAGTGGATTGAAGTAGAGAATCTTGATGAAGAGTATCTCGGGTATGCCTTTTTATTGAAAGAAGAGATAGCCAAAGAGGAACAGACAAGTTTTGTGCATAAACAGCATAAAAAGCATTGGTTTTGGGATACACTGAAACTCTCTCTACCTATCTATAAAGATGTGTTACTTGCTTCACTGTTGGTAAACCTTTTTGTACTTGCTTCTCCACTCTTTACTATGAATGTATATGACAGAGTCATCCCAAACAATGCCACAGAGACATTAACGGTTTTTGCCATAGGTGTGATCATCGTCTATATCTTGGATGGATTTTTGAAGTTTTTTCGTACACAGATGCTTGAAATTGCTGCAAAAAAGAGTGATGTAGTGATGTCATCTCTTATCTTTGAAAAGGTCCTTGATCTTAAAATAGCTATGCATCCTAAATCTGTAGGTTCTTTTGCCAGTAACATACGGGATTTTGATGCGATCCGATCTTTTTTAACCAATTCTACGATGGCACTGGTCATTGATCTTCCTTTTGCTGTGATCTTTTTACTTGTCATCTATTATATTGGTGGTGCTATAGTGCTCATCCCTATAGTGATGATGTTACTCATCTTGATTTATGCATGGATGATAAAAGAACCGCTCAAAGAGAGTATTGAAAGTACGCATGAAGCTTCTGCAAAGAAAAATGGTATTTTGATCGAAACACTTAACAATATAGAAACGATCAAAACACAGGGAATGACAGGGCATACTCAGTGGAACTGGGAAGAAAGTGTAGGAGAGATAGCACAAAAGAGTCTTAGATCACGTATGATATCTGCCACTGTTCCTACAGTCACAGGGTTTTTAGTACAACTCAATACGGTATTGATCGTTATTTATGGCGTATACTTGATAAAAGAACTTGAATTGACAATGGGTGGTTTGATCGGTGTTGTTATCTTGGCATCCCGTACAGTTGCTCCTATGGGACAAGTGGCAGCACTTCTTACAAATTACAGTGATGCCAGATCTGCTTATGATGTGATCAATACGATAACATCACAACCAATGGAGAGACTTTCTGATCAGCATTTTATAGAAAGAGAAGGGTTTAAAGGAAAGATCGAATTTAAAAATGTCACTTTTTCTTATCCTGAAACTGAAGTTCCAGCACTCAAAGATGTCTCTTTTGTCATTAATCCAGGTGAACATGTCGGTATTATAGGTAGGATAGGGTCAGGAAAAAGTACGATAGAAAAACTGATCCTTAAACTATATGATCCTGATGAAGGATCCATTCTTATAGACGATGTAGATATTGTACAGATCGATCCTGCAAGATTACGTAAATATATAGGGTATGTCAGTCAGGATATAGCACTCTTTAGAGGTACGATAAAAGAGAATATTTTAAATCGTGCACCTCGTATCAGTGATGAGAAGTTACTTGAAGTTGCTCATTTAAGTGGTGTAGATGAATTTGTCAGAAGGCATCCCTCCGGATACAATATGCCAATTGGAGAACGTGGACAAGGACTCTCTGGAGGACAAAGACAAAGTGTCGGAATCGCACGGGCATTGATATCTGATGCGCCGTTAATGTTACTTGATGAACCGACAAATGCACTGGATCAATTGAGTGAATCCCAACTCATGTTACAGTTTGAGAAGACTTTTGAAAAAAGAACATTGATTCTTGTGACACAAAAACTTGGGTTACTTGCGCTTACAGAACGTGTTATTGTAATGCATGAGGGTGGTGTACATTTAGATGGAAAACGAGAACAAGTGATCAAAGCCCTGAAGGGAAAGACTATAGAGGGGAAGACAGATGAAGCCTAAACTTTCAAAAGAAGATCATGAATTTGTGAACAGTCTTAGTTCAGCTGTAGCAGAACATACACCTATTAGAGCACGATGGGTGTTGTACTTTTGGGTTTTTACAGTATTCCTTTTTATACTCTGGGCATCATTGACACAGATCGATGAGATCACAAGAGGAGAGGGTGAAGTTGTACCAAGTGGTGAAAATCAGATGGTTCAGAATTTGGAAGGCGGTATTGTTAAAAAGATCTATGTGAAGATCGGTGATACAGTTGAAAAAGGACAAAAGCTATTAAAAATAGATAATCTTAAATTTGAAGCGCAAAGAGGTTCAACAAACATTAAAGAGCTAGAATTAAAAGCAAAAATGATCCGTCTTAAGGCAGAGTCACAAGGAAAACTGTTTGATGTTTCAGATGAGATAGCAAATACCATACCGGTATTTATACAAAATGAACGGTCACTTTACGAGAGTAGACAAAATCAACTCAATATTAAAATTGCTGGGTTGGAAAACAAACGTACACAGAAAGAGCAGGAACTGAAAGAATTAACAGAAAAGATCATTCACTTAGAACGTATGGTGTTACTGATCGATGAAGAAGTAAGGATGATGGAACCTATGGTAGAACAAGGTGTAAAGTCTAAGGTAACTTTTATGAAATTGCAGAGAGAACAGAGTGGTGTGACAGAGGAATTAGGCAGTGCTAAAAATGCTATTCCTAGAATTGAAGCGGGCATCAGTGAGACTGTCAATACTATAGAAGAAGCAAAAATAAATTTCCAAAATGAAGCAAAAGAAGAACTGAATGAAGTGACAGCAGAAGTGATGAGGGTCAAAGAGAGTTTTCAGGCTTTAGACGATCAAGTTGAAAGAACCACTATCAAGTCTCCTATAAAAGGTGTGGTTCAAAAATTATTTATACAAACTATAGGTGGAGTGATCAAGCCTGGTGAAGACATAATAGAGATCGTACCTACGGATGAAATGCTCTGGATAGAAGTGAAAATAAAACCTTCTGATATCGCTTTTGTGTATCCTGGTCAAAAAGCAATAGTAAAATTTTCTGCTTATGATTTTGCTATCTATGGAAGTTTAGAAGGTGAGGTTGTGCATATCAGTGCAGATACACAGAAAGATAAAAAAGAAAATGCTTTTTATACTATTCATGTTAAAACAAAAAAGAATCATTTAGGTACCAGTGAAAAACCGTTAAAAATTATCCCAGGTATGACAGTAAATATAGACATTATGACAGGGAAAAAGAGTGTCATGGATTATATATTGAAACCGATTTTAAAGGCTAAACAATATACCTTTACAGAAAGATAAATGTTATCAATGATTTCTAAAACATTTGAGTGACATTCGTATGCTATAATTTTTTCAATTTTAACAATGAAGTTTTAAAAAAGCCAAACTACCCGTGAGGATAGGACGGAAAGCTACAGATCTTTTTATAAAGACCGCTGAGTTGCTAAAAATGTATTAAAGACTTTAGATTGCTTAATAATTATTTGTAAGTGTATAACGTTGCTATAGGAAAATTCCTACAGACCTATCATCTTATTAAATGATATATTACGATTTAATGGCCAAATTAATATATTTGTTGATTATTTAAATATATAAAAACAAAACAAGGCAAGGAGACGCCCGTGAATATAAAACCCCTATTAATCCCCGCAATATGCTTATTAAGTATAAGTAATGTACAAGCTACATCTCTAAAAACAGTTGTAAGTAATGTTTTAGATAGTAATCCCGTTGTTATGGAAAGATTAAAAAACTATAATGCTACAAGAGAAGAGGTAGACATTGCAGAAGCAGGTTACTACCCTACATTAGACCTGCAAATTTCAGCAGGAAAAAAATATACAGGACGTATCTCAGGTGATGTCGCAGAAGATACCTATGATGTTTTTCAAAACTCTCTTATTCTTAGACAAAATCTTTTTGATGGTTTCAGTACCCAGGAACAAGTAAATTATCAAAAGATGAGAACACTTGCAGCTTCATACAGTTACCTGGAAAAAGCAAATGATGTGACTTTACAGTCTATTAAAGTTTATCTTGATCTTTTTAAAGAACAGGAACTGCTTAACAATTCTAAGGTGAATGTTGATCATAATGAAAAGTTGTATGAAAAAGTACGTAAAGCTTTTGAAGCAGGATTAACAACACGTTCCGAAGTTAGTAAAATATTATCTTCTCTTTCTCTTGCAAAATCAAACATGATGGTACAGAAGAACAGGCTTGCTACAGCTATGTTCAACTTCAGAAGAGTAACTGGCTATCTTATCTCTATGAATGACATGCAAAAAGTTCATTTTGATCTGACGTTGCCTCGCAGCTTAGAAGATGCAACTATGTATGCATTGGAGTATAATCCTTCATTATTGGTAGGTAAATACAACATTAAAGGTGCAGAAGCTCTTTACAAAGAGAGTAGCAGCCCATTCTTCCCAAAAGTAGATTTTGAAGTGTCAGGAAACTATAATGATAATTTTAGTGAATTCCAAGGCAAAGATGATCGTGTACAAGGTATGTTCGTTCTAAGTTACAACCTCCTTAACGGTGGTGCAGATGAAGCAGCTAAGAGAAACAAATTAAGTAAGCTTAGTCAAGAGGTTGAAGTCACTAATGATCTTAAGCGTCAAGTGGTTGAAGGTATGGATCTCTCTTGGGGTGCATATGAATTGGCTCTTGATCAAATGCCTTTTTTAAACAGTTATAATCAACAGAGTGCAGATACTCTTAAACTTTATTCAAAAGAGTATGACCTAGGGGAACGTTCGCTACTTGACCTTCTTTCAGCAGAAAATGATCTTAAACGTGCAAAAGATGAATTAGCCAGTACTAAATTCAGTCTACTACTTTCAAAATATAGAATTCTTGATGCTATGGGCTTAACAGTTGCCTCTATCATGGGAGATGTGGAAGCGTATTATCATAGAGTAGGTATCAATACCAATGGAGAACGTCCAGTGCAAGATACACTGCCTATCAGTTATGATCGTGATAGAGATGGTATTGTCAGTAATAAAGACAATTGTGCTAATTCTGCAGATAAAAGTGGTGTATATCCTTTCGGATGTGACCAGAAATTTACATTTTAAGGGATAAAAGATGATGAAAAAAATATTAATGACCACTTTGATAACAAGTACTTTTGCTTTAGCTTCAGAACTTTACACTACATCAAAAAATATTGATACTGGAATTACGAACACCTTAAACAGCAATACATTGATAGGCAAAAAAGCATTTGCTCATACTTCAGTTTATTTTGATGAAAATGGTATGACAAAAGCATCACAGGATAAACTTCACTCAATACTATCCCAGACACAGAGAATTCAATATATAAGTATTATGGGACATAGTTCAGAGGCCTTTGATGCTTCTCACAGTGTCAAACTTAGTGCATGGGCAGAGTTTTGGCAGAATCTTGGATCCAGTACTATGTCTTCAACCAAAACTGTAAATGATCGTCTCCATGTTGTCTATGAGTATCTTCAAAATAATAATGTTCCAGCAGCAAAAATTTATAATGAAAATAGAATGGATGCAGACCCCGTATCAACTGAAGCAACTTCAGAGGGTAGAGCACTTAATAACCGTGTGGATGTAGTAATTTACTAGTAATTAAAAAATATATTAAGCATTTTTAAGAAAATAATATCTTAAAAATGCGCATATCATCTCATAAAGTAAAGGATATGCTTTATAAGATGATATCAATACTTAAAGTAGTAGGAGAAAGTAAATGAAAAAAATTATTGGATATTTAAAAAATCTTGAAGGCACATTCTTTGCGAAGGACACAGCTGGAAATGTACGTGAAATAAACCCTGGTGATCCTATTTTTAGTGGCGAGATTTTGGTTGATGAAGAGGGAAGTAAGATCTTAGACTCAATACAAACAGAAAAAGTTAATGAATTAGATGCAAACAATAAAGAAGCTACTGTTGAGACTGAACTTTCTGGAAAGGATGATACTGAACCTGATAATCCTAAGACTACTCATCATGAAGATATAATCCATAGTCATAGTTCCATACATAATATAGAGGCCTCCCTTGTAGATGCCGATTTCTTTCTTGAAAATGATGGCTTGGTCAGAGATGAACATAAGCATGAAAAAGATATTAATGCCCCACTTAGAAAAAATCCATTTTCTGATGATATAGAAAAAGATGACGCATTTTATCATATTCATGGAGGTGACAGACCACCTTTTATAACGATAAATGATCGTATAGTCAGTGAAGATGATGGAACGATGACCTTTACTGTGACCTTAAGTAAAGTAACAGGTTCAGATGTTGTTTTTGATTACTACTCTTCAGATCTTGTACCTATAGATGCCCGAGAAGGTGTGGACTATACAGGAGTATCTGGCAGAGGCGTAATTAAAGGTGGTACTTTAACCACAACGATTACTGTAAAGATCACAGAAGATTACTATAAAGAGGGAAATGAAGATTTCCTAATGAACCTTGTTCCAGTGAGTGGAAATATTGATGTTGAACAATCAGACCTTCAGGGTGTAGGAACCATAACAGATGCCGGTAGTACTACAACACCTCCAGAGGTGATTTCCCCTGTTGACGATACAATTTATGTACAACTTATCAAGAGTGACAGTGTGACAGAAGGTGAAACACTCACTCATGGTGTACAACTGGTGGATGCCAGTGGCAATCCTATTTTACTAAAATCAGGAGAGAGTATTGAAGTAACACTACGTTATTCTGCTAACCCTGCTATAAATGGAGAAGATTTTACTGGTACCAGTAAAGTGACTATAGTTGGTACTGCTGCGGGTAACAATGTTGCTTCATTTTCTAACCCAACGATAGATGATATCTTTGCAGAAGGTGTAGAATCATATACTATATCTGTTGCTGGTATTAGAGATGTTAATGATACTTTTGAAAAAGTATCTAATAAAGGTAGTGTTATCACCGGAACGATAACAGATAACCAGGGTACACCAAACATACAACCAGATGGTCCAGAAGCTGATGATGAAGTAGTGATCATTAAGTTGGTCGCATTAGATGAGAATGAAGATCCTATATTGGATGCTTCAGGTAACTATACTTTTGATAACATAGTTCGCGAGGGCTCTCCTGGTAATTATATGGCCATAGCATTTGGCCCAGGAGAGACTACATTTTCGCCTACTACAAAACTTGATGTGCAAGTAGGTACGATAGATCTGACTTTTGCTGACACAACAGCTGTAGGTACGAGGGTACAAACAGCTGAGAATGGTACAGAAGATTACAACAATACTGCACAGCCGACTGTGACTCTTGGAACTGTAATATCTACAGATACTTTCGATGATTATATGTCAGATAATGCTGAGATATATACTATCTCTATAACAGACCTTAGTTATGCACCTACAGAAGGTGGATATGAAGATGTGCAGATAGATACATCTCCTGTGAATACATTGATCATTGATGATAGTGGAACTGCGGGTAACGATATAAATGGTATAGAAGATGAAGATAATGATGCAGTTAATGCAGAAACAACACAGGATATTGTACAGATAAAACTTGTAGCACTTGATTCTGCTGGTAATCCGATCTTTTCAAATGACGGTATTACTTATACCTTCGTAAATGAGGTCAATGAAGATGATGCTGCGAAT
>JADGDL010000014.1 GCA_016744875.1 Sulfurovum sp.
CTATAGAGCTGTTAACCTCCCTTGGAGCAGAGGGTAGGAATGCATATTTATCTATACAATTACCACTAGATTTCATATACCCAGGGTTATTCGCAGTTTCATATGCTCTACTTATTACTTGGGTATTTAAACATTATCTTCCAATAGACTCAAAGTTCTATTTTATAGCATTTATACCGATAATAGCTGGGGTATTTGATTACCTAGAAAATACTACAATAATTATAATGCTCAATAGTTTTCCTGATATTGCAGAAAATATTGTAACTATATCAAGTGTATTTACAATAGTTAAAAGCGTGGCAACATCTTTATTTTTTGTTACGCTTATATTGTCATTTATAGTATTTTTTAGGCGTCGTAAAGTCTAATGGATATAAGAATATCGAAACAATAATAATCTAACTTACATCACCTGACCCCTAGTGTCCATTTTACTTATTTATAAATTTTACTTTATGATCAATTCTAGTCTTTTTGTAAGTTTATCAAGACGTTCTGAAATATTTTCAGGTTCAAGGTTTTCATTCTTCAAGATTGTATTTTTTAATGATCTTAGGCTTACTATAAGCTTATCTATTTCTTGCTCTTTTCTTTTCATTGAACCATAAGCACAATTACTAAGAACACTTTGTTTATTTATATTAATAGTTTCTATTGCTTCATCAATTTTTTTTAAATTTATTTCCATAAAATGATTGTAACACATCTATAGTTTTTCTTCCTTTAAGATATTGGGGTCAGGTGATGCCAATGCTACTATAATTCCTCATATACTATACTCTGAAAAGACAGAATTATAAATAGGTGATTCTCAATAAATAGTCCAATAATGCTAAAGAGAAATAAACTTATACGCAAAGCCTATAAAGAAGGCTATTCTCAGCATATGCTTGCTAAAGTACGAGATATATCACAACCTGCTATTTATGGGGTTATTAAGAGGAATAAGCAATGCGTTATCATCTGAGTCTTATTTTTATAATTTGAACTGTATTTTATTACCCAAAAATGCAAAAAGCATTAGTGACCCACAACAAGTTACGCATATAAAAGAGGTACTAAAATCTCAGGTAGGCGATAGTTTAACCATAGGTGAGATTGATGGGTACATAGGCAAGGCTACCATCACTCAAATCAATGACAATGAAGTACTTCTTAGAGATGTTACACTGGATAAAAAACCACCAGCTAAACTTGATTTAACAGTTGTTCTTGCTTTGCCACGTCCAAAAGTGCTACGTAGATTGATCATGGATATGACATCCCTTGGTGTCAATAAACTTATTATTGTAAATAGTTACCGTAGTCAAAAAAGTTACTGGCAAAGCCCATTACTAAACCGTATAGATGAGTTTGTTTTTGAGGGGTTACAACAAGCCATAGATACAGTCCCACTAGAGGTTGAGTTGAAAAAACTTTTTAAGCCATTTGTTGAAGATGAATTTCCTGCGTTATTAGTAGATAAAAAGGGGTATAAAGAGCAAGGCAATGCAGTCATCGCCCATCCTTATGCTTCACAATCCTGGAAATCATATCTTGATGATGCAAAGTGCAAGACTAGCGGTAAAGATAACATGCCAAAGGTACTATGCATAGGAGCAGAGGGCGGTTGGATAGACTATGAAGTTGACTTACTTTGTAAACATGGTTGTACATCTGTTAGTTTAGGACAAAGGATCCTACGAACAGAAACGGTGGTTAATGTGTTACTTGGTCATTGGTTAAAGGGATGAGAATCACTGACTTCTCAGGTACGCTACCATTTTCCTACACTATTCCAATAAGGCTTCAAAGTACTCAGTCTGTTATCAACCAATCCACGACCAACAGTAAAATGATAAAGTGTTTGATACTTATTTGTTTTTAGTCCTATGCGTTCATGTAAAATATCATCTAAAAAACACCCAATACCAGTAGCCGATAGATCTAGAGAAGTGGTCTCTAGGTATAACTGTTGTCCTATGGCACCACATTCCCAATAGAGTTCTTTATATTTTGATGCACCAAATTCTTCTATTTGTTCTGTAAATTGGGCTAACATTCCTAAGGTAAATGCTCCATCACTTGCTATGGCTTGCGTACACGATATAGTTTGTGAGATGTGTCTCATGTCACCATCTTCAAGTTTGTATAGTTCTCCTGCATCAGTAACAACCTTTTCCCAAGAAAACACCTCTTTTAGTAAACTTTTGAGGTCTTCTTTATGTGCATCATTTCTAATCAAGATATAGAGTCCAGAGTCTACTTCTTCTACGCTATGCACAAATATAACGAGGTGGATGGGTGAGTTGTTTGACTTTATAGAACCTAGGATGGTTTCAAACTCATTTTTTGTAATGGTACAGTCATCTTTTTTCATGGCTTGTGCAGATCGTCTATTTAAAACGATATCTTTGGCTAGGCCTGAAACTTTTCGGTAAGGATTTTCTTCATAGATATCATTTTTAAACTTTTTAACCTCTAACACATCGCTTAAGGTGGCATCTTCTATCTTTTCTAAGATGTCCCATTTATGCCAGTTCAGACTTAATTGATTTGCTTTTCCTTCATAGGTGTCTTCCAAAGAACTTCTTAAAGCATTGATATTTATATCTGTAGTCTGAACCGTGTCATCTAAAGTGACCAAGAGTAACATATCGGAAAGTTCTCGCTCTTCAGGTACATATCTATGTACTTGGTCAAAACCTATTAAACTTTGAAGTTCTGTATCTTTGGTACTGATAACATCTATTTTCCATCCTAAGATTAAAGCAGAAACTTCTAATGCTTTGAGTGCATGACCACAATCAAGTTGCGTATATCTCCAAGATCGTTCACCATATTTCCAAGCTTCTCTCCAAACGATAGAAGACAAAGAGACTAGAAAACTATGAGCGGGTATCTCTAAACTACTGGTTGTTTTAGAGAGTAACTCAAGGTTATGATCTAGCGGAGCATAGTGATGAAGACCATCTTCTATACCCTCTATATCTTTAGAAATGATATAGGCTTCACTAGGTTGTAAGTTACCACTTGAGGCGTTACATCTTAAAGCCCATGATTGTCCTTCATACTCTTTTATGGCAGCAAGTCCCAGTGAAAACTGAAAAAATTGTGATACCGACGCTAAAGATAAAGGCGTAATGACTCTTTCTTTCTGTTGTGCTTGTATAAATATTTGACTATATTCCAAACTTTTATTTTCAAAAGCAAGAGGTAATGTCGTTTTTTTAGTATCTGCGTAGTTACGATACGGATTTGGTTGTGTAGCCCAGTCCATATAGCCTAATGACTTTGCGTAGCGTAGTTGTGAATGTTTTGTTTCATTGTGATAGGTATAAACCATTTGTGTATTTTTATGCATCACCTATAGTAACCAATAATTCTAAATGTAATGAGAGTTTTTATTTGACAAAAAAACCATTGAATGTATATTATTTTCTCTAAAAGACTTTAGACAAGAAATTTAACTCCTGAAAAGGGTTTAAATAGGTAAAACCCGTATTTTGTCATCTAGTTTCTCTTTGAGTGCAGCTTCAATGGCAAACAGTGTGCCTGTACTAGAACTTGCACACCCATTACATGCACCTAAATAACGTATATAGATATCTAGGTCTTCTCCATTTTCTTTGACATCAAGTATTTCTACATCTCCTCCATCCATAACGAGGAACTCACGTACAGAGCCATCTATGACTTGGTTAATAGCGATAATTTTTTCCTTGCCGTCCATCTTTCGAAATGGTATATCAGATATTTTAGCACTTGTCTCTTTTTTGACTTCTATAACCTTTTTGTTGTCTATCAACAGTGTTTCAAGTGTCTCATGACAACGTTCATCAGTAGTGCCAGCTTTAGTGTACTGTGTCAGTATTTTAAGTGTTTGAATGTCATGAAGCGTGATACTTCTTTTTATGGAACTCAGACTCATAGGTGTATCTTTGCAAGGCAGGGTCAAATCTTCACGTCCCAAGGCAACACCATAGTAGTCGTTTGAAGCTTCTAAAACAGAATCAAGGGCTAGGGTGATGACATAGTTATCACAAGGGGCAAGGGCAGGAGTAGAGGGATTATCTCTAAGAAAACGTTCCAATCCTTTATAGGTCATGAGGGTAGCAGCATGAACGGTTTTATTATTACATAACAGGGCTAACATATCATATACAGCGATACCAGTAGGTGGTCCAAAGTAGGTATAACGGGCTAAGAGTATGGTATCATCTTCACCATTTACTGCCCAGTACCATGTTGTTTGTTCTCCTATAACTTCGCTGCCATAGGTGTACGTAAATAGTTTCGCACCCAAATCTTCTGCTTCTTGTTGGGTAATAACGCCAGCATGTTTAGGCTCACTTATAAAGAGGGAAACTTTTATACCAACTTCGGGTTTAAAATTGAGAAGTTCTTCCATCTTATCTCCTTGATGACTTTGTCCCTACTTTATCAAGGTAAACTAAAAGTAGTCTAAATAAAGCTGTTATTGTCATTTGACCTCTAAAACTTTCAGTAGCTTAAAGTAAAAAGGTACTATAGTTAAGTCATAAAATGAGGACAAGATAAATGATAGAAAAAATTGCAATCACAGGTGGAACACACGGTAATGAGTTAACAGGAGTGTATCTTGTTAAAAAATGGCAAAACAATCCTGAATTAATAAAACGTAGTAACTTTGAGACTATTACCCAACTGATGAATAAAAGAGCCATTAAAGAGGTTAGGCGTTATGTTGATCAGGATTTAAATAGGTCTTTTGGCTTAAATGATCTGGCTAATGATACGCTAAATACATATGAGGCAAAGTTAGCAAAAGAGTTAAACAGCGTGCTGGGTGAAAAAGGAAGCCAAGAGCCTAATGTAGATTTCATAGTCGATCTACATACGACCACAGCAAACATGGGCTTGTCTATTGTTGTGAGTAATTCAAGTACCATAACATGGAGAGCCATTGCTTACCTTTGTAAGATGGAACCAGTGTTAAAAGTCTACAGATGGCAAGGCGATATAGAGAATGCATTTGTAGACTCCATGGCTCCACATGGATTTACCATAGAAGTCGGAGCTGTACCCCAAGGTGTTTTAAGAGCTGATCTGTTTTTAAAAACAGAAGCGCTGATCTATCATCTACTAGACTATGTAGAAAAAGAGAATAGTGGAGATAAACTAGCATTAGCAAGTGAGTTAGAAATATATGAGCATGAAGTTTTAATAGACTACCCACGTAATGAAGAAGGTGAAATTGTAGCCATGGTACACCAAGATAGACAAGATAGAGATTTTACACTCATTGAAAAAGGTGATCCTCTATTTTTAACACTTGAAAATGAGACCATAGTTTACGAGGGAGAGCCACGTTATACATTATTTATAAATGAAGCAGCCTACTATGAAAAAGGATTTGCTATGACTTTAGCCCAGAAGAGATTAGTGGAGGTTGTTACGTAAAACAACTAGAGTTGTGAAATGAATAACTTGTTTTGTGTGGTTTACATTATTAAACCTCCTATATAGAATATTTTATAAGGTTTTTGTTTTTCATATAGGACAATCATTATTATTGAGTTAGGTTTAATGTCTCTGATACTACTACTTCAAAGAGTAGCTTATACTGTTTTGCAAGCTTCACAAAACTTGAAAAATCCTATTTCATTACAATATCTAAAACATTTTCATTGCTTTAACTGCATGCTGTAGATCTTCATAAACTTTATAAAGTGTTTAGGGAAAGACCCTCGAACATCATTCCTTCATGTCTATTGAATGATTAAATTGTGCAGATGATTTACTTGTATACCAATATTAATTTTTACGTCTCTGGTACAATAATCCTTGATCACATTAAATTTTTCAGCACATATACTGAAATTTTCGAAAAATGGCTAGACATCTATTGATTGTAATACTATACTAAGAGTCATAATATATAATAGGAAGAATTTGGAAATGTATTTTTTTAAACGTTTAATGGTATCAACACTCAGCTTAGTGGTCTTAAATACTTTGACTCATGCAACAGAAAAGAATCCTGACGATCCAACGAAAGTCGTCACTAAGTTAGGGGTTGGTTATAACGATGAATTTGTCCTCTCAGGTTCACTAAGTTTAGATTCTGTCCGTAAAATAAATGGACGCATCAATGAAGATGGCAGTGAATGGCGTCTTGGTGGTTCATGGTTATTTAATTTTGGTATTGTTAACTTTGGCTTTAGCCGAACAGAATATGATGGTGACGCATATAAGAATAGTTATAGTGTAGGTACATTTGTGCCGTTAAGTGCATTAGGTGTATCTACTGGAAAATGGCAAATTTTTCCCATGGCAGGATTTAACCATAATGAGGGTGAAAACTATGTGGAGGGGGAAGAGCTAACATTTACAAATGATTATGTCTTACTACCTAATAGTAGTGATGGTGGATATATCGGTGCATTTGTATTAAGACCGCTAACTGAACAGTGGACCTTACTTAGTGTCTTGAGTGTCTCAAAAGGTTCTAACAGTTACTCAGGTGCTTGGGGAGGTATAGGTATTAGTTACCGTATTACTGATAAACAATCAATGAATAGCTTTGCATTTGTATCTGATGATGATTACGGACGCGTAGAAAAAATTAGCATTTCCTATACCTATGAGTTTGGCACATAATGCTTTTTCGTTTCAGATATGATCTTGGGAGGTGTTTTCTCTTTGCACAACATATTTAATTTGTAATAAAAAAGCAATTTTCGAAAAGTGGCTAGACATATGTTTCTTATAGTAGTAAAATAATAAGGAACCTAAAACTTTCTTTTCACTTTTTGCCAAAGCAATTTGTGCCTTGCGTACTTTTGAGTTTTTAGGGTTGATATCAATCATAGGTCTATGGCTATCTTTTTCTGAGTAGATTCTGATAATGCGGCTGTCATACGCTGCATCTTGCAGATCATACATGTAGTTTACTTTTTGGCTTCTTTCTTGAATGAGTGGCAATGCCAATGAACTGTCGTGTACTGATGCAGCAGAGTATATGGCTGTAACAGGAATGTCATCATCTATTACACTCATATGCAGTTTCCCACCTGTCCATCCGTGGCGGTTCCCTTTTGAATTTTGTTTGATACTTGTATCACACTTTGTTGCCACAAGAGATAACATATCCTCTGTACTTTGCATATTCTCCTGCTGTTGTAAAATAGTTTGTTTTTTAGCAGGTACGATTTCACCTTTTTTTGGTCTTCCCTGTTTTCGTTTGTGCTCTGTCTCTTTGGGTTTCTCTTTCTTTACAGACTTCTCTTTCAACTCTATAGCTGTGGAATCGATACTGCTATAAAAGAAAAATGTCTGACTTAAATAGTTCTCTATAAAGACATTTTTGAAAGAGAAGGTATGATTTTTTCCATAAGCCGACTCTTTTTGATAGTGGATTTTTGTCGTAAAAAATTATAACTTTTTGAAATCAGAATCAGCTTTTTTTCTTCGTTACACTCTTAATAATCAAACTTTTGTTGGAATCTGCAAGTGGCTCAATATATAACTTTATAAGGTTTTCCCCTTTGATCTAACAATACTGTATATCACGATAGCAATAAATGTTATATTTTATGTTAGAAGGGTAATATTAAGCGCTAATGTTTTAGAATCATATGCACCATTTGTTGTGTCGTATATATTATATTTTAAAGGTATAAAATGAAATTAGATAAAAATTCAGATATAAAAGAAGTGAATAAATTTATTAAAAAAGAGATAAAAAAACTGATAGAAGGCCATCGTATTGAGCATGATGTTTTTTATCAGGCACTCGAAGAGGTTGTATTGTCGGTAGCTCCACTTTATCTTTCGGATGAAAAGTATGCAAAACATAACATTATAAGAAGATTGGCTAATCCCGACAGAATTATAAAATTTAAAGTTGAATGGCTGGATGACAACAATGAAATTCGGGTCAATACTGGCTATAGAGTTCAATTTAACAATACACTTGGACCCTATAAAGGTGGTCTCCGTTTCCACCCATCTGTCAATGAAGGAATCTTGAAGTTTTTAGGATTTGAACAAATTCTTAAAAATGCACTGACAGGACTTCCTATAGGTGGAGGTAAAGGGGGAAGTGACTTTGATCCAAAAGGAAAAAGTGATTTTGAAGTGATGAAATTCTGTACTGCTTTTATGAGAGAGTTACACAAATATATCGGTCCGCGAATAGATGTACCTGCTGGAGATATCGGGGTAGGAGGTCGAGAAGTAGGATACCTTTTTGCTGAATACAAGAGGATCACTTCGACTTTTGACGGTGTTTTAACCGGTAAACCTCTATTCTTTGGAGGCTCTCTTGCACGTACAGAGGCTACAGGCTATGGTGTGGTTTATTTTACTGAAGCTATGCTGGAAACAGAAAATAAAGAGAACTTGGAAGGCAAGATATGTACTGTAAGTGGTGCAGGGAATGTGGCGCTTTATACCATAGAAAAGCTTTATCAAATTGGTGCCATCCCTGTTACTTGTACAGACTCAAAAGGAACGATCTATGATGCCAGAGGTGTAGATATAGAGTTTTTGAAAGATTTGAAATTCAACCGTAGAGGATTTTTGGAAGAGTATGTTGAAAAACATCCTGAAGCAACTTATATTCCTGTGTCAGAATATCCTAAAGGTGGGCATGCTGTATGGAATATAGAATGTTATGCCGCTTTCCCATGTGCTACACAAAATGAATTGACAGAGGTCGATGCTAAAAATCTGATAAAAAAGGGTTGTGTTAGTGTGACGGAGGGAGCAAATATGCCATCTACTCCAGAAGCGATCACCGCATTATTGGATAGTGAAATTAGCTTTGGGCCAGCTAAAGCAGCTAATGCAGGTGGAGTTGCAGTAAGTAATTTTGAAATGAGTCAAAATGCCTCTATGTCCAAATGGAGTTTTGAAGAGGTGGATAGTAAACTTAAAGAAACAATGTGGGATATTTGTAAGAATATTTCTGATGCGGCTAAAGAGTTTGGTGTTGAAGGAAACTATATGGATGGTGCGAACATTGCTGGCTTCAAAAAAGTTGCTGATGTAATGATCGCTGAGGGTATATAATAGAATTAATTGAATTATTTTTTTTCATATCCTTAGCAAAACATACCCATGTGTATCATATTTTAGTTTTGGCATAATGGGGGTATCTTAAAATAGGAGTTATAATATGACTAAAGAAAACCACAATAGATTAGAAGCATTGAGTCCAGAAGGAAAGGATGCATATATCGCAGCTAAGGCACGTATATTGGATGTTATAGGAAAGATGGATCTACTTGAGGATGTATCATTGAGTGAAGAAGAGAAAAGTACTATTCATGAATTGCTTGATGATACTGCATTTTTAATGAAAACTGAAGAACTCTAATACCCATACTATTGATGTGAAAAGTTTTCTTTCCCACATCTTGTATGATATTTAAAGTTTGTAGCGTCTTTCCTTGGACCTTATAATTATTTTACATACTTTGTATTGTATTGTTTAAAAAGAGTCCTAAGATAATGATGAGGCTGATACCGGCTGATTTGTTGTAGAGTTTGTTTGCTGTGATGAAAACAAGAAGCAAGGTTGCTACGATCATCGTTGCAATGTCAAAGATATAATCTGAAGCTGTGATACTCATAGGGTTCACAAAAGCTGCTGCACCTAGAACAACTGTAGTGTTTGCCATGTTTGAACCGATGATGTTACCAATGGCCATGTCGACCTTTCCTTTTATCGCGGCAGAGATACTTACTGCCAACTCAGGTAAAGATGTTCCCAAAGAGATCAGTACGATACCTATGATCCATTCAGAGATACCAAAACTTTTTGCGATGGCTGAGGCACTTTCTATACTAAAGTGTGCGCCAATAATAACGAGCACAAAACCACCTAAAAGCATAGGTATTGTTTTTCCCCATGAAAATTCATTTATATCTAAGTCTTCCAGGTCCTCTTCAGGTATGTTCTTTGCATCCTGAAGTAAAAAGAGAAGGTATGCACCCATAAGAAGAAGTAAGAGAGAAGCATCAAACCTGGAGATGACACCATCAATGATCATCAGTATAAAGACTAGTACAGGTACAAGTGCCCAAGTACTGTCTTTTGCAAAAAAGTCTCTGTTTGGATTAATGCTTTTAGCTATGAGAAACACAGTGGCCAAAACCATAGTGATATTTAATATATTTGAACCTATAACATTGGCTATGGCAATTTCTGATTTATTATCCAGGCTTGCTGCGATGCTTGCTGCCATTTCAGGTAGTGATGTTCCAAGTGCTATCAGTGTCGCCCCGATGATAAACTCTGGTATCTTAAATTTGAGAGCAATACGCTCACTTTGGTTTATGAGAAGGTCTGCACCCCAGATAAGTACGCCCATGGCGATCACAAATATAACAAAATTCAAATTAACTCTCCGTTCTTAGTATTAAACTTTTAGGTAAACCAAATGCTTCTATCAGCTCTTTTTCTCTGGCTCTCATCTCACCATCATCCACTTCATGATCAAAACCGAGCAGATGTAACATACCATGTATGAAAAGGAGAGATAACTCATCTTGTTCACTGTGACCCAAGGTTTTCGCTTCTTCTCTCACAAAAGACTCGGCGATGATAATAGACCCTAATGGCATACCAAAGATGGACTGCTCAGTAAATGGTGCCTCCATAGGAAAAGAGAGTACATCTGTGGTACTTTCTTTCCCTCTATACTCAGTATTCAGTGCCAGCATTGTTTCATCATTCACAATCATAAGTTCAACTTCTTTGGTAGATAATGTATCTGCTATCTTTTCAAGTGCATCTATGTCAATGGCAAGTGTTGTTTGATTATCCAAATCTATCATGCTCGAAGTTTACCCAAATATTGGTAAAATGGCAGTAAATTAAGATAAGAGAACCTCTAATAATAGGTTCCTATGAAGGTTGCAAAATGTCACAACGTTGTGTATGTATCATCTCAGGTGGAATGGACAGTGCTTTGTCTGCTAAGATAGCAGAAATAGAAGGTTATGAGATCATTGCTTTACATTTTAACTATGGTCAACGTACTCAGACGAAAGAGTTGGAATGTTTTCGTCAGGTTGCCTCTAGCGTAAATGCCATTGAGAGATATGAAATAGATTTGCCTTTCTTTGAACAGATAGGTGCTTCTGCTTTGACAGATAAAAGTATAGATGTTCCAACAGGAGGCTTGGAAGAGGGTGTGCCTGTGACTTACGTACCGTTTAGAAACGGTATCTTTCTCTCTATCGCTGCTGCAATCGCAGAAAAACATGCTGCACAGGCACTTTTTATCGGTGTGGTAGAAGAAGACAGTTCGGGGTATCCTGATTGTCGTGAATCGTATATCGAACAGATGCAAAAAGCGATTAATCTTGGTACTAAAGATGAAACAGACCTGGAGATAAAGATGCCATTGGTGGCGTTAAAAAAACGAGAGATCGTGCAGAGATCTTTAGCGTTATCTGTGCCTTTGGAGCATACATGGTCTTGTTATAAGTCTGAAAACCTTGCATGTGGGGTATGTGACTCCTGTAGGTTAAGACTCAAAGGGTTTGAAGAAGCAGGCAGTGTTGACCCTATACGTTATGCTTTATAAAAGTCAGATGCATTTGAAAACTATGATATAATTATATAAAAAAATTATGAAGGTTATAAGTAAATGAGAATTCCGGCAAAGTCACCACAGGCACATGAAGCCAACCTCCTTGTGATAGGACTACAGGCATATTTTGTTTCAAAGTTAAATGCTGTTGCTTTAGAATTTGGAGAGGGGAAGTCTTGTGTAGAGGTAGAGTGGAAAAGAGATAGTGGTAAACATGGTGGTGGTGTAAGATATGAAGCCAGAGATGAAAAGATCTTTAACCGAGGATCAGTCAATATTTCACAAGTTCATTATGATGATGACCCCGATAAAAAACTAGGTTCTGCAACAGCTGTCTCAACGATCATCCATCCTCGTAACCCCCATGCGCCATCTATGCATATGCATATATCATGGACCGAAATGAAAGACGGTAGTGGATACTGGCGTATTATGGCAGACTTGAATCCTTCTATACTCAGTGAATCTCCTTTTGATAAAAAAGCTTTTTCTGATATGCTCAAAGATGTGACAGGAACGTTATATGAAGAAGGGACAATGCAGGGAGACAGGTACTTTAATATCCCGGTTCTTGAAAGGCATCGTGGTGTGAGCCACTTTTATCTTGAAGGGTACAATTCCGGGAACTTTGAAAAAGATAAGAAGTTTGCAAAAAAAGTAGGTGAAGCAGTAATCGACAGATATATCACCAATATTTCCAAGAAGATAGCAGGATTTACAACAATCACAGATGAAGATAAACAAGAGCAGCTTGATTATCATACACTCTATCTTTTTCAAGTGCTGACACTTGACAGAGGAACCACATCAGGTTTACTTGTACATGATCAAAATGATGTAGGTATCATGGGGTCTATACCTTCACATGTTAACAGAGCACTTTTGAAATCATGGATTAAAAAAATGCCTAAACCGCAAGATAAGTTGGTAAAAGCATTACTCAAAGCTTTGCCAAGAAAGATGCCTACTCCTGTGGAGGAAAAAACCAAAAAAGCATTGGCACAGGCTGTACGTAAACACTATATAAAATATCCTCAGGCACTGCATATGCAAGCTTCAGGTAATATAGTCCCTCCTACAGTCGATAATCATATATCTAAATAGTTTTTCTAGAGGGTAAATTTCCCTTTAGATCTGTCCTTTTTCACTTTATCGTATCTATCTATAACACTATGCATAGCGATGTAGATACCCTCGTCATCTATGGCATTCATGTATCCATAGGCTGAACAGAGATTTGCTGTCGCTTCTACAGGGTCTATGCTATAGGGTACCATAGCACCGGTGAGTATGATACATTTTTCTAAGTCCCCTTCATTTAGATACTCTGCAGTAATGTCCATGGTATCAGTACCATGTACTATGATAATATGATGAAAGTTAGATTGAGAGATCGTTGCAAGCAGTTCAAGTCTGTCATGGTTTGACATGTCAAGACTGTCTTTACCGATGATGTCTTTTATTTCAATTTCACAGTTCCATTTAGAAGTAATGGATCTTAGGGCATGGCCCTGAGTATCTATCTCAAGTAGTCCATTTATAGGGTTGTAGACTTTGTTAAATGTTCCACCAGTGTTGATTATTAATACTTTTGTCATTAAATACTTTCATACTTTTTATTTATATGTGTATTTTACCTCAATGATGATAAAATACCGTAATTTATTTTGAGGAATTTCTATGATCATGAAGGGTAAAAAAGGTGTCATTTTAGGCATCGCTAACAAAAAGTCTATCGCATACGGTATTGCTAAAGCATGTCAAGAGCAGGGCGCTGAGATGGCTATCACATTTCTTAACGAGAGATTTGAACAAAAATTAGCACCTATTGCTGAAGATTTAGATTGTGGAGCAAGACTTTATCCTTGTGATGTGTCTAAACCAGAAGAGATCAAAGCGCTTAAAGAGTCACTTGAAAAAGACATGGGTCAGATCGATTTTATCGTTCACTCTATTGCTTTTGCACCTAAAGAGGGTTTGAGCGGTCGTTTCTATGATATCTCTAAAGAAGCATTTGATGTGGCTATGGATATCTCGGTTTATTCTCTTATTGAGATCGTACGTGAGTTGAAGCCTATTCTCTCAAGCAGTTCATCTGTACTGACACTCAGCTACTATGGGGGAGTAAAATATATCCCTAACTATAACCTTATGGGTGTGGCAAAAGCAGCGTTGGAAATGACCACAAAGTACTTGGCAGAAGATCTTGGTAAAGATGGTATAAGAGTTAATGCCATCTCTGCAGGCCCTATCAAGACACTTGCAGCTGCCGGTATAGGTGACTTCTCTTTTATGCTTAAATGGAATGCTGCACACTCACCGCTTAAAGAGAATGTGACTATCAATCAAGTAGGAAACTCAGGTATGTATTTGCTTTCTGACCTTAGTTCAGGAGTGACGGGTGAAATTCATTATGTAGATGCAGGATATAACCTTATGGGTATGCCAGCCGTTGAATTTGATGAGAATGGTAAACCTAAGATCGCTTGGAACGGTGAGGCAAAATAAGCTTCATAGTTATATAAGCTTCAATTTTCTAAACGGAAAAAGTAAAAGTGATGTGATACCCATGATGATCATGAGTACCGTATCACTAAGATACTTCATAAGTGACAAAAATACCTTCCATACCTCTCCTTTATAACCCACTTTAGAGTACGCTTTCATACGTTTCGTCGTTTTGATGAAATTTTTTTCTCCACCTTTGATGAGATGTACTAAACCACTGCTTCCATATGTAGATGCCAATTTTATGGTTTTAATATCAACCTTTTGTAATCTATTTGATTTTTTTAACAGTGTTCTGTCTGAGAGTTTTAATAGTATAGACGTATCTTGACCGTAACGTTTTGTAAGTTTGGCTGTCTTTTGTAATTCTTTTAGGTTTCGTGTGTGAGAGATGAGATGTAATGTATTTGAGAGGCCTGTATTTTTGTACATATCATCCAGGTCATTAAAAAGTGGTTTAATGCTATCAATGTTCTTGGTCTGACGTATCTGTGTAGCCTGTTTAGTGAGATAGGTATTTAACCATGCAGGTATACGTTTGCTTTTATGCGCGAGTTTTAAAACAGAGACACCACTTTTAGCCACAGCGCTGCTGCCTAAAGTAAAGAGTGTACTGGCACTTGCGACCAGTCCGATGGTTGAGAGTGAAACCAAAACAGCATCCACTTCTTCATTTTTATAATAGTGTGTCCCTTCCAAAGCTAGATCACGTAGGTCACCTATGATAAAAAAATCTGACCCTATGGCAGAAGCTTGCCCTATAAATTCATCACTTATCCCTGTACTTAAGCCTTCAACAAATTTACCGGATTTATAGGCAATGCTAGATCTTTTTATTTCTATCTCTTTGCGTAACTGCTGTGCTTCTGGATTTTCTTTCATATAATCAAACTGCATAAAATAATTTAAATAGTTGTGTGCATCCACATAATGTTCTTTTTCTATGAGAGCTTTAGTCTGTGGTATAGGGTTGATATGAATGAGTGTATGGTAGGCATAGGTATGTTTTTGGTAAAGAACTGTACTGCTGAGTATAAGCAGAATAAACAGCGTAAGTTTAAAAAATAGTTTTGCCATAGGGTATTGTAACAAGTAAAGATGATAAAATACGAAAAAAAAGGCATTACTTTATGCAAGACTCCCCTGAATATTTGGCAAAAAAAGCATTTTTCGACAAGGTACTGACGATTTACGGACGAAACGCTGTGATAGAAGCCTTAGAAGATGAAGCTGTTACGATACATAAACTTCATCTCTCCAAGTCAAACAAAGATGCTTCTGTACTTGAAGATATGAAAGACATAGCAAAGCGTAGAGAGATAGAAGTCAAGTACCATGACAAACAGTCTCTCTCTCGCATCTCTAAAAATGCCAAACAAGATCAAGGTGTGGCATTGGACATTGTGTTAGAACACTTTGGTGATGAAAAATATTTTAAAGATACACATGAAGGTTACCGTATACTTGCACTTGATGGGGTCACTAACCCTCAAAACCTTGGTATGGTCATACGTTCCTGTGCCGCAGGTAATATAGATGCTATACTCCTCCCTACAAAAGGTGCTGCACAGATAAGTCCTTTGGTCATTAAAGCAAGTGTTGGGACTATTTTTAAAATGCCCATCATAAAAACGTCTGATCTTAAAAAAACTCTAGTGTCATTTAAAGATGAGGGTGCAGATGTCTATACGCTTTCATCACATGCTACGGCAAGTTATAAAGAACAAAACTATAGCAGTAAAACTATTTTTGTATTAGGAAATGAGAGCGAGGGTGTAAGTCAAGCAGTTGAGAGCATTTCTAATGCAAGCATAGCCATACCTATGCAAAGAGGTGTTGAATCACTTAATGTTGCTGTAACAGCTTCTCTGTTGGCGTTTTTATAAGATTTACTTTTTTTGTTATAATAGTTCTAAAACCTATAAAGGAACTCTTATGGCAGAACAAGACAAAGACCTCTTTCAAAAGATCGGTATAGATATCGGTAATGACAAAATAAACATTGATATCAATCAGACAAAAAACTTTTTCAATACATTAAAGCAAACCTTTGAAGATACCGCGCAAAATATTCAAAAAGATATCTCTGAGGGTAAGGTAGATATGGCTGAAAATGTAGGTATAAAAGTAGACAAAGAGAACATCAACATAGACCTTGCTAAAACCCAAAGCTTTATAGAAGAGTTTGGCAAGAAAATTGAAGGTTTTTTAGGTGAGATAGATAAAGCAGTAGATAATATAGATAAGAAGTAATAGTTTCTTGCTATAATCGCGCTCTTTAATTAAGCTTTCCAGGAAACGAAGATATGCAAAACCTCACAACACTACTTGCCAGCAAGACCACACTTAACGAAAAACAGATCAAAAACATTTTAACTTTGCTGGATAAAGGCGACACCATCCCTTTCATCGCACGTTACCGTAAAGAACTCACTGGTGGGGCAGATGATGAACAGTTACGTTTATTTCATGACGTCTATCTGTCTGCCAAACGTCTACTGGAACGTAAAGAAGAAATACTCCATACCCTCACAGAACGTGAATTACTTAATGCTGCTTTACAAAGTGCCATCGAGTCTGCCCGGACAATGACTAAACTGGAAGATATCTACAGACCTTACAAAGAGAAAAAAAATACACGTGCATCTACTGCCATTAAGCAAGGGTTAGAACCTTTAGCAAATATACTGCAATCTGCAAAACTTAGTAAAGAGGCTTTTATGGCTGAAGCTAAACGTTTTGTAAAAGCTGAGGTGAAAGATGTTGCACATGCACTTAAAGGCGCGCAAGACATTTTAGCTGAGCGTTATGCAGAACAACCCAAAGAGCGTGAAGTACTACGTGACATGGTACAACGTCATGGCATGATAGAAGTGAAAGGTACTAAAACATTTCAAGAAAACGGCAGTTTTAAAAACTATAAAACCCATAGTGAAAAGGTGGCTTTCATACCATCACATCGTTACCTCGCCATCAAACGAGGGGAAAAAGAGAAAGAGCTCTCTGTGAAACTCACCATAGATACGGAACGTTACCTGGACACACTCAAACGCTATAAACTAAAGGAGTGGATGGGAAGTTCTAAAGCTTTGCTGTTTGATGCCTATAAAGATGGTTTTAAACGTTTACTTTACCCCTCCATAGAACGTGAGGTATTCGGACTGCTTAAAGAGAAAGCAGATGATTCTGCCATAGAAGTTTTTGGTAAGAACCTCACACAACTTTTTATGACACCACCTGTAGTAGGTAAAGCATTGCTAGGTGCTGACCCTGCTTACCGTACAGGTTGTAAACTGGCGGTGATAGATGAAAATGGTAGGTATCTGGACCATGCGGTTATCTACCCCGTCCCTCCAAGGGATGAGTATGAAAAATCACGTGATACCGTAGCTAAACTAGTGAAGAAGTACAACATACAAGGAGTCGCCATAGGTAATGGTACTGCCTCCAATGAAACGCAAGCCTTTTTTGCCAAACTTAATGATGATGGACTTACACTCCCCTATACGGTTGTCTCTGAAGCAGGGGCATCGGTTTACTCTGCATCCTCTATAGCTGCTAAGGAATACCCGGATCTGGATGTAACTATACGTGGTGCCATCTCCATCGCTGGGCGTTTACGTGACCCTATGGCTACACTGGTAAAGATAGACCCTAAATCTTTAGGTATAGGGCAGTACCAGCATGATGTTGATCAAAAGTTGCTTGAGCGTAAACTTCATGAAAATGTAGAGCGTTTGGTAAATGCTGTGGGAGTAGATGTTAACTCTGCCTCAGCTTCTTTACTTTCTTATGTTGCAGGTGTGGGTAACACAGTCGCTTCCAACATAGTAAAACACCGCGAAAGTGTGGGTAGTTTTGATTCCAAGAAGGCTTTGTTAAAGGTAAAAGGTTTAGGTGCCAAGGCATATGAACAGGCTGCTGGGTTCATACGTATACGTGGAGGAAAAAGTATCTTTGACAACACCGGCATACACCCTGAGAGTTATGAAGTAGCCAAAGCTTTAGAGAAATATGCTGACCTAAGTGACACTAAAAGTATAGCCCAAGACTTAGCTGTAGGGGAGTTGACGTTAAAAGACATTATCAAAGAGTTGGCCAAACCAGGGTTTGACCCACGTGAAGACCTGCCTAGCATCCCGTTTAAGCAAGGACTGACAGACATACATAGCCTACGGGAAGGAAGCATCGTATCTGGTGTAGTCAGGAATATCGCTGACTTTGGTGCATTTGTAGATATAGGACTAAAAAATGACGGGATGATACACATCTCTCAAATGAGTCAAAAACGCATTAAACATCCTCTGGAAGTACTCTCGGTAAATCAGTATCTCTCCCGTGTTGAGGTTATAAGTATAGACTTAGAGAAGAACAAAGTTGGCTTGAGTCTTAAAGAGGTGTAGTCTCTACCTCATAAAGGCTCTGATACTTCAACCCTTTGGATGTATGTTTACTCTCATAAAGTATGATCTTTGGCAAGATAGTGCCTAAGCTTTTCTCTCTATACGATTTCATTTTTTCTTTGTAAGCTTTGTAGTCAAGTATTTTTTCTATGCGACAAAGTGTGATATGCGGTTTAAAACGATGGAGGTCAAAACCTGCTGTTTTAAACTCTCTGGCTTTTTCATAAAGTGCTTTCTGTTGTGCTTTAGCCAATAAGATACGAGGTGGTGTACCAAAGTACCCAAGTTCAGCGATCTCAACTTCACTCTCAAGATTGGTCAGTGGTAACATTTTCTCTTTTGTATCACTAAGGGTAGGGTGCTCGCTTAGAAAGACCCATGTGAGATGGAGCTTTTTCTCATCTGTCCACCTTCCCTCGATGATATCTTTAAAATCTTCTTTGATAGAAGCATAGTTATCGATGATGACTGGGGAGGCGATAAAGAGTCTCACAAGATTCCTTTTTTACTATTATATGACAAAATGACATATTTTTAACATTATTGATACTTTTTAGATAAAATATAAACAATAATATCTTAGGAAAAATCATGTCTACTCAAAACACCATCAAATGCCCCAATTGTGGAACCCATATAGATATCGATGAGATATTTTACCATCAGATAGAAGAGAAGTTTAAACAACAGCATCTCCAAGATCAAAAGAAACTCCAAGATGAAATAGAAGCAAAACGTAAAGAGTATAAAACACATTTAGACACGCTAAAAATCAAAGAAGATGCACTTAAAGAAGAGAAAGAGAAGTTTGACGAAGAGCTTAAACGTGCCACACGTGAACAGCTCAAAGTAGAGAGACAAAAACTTCATGATGAACTAAAAAAAGAGTTGGTGGAAGAGCAGAGTGAATCTGTAGCACTTCTCCAAAAAGAACTCAACGAAAAGTCAGAACAGGTTAAAGAACTTAATGCTTCCAAGATAGAGATAGAAAAACTCAAACGTGAAAAAGACGAGATAGCCTCAGCTGCTAAAGTAGAAGCACAAAAGGCTCTGAGTGATGAACTTAAATTTGAAAAAGAGAAACTGGCCAAACAAGCACAAGAACTCAAAGAACAGACACTCAAAGAAGTAAGAGAAGCCTCTGAGCTAGAACTCAAAGCCAAAGATGAGAAGATAGCCCAAATGGCAAAAAGCATAGAAGATGCTAAACGTAAAGCAGAGCAAGGCTCTATGCAGATACAAGGTGAAGCACTCGAACTTGCCATAGAAGAGTGGCTAAGCTCCCAGTTTCCTTTTGACACGGTGGATGAGGTCAAAAAAGGTGCTTTTGGTGCAGACTGTGTACAGACCATACATACGCGTGAACTACAAAACTGCGGGGTCATCTGTTATGAGTCCAAGAACACAAAAGCATGGTCAGATGGCTGGGTAAGCAAACTCAAACAAGACATGCTCAAAGTAAATGCAGATATCGGTGTGCTTGTGACTTCTGTCTACCCAAATGACATGGAACGCATGGGCTTTGTAGATGGAATCTGGGTGTGTAACCTCACTGAGTTTAGAGGCTCGGTCTCACTCCTTCGTGAGAGTCTCATACGTGTACACAAAACGGTACAACGTGAAGAGAACAGAGGTGACAAGATGACACTACTCTATAACTACCTCACGGGTAACGAGTTTAGCATGCAGATGAACTCCATCGTAGAAGGTTTCATGACCATGCAAACAGAACTAGACAAAGAACGCCGCTCACTCATGGCAAGCTGGAAACGCCGCCAAAAACTCATAGATGGTGTGTTACAGAACACTACTGAGATGTATGGTTCTCTGCAGGGTATAGCTGGGGCTAGTGCGCTTGGACATATTGAGGCTTTGGAGTTACCGGAGGGGCTTGAAGATCAAGATCAATAAAGAATTTGGTGTTGGCGTATACTCATTTTTTGTTGTTCTATCTTTATTGGATCTTTTGTTATCATTCAAGATAAAAATGAAATAATTGTAATCAATTTTCATTTAAGCAGTGTCAAAATTATTACGCTCCATTTAAAACAGATAGAACGGTTGTTCTACTTGTTTTAAGTTCTGTTGTAATCTTTAATATATTTATCTCACCATTGTCATTATAATATTCTTCATTATCTAACATTCGTAATATAGTGTCTTTTTTATCAAGTATCTCTTGAGATGTTTGTCTGGTCTCAAAAGTAAAATCTTCTTCACTCATGGTTTTAAGTGCTTCTAAATCTCTTTTTATTGTGGGCACTGTGACTTTTAATTCTTTTGCTAAATCTTTAGGATCATCAATGCCTTGTAGTATCAAATCCCTTAAAGCTATTCTTCTTGTTTTGATTTTACGTCGACGATGATAAGAAATTTTCATTATTATTCTTTCGAGTATTATTTATAACGCTTTATGTATGACATTATAGAGAGTTATTCTATGAATGTAAAATATAGGGGTCAGGAGTTAATGATAATTTCTGTGAGGGTGTTGGAGAAGTTAGTGAAGTGTAAGAGATTTTAAATAGTCTCAAGTCTCTCAAACATATCTGGATACTTATCTGTCAAGGCAAGTAAGGTAGATGCTTGTTCATTGGGTCGGCTTGTGCCTAGTTCCCATTTTTCTAGTGTACGTGGTGAGATGTGTAAAAAGTTTGCGAAGAGTGCACGGCTCATGTTGTACTTTTCTCTAATGGAGCGTATCTCATTTGCAGATAATACTTTGCGTTCGTTAGGGGTGATAGACATGGTTTTGAGTGTTAGCTTGTCTTGTTCAAAGGCTTTAGCCTCTTCCAGCCCAGTTTTTAACTCTTCAAATAGATTTCTCTTAGGCATTTTTTAACTCCTCTACGATAATTTTGAGTATCTTTTTTTCTTGGTTAGTGAGATCGTTTACTTCATTTTTGGCATAGAGAGTTAAAAGATGGATATGACTTTTCTCTGTAATAAAAAGATAAATAGTACGAATACCACTTCTTTTACCTTTACAATTGGCAGACCAACGAAGTTTTTGTAGTCCACCAGTACCTTGTATGACATCACCAGATAAAGGCTGCTCCACTAAAAAGTTTTGTAATTGACGATAACTATCATCTTCCAAATATTTTTCGCGTAGCTTCTCAAATAACTTTGATTCTATAAATATCATTTTATTGTACCCATATTGGGTATAGTATGTCAAGTTTCATTATGATTCCTCTTGAATTGTTTCACTGATTATAGAGAAATTAAAAGAGTATAATGAAAAAGATGTCAAATTGACATACTATATAATAAAAAGAGAAGATGCAAATTGTATAATGTTCAAAACTCACAGTAAGGATCTTTATTGCCCTATGTACTTAAGCAATATGACGTTAGTAAAGGTGAAAAAGTAGAAAACTTTTTGGTAGATGTTGTAAAACTACCTGAACCACTAGCCCATAAGATTTTGCAAAAGGGTAGAGTAGTTGACCATAAAAAAAGGCGTTTACAAAAAGGTCAAACGCTAAAAGAGGGTTACATTGAAGTCTTCATATTTGAAGCCATTACTAAAGGCTTAACCCCACTGTTCCAAACAGAACATTTTGCTATATTTGACAAACCTTTTGGACTGTTAGTGCACCCGACTACACTCTCCACAGACTACACTCTTTTAGATGAGATACGCTACCAGTTTGGAGATGAAGGCAGTCTCGTACATAGGATAGATGCAGAAACATCAGGACTCGTACTGGTATCTAAAAATGGATATGCTCAGTATGTACTCAGCGAGATGTTTGATAAAAAAGCGTTTGTTAAACAGTATAAAGCACTCGTAGAAAAAGAGATAAAAGAAGACATACTGGTAGACAAAAGCATCGGTCCTTCAAATGGGCTCATAAAGTTAAAAATGCAAACATCTCCTGATGGAAAAGAGTCTAGCACGTTAATACGCCCAATATCGTATAACAAAGACACAAGCCAAACCTTAGTAGAAGCCATACCCTACACAGGAAGACAGCACCAAATAAGAGTACATCTAGACTCCATAGGACACAGGATAGTCGGAGATCCCATCTATGGACTGGATGAAAGTTTTGTAGATGATTTTTTAAATGACCAGATATCAAAGATGGAACGTACAAAAATAACAGGGGCATCCAGGCTAATGCTTCATGCTTATTATTTGGAGTTTACCTTTTTGAAAAATACTTATATCTTTTGTTCTAAGCAAGCGTTTGGCTAAGAGTAACTGTGATAAATTGAGGGATATATCCTAAACATTATCTGCTATAGTACACTAGATGTTTTTGAATAATAAAGATTTTTTTAAGTAGATCAATACAAGGCATAAGTGTATAAAGAAAGGCATAGGATGCAAACAGAATTAGCAAATACAATAAATGATGAGACTATAGAGAAACTAGTAAGAACATTTTACCCTATGGTACTCGAAGATACTTTGGTAGGACCATTTTTTGTGGAAAAGTTAGGTGATGATATCAACTCTGAGGTGTGGGAAGAACATCTTGTACTCATCAGCCAGTTTTGGGCTTTTGTAGCTTTGGGGGATGAGCGGTATAACGGACGCCCTATGGCACCACACTTCGAGATAGAAGGTATAAGTAGAAAGGCTTTTGAACAGTGGCTTAAGTTGTTTTATGAGGCGATAGATAAAGTGTATATTCCACGATCAGGTGAATTTTTCAAACTAAAAAGTACAGACATCGCTTCAAACTTTATGCGTAATTTGGGAATTTAAAGAGAGTATGGAGTATGAGTTTATGAACATAAAAGTTGTTTGTCCCCATTGTCTGGAAGTAAACAGTGTCGAAAAGAAAGCATCATACTTTAGTGAACACTGTAAAGCGTGTGAAGCGTCCCTTGTGGAGAGCAAGCCATTGAATGTAAACTTGGCTATATTGGACTATTTCATCTCAACGTCTGAGTTACCTGTGATCGTAGACTTTTGGGCACCTTGGTGTGGTCCCTGTGTGACGATGGCACCACATTTTGAAACTGCGGCACTTGCAATGCCCTTACAAGCACAGTTTTTAAAAGTAAATAATGACGATGCCCAAACACAAAATTCAAATATCATCATCGTAAACATTCCCGCTGTACTTGTGTTTAAAGATGGAAAAGAGATAGATAGATTTACAGGAGCACGCAGCAGCAAGCAGATCATCAAATGGGTTCAGCAGTATGTTTAGTGTATTTGCTGAAAGATTATCGCTCTGGAGTCTAGAAATCTTACTACTCATCATCGGGATATGGCAGGTAGAAGGCTCCTGTATCAAGTCTATAAAAGCGTTTTAGTTCCTCATAAAGATCATAAAAATATTTTTTGAATGTGTTGGGTGTCTCAAAAAAACGTTCACTACACACTGCAAAGAACTCAGCTTCATTCGTTAAAGCATAGTCTCCTAAAAGTTTCAGTCCTTCGGTATCTTTTTGTATATTTGCATCTTTATGTAAGGTAGTAAAAGCTTTGGAAAAAACTTCTGACCACCTTTTATAGTTTGAATTTTCCAAAAGAGGTGTACCGTCTGCAAGACCATCTTCAAAGTCTAGCTCATGGGCAAACTCATGGATGATGACATTTTCTTTGTCTTGCTGGGCTATGTTTTCTTCTATATCTTGCCATGAAATGACTACTGTGCCATTGGCTGACTGTCCTTCCAGGACGGATGTTCGGGTGTGGTGTATACCATCACTCGTGTGAGAGTCATCTACGATGAAATGTTCAGGGTAGACTATGATGGTGTGGACATTGTCTTTTTCTCCCAGTTCAAACCCAAGTCGCATGAGACATGCATAAAATGCGATGATAACTTTTATCTCATCAGTGATGGTCATCTTGGCACCCACAAACTCTTTTTGCTCTATAAAAAGAAGTATGAGAAAGTAAAGTTTTTCTTTGTGTTGGGGTCTTAGGTTTTGGTACTGGTGTATGTTTTGAAGTATGGTTTCATAGTGTGTTGGAAAAGGCATGGCTTTAACTTTTTTGTACACCCACATACGACGGAAGTAATCTACACCTTTCCAAAACAAAAAGAGTGCCATAAGTACAAAGAAAAATTGTATGAGTACGAGATAATAGTTCATAATTATTAGTGTAACACTTTTTACTTTAGGCATTTGAGCAGTTGTTTTTTAAGTAGACCAGTATCATCTGCTATAATACTCAGCATAAAAACAGATAGAGATGAGGAGATAAAATGAACAAACAAGATTTTAATGAAGGTCTGCTAGGCTTTTTAGATGCATCACCCACTCCTTTTCATGCTACGCAAAACATGTCTATGATGCTTGAAAATGCTGGGTTTGTTCGACTCCTTGAAGAAGATAAGTGGGACCTAGAAAAGGGAGTTAAGTACTACGTGACACGTAATGACTCTTCACTCATAGCCTTTACTTACCCTAAAGCTTCTCACTACACGATGCTAGGGTGTCACACAGATTCACCTAACTTAAAACTAAAGCCAAATCCTGTTATCAAAGAGCATGGTGTGGTGAAGTTTGCTGTTGAGCCTTATGGTGGGTTGCTTCTTAATCCTTGGTTTGACAGAGACTTGTCTTTAGCGGGGAAAGTCTCCTACCTCAATGCACAAGATGAGATACGCGAAACACTCATAGACGTACAGAAGTCCATAGCTATCATTCCATCACTTGCCATACACTTGGATGATAAGGCAAATAAAGACAGAACAGTTAACAAACAAACAGACATTTCGCCCATACTCTCAACCAATGATGATTTTGACTTTGAAGACTTTATACGTTGGCAGTTAGAAAAAAATGAGATACGAGATGTCAAAGCACTCTATGCCTCTGAGTTAAGTTTGTACACGACTCAAAAATCTTCTTATGTAGGACTAAGAGATGACTTCATAGCCTCGGCTAGGCTAGATAACCTTTTGTCTTGTTATGTGGGTCTTGTGGCTATCTGTTCTGTGGATGTCAATACCCCTATGCTTTTAGTGGCTAGTGACCATGAAGAAGTGGGGAGTGCCTCCAGCTCTGGTGCAGCTGGAAGCTTTTTAGAAAACACACTCAAACGTATGTACTCTGACTATGATGCTTATATGCAGATGATACGTACCTCCATGATGATCAGTGCAGACAATGCACATGCTATACACCCAAACTATCCAGACAAACATGACAAAAATCACAGTCCATACATAAACAAAGGGGCTGTTATAAAAGTAAACTCCAACCAAAGATACGCTTCAAATACGACAAGTATCTCGAAGTTTATGCATGTGGCAAAAAGTGTAGGTGAACCCTACCAACAGTTCGTCACACGCTCAGACATGGGCTGTGGATCAACCATAGGACCCATCACGGCTACAAGACTCGGTATAGAAACACTTGACGTTGGACTACCAACCTATGCTATGCACTCCATACGTGAGTTGGCAGGTTCAGATGATGCCTATTCACTCTATAAGATCTTGCTTGGGTGGTGATAGGTTAAAAAGGGTGCAGAATGCTTTATTGGCTATAATGCCGACTATTAAATATTGGAGTGTTAGCGTATGAATGTAAATGTTGTTTGTCCTCATTGTCTTGAAGTAAGTAGGTTAGAAAAAAAAGAGTTATATACGAAAGAGAACTGTACAGAGTGTGGAGAGTCTCTTTTAGACGGTACGCCAGTTGAAGGAAATGCAAATATTTTAAAGAATTTTACAACGAACTCTGAGTTAGCTGTTATAGTCGACTTTTGGGCACCTTGGTGTGGACCATGTTTGCAAATGGCACCACATTTTGAAGATGCGGCTATTAAGATGCCACTGCAAGCACAATTTATTAAAATAAATAATGATGATGAACAAACACTGGGCTCTAAGCTTCTTATAGCAAGCATACCCGCTGTACTTGTATTTAAAGATGGACAAGAGATAGACAGATTTGTTGGAGCACGTAATAGTACACAGATACAAGAATGGGTGAAGCAGTACATTTAAGTGTATCATGCGTTACTCCTGTAATGAAATTGGAACGATAAAGGAGACCGTGTGGCCACGCTTAAGATATCAAACACTGTTACACTTGACGAAAATGACATAGAATTCAGTGCCATTCGTGCGCAAGGTTCTGGTGGACAGAAGGTCAACAAGGTCTCCGCAGCGATCCACCTTCGTTTTGACATTGCCGCTTCGTCACTTCCTGAATTTTACAAAGAGCGACTCCTTACTCTAAAAGATAAACGTATTACTAAAGATGGCATTATCGTAATAAAGTCTCAACAGCACCGAAGTCAAGAGCAAAATAGAGATGAAGCACTTGGGCGTCTTGTAGAGCTTATAAAAAGTGTTAATGTTGTTCCCAAAAAGCGTGTTGCGACCAAGCCTACCAAAGGAGCCGTAAAACGTCGGCTTCAATCGAAAAAGAAACATGCACAGAAGAAAAAAATGCGGGGAAAAGTTGAGAGGGAATAAAAATATCAAATCAAAACTTAAGTAATCAAAGGTTTAATTAGGCATTATATTACCAAGTAGACATGGATCGTTGATAGTACCCATTCATCAACTATTGTATCCAACTGTATTCTTCGGTGAAAGGAAACTTCAAAAATGAAACAATTTTGCACGCGATTATTGGTCTTGTTGACTCTTATATTATCTACACAATTAATAGCGGCTAACACTCCCACCAAGGTCATAGTCGCTCCCGTTGAAAATCAAACTTTAAAGGACCAAGTGGAAGCACTGGGAACCCTAAATGCTAACGAAAGTGTAGAACTCATGTCTACAGTGACGGAACGTGTTAAAGCCATTCATTTTACTGATGCACAGCGTATAAAAAAAGGTACGCTGCTGCTTGAGATGAAAATTGAAGAAGAACTTGCGTTACTTGATGAACAAAATGCTATCTTGAAAGAAGCTCAAAAACAAGTGCAAAGATATATACCTTTAGTCGCAAAAGGGGCTGTGCCAAAAACGAACCTTGATACTGCAAGACTTGAAGTTTCAAAAGCCAATGCACGAATCAATGCCATTAAATCACAAATAGAAGAACGCCGTATCATAGCTCCATTTGACGGTATCATAGGACTTAGGAACATCAGTGTTGGTGCTATGCTTAGATCAGATACAGCTATAGCTACTATTCATGATGATAGTGTTATGAAACTTGATTTTTCACTTCCTTCTCTCTTCCTCTCTTTTCTCGAACCTGGCATAAAGATAAGAGCAAAAACAGATGCTTTCTCCCAAAAGGTTTTTTATGGTGAAATATCGCAAATAAACAATCAAGTAGATCCCGTCACACGTACTATCCGTGTAAGAGCTATCATCGATAATGTTGGTCATGGTCTTAAGTCAGGACTTTTAATGCAAATAGTGCTAGAAACGAATGTCCGTAAGGCACTGGTCATTCCGGAAGAAGCACTCATACCAAACGGTGACAAGAATTTCGTTTTAGTAGTTATTGAAAAAGAGAAGTTTAAAACGGTAGAAAAACGTTTGGTTAAAACAGGTGTAAGACAACCAGGGAAGGTAGAAGTGTTATCAGGTCTTTTAGCAGAAGACCTAGTAGTTATTCACGGCACTATGAAAGCAAAACCTGGAAAACCTGTCATGATACAAGCGATACAAAGAGATGATAATCCTCTCCAAGAGCGGGAAGAAAAGAATATCCAATGATATTATCCGATATCGCTGTTAAACGTCCTGTTTTTGCCTCTGTAATTTCACTGTTGCTCATTGCCTTTGGACTTGTTTCTTTTGACCGTCTATCACTTCGTGAGTATCCAGATATCGATCCACCTGTAGTTACCGTTGAAGTCTCCTACCCAGGTGCACCTGCAAACATCGTTGAAACTCGAATTACTGAGCTGGTAGAAAAACGTATCGCTGGTATTGAAGGGATAGACTTTGTTGAATCATCTTCTCGTGATGGAGAGTCAAGAGTAACGATAGAGTTTTCTATCAACCGTGATATCGATGCAGCGGCTAATGATGTGCGTGATCGCATCGCTGGGATACAGGACAATCTCCCTGTAGAATCAGACCCTCCAGAAGTGCAAAAAGTAGACAGTAACGATGATGTTATAATCTGGCAAAATCTCGCCAGCACCAAGATGAGCGTCCCAGAACTTACTGACTATGCAAGACGCTACCTTGTAGACCAATACTCTACCCTTGATGGTGTTGCCAGAGTCAGAGTGGGCGGTGGGCTTGGCTATGCCATGCGCATTTGGTTAGATCGCAAAGAACTTGCTGCTCGAAACCTCAATGTTTCAGACGTTGAGTCAGCATTAAGGGCAGAAAACATAGAACTGCCTGCTGGCAGTCTGGAGTCAAATACACGTCTATTTCAAGCACGTATAGCCAGAAACTTCATAAAACCAGAAAATTTCAAAAAATTGGTTTTACGAGAAGGATCAGATGGTTATCTTATACGCCTTGAAGATGTTGCTCGTGTAGAGCTTGGTGTAGAAGAGGATCGGACTTTTTTTCGTGGAAATGGTATTGCTATGGTAGGTATTGGTACTATCAAACAATCTACTGCCAATACCATAGAAGTAGCTAGGTCTGTCAAAGCCCTTACAGCAAAACTAAACAAATCTCTACCTGAAGGGACGTCCATAGAACAAAGCTATGACAGTTCTATCTTTATTGAAGCTTCTATCAAAGAAGTCTATACGACACTCTTTATCGCTATTGCTTGTGTTATCTTGGTTATCTATCTCTTTTTAGGAAGTCTTCGAGCCACATTAGTACCGGCTGTTGCTGTTCCTGTATCTATTATAGCAACCTTTATGCTCATTTATGCCTTTGGTTTTTCTATCAACCTTTTGACACTCTTAGCGCTAGTACTGGCGATCGGTCTTGTGGTGGATGATGCTATTGTTATGCTTGAAAATATAGTACGTCGTATGAAAGAGTATGGTGAGACTCCACTTGTAGCATCGTATCGCGGTGCTAGAGAAGTTGGTTTTGCTGTTATCGCGACTACTCTTGTACTTATCGCAGTCTTTGTACCTATCACCTTTTTAGAAGGAGACATCGGTAGGCTTTTTACGGAGTTTGCACTAACTATCTCAGCAGCAGTTGCTTTCTCATCACTCATTGCACTTACCCTTTCACCTGTTATTGCTTCAAAATTCCTCTCTGCAAAAACATCAAAACCAAATGCACTGATACGCTTTATGGATCGTTTTTTAAAATACTTACGTAACATGTATATAAAACTCTTAAGCAAAATGCTCAAATTACCGCTATTGGTCAGCTTACTGTTTTTTATATTACTTGGAGTGACCACCTGGGTCTATCCCCATGTCAAACAAGAGTTTATACCCAAAGAGGATAGGGGTGCTTTTTATGTCATGGTCAATGGTCCTGAGGGGGCAACACACAAATATATGGAAAAGTATATGACGGAAATCGAACAGCGTTTAATGGCTTATGTAGAAGAGAATCAAGTCAGTCGCCTTTTGGTTCGTACACCTCGTGGTTTTGGCACACTGGCTAACTTCAATGATGGGATCGTAATCGTTTTACTCAAAGATTGGTCAGAGCGTAGACCTGCTACTAAGATTATGGCTGAGATACGCAAAAAACTCTCTGATTTACCTGGTGTAAGAGTATTTACAGTCATGCGTCAAGGACTTGGAGGACGTGCTCAAAAACCAGTACAATTTGTTTTGGGAGGGTCTACGTATGAAGAACTTGCACAGTGGAGAGACATACTTTTTGAAAAAATCTCTGAAAATAATCCTGGACTCATAGGACTTGATAGTAGCTATAAAGAGACACGTCCACAAATCGATTTTGAGATAAATTATGATCGGGCAGCGAGACTTGGTGTATCAATTAAAGAGATCGGTACAACACTTGAGACGATGATGGGTGGACGAAGAGTGACTACCTTTTTAGATGGGGGTGAAGAGTATGATGTTATCGTAGAAGGGGAAAGAGCACAACAACGCTCTTTTGATCAAGTAAAAAACATCTATGTGAGATCAGATCGTACAGGTTCAATGATTCCTCTGTCTAATCTTGTAAGTATTAAAGAGTATGGTGCGGCAAAGACACTTACACGTTACAACCGTATACGCGCGATCACTTTAGAAGCCAACCTTAAAGAAGGTTATAGGCTAGACGAGGCACTCACCTATCTTAATGAAATGGTGGATAAACATCTACCTGAGATCGCTGTTGTTGATTACAAAGGACAAAGCCGTGACTTTGTCAAATCAGGCTCGTCTATTATTTTTGTTTTCCTATTAGGACTGCTCGTTGTATTTTTAGTCCTTGCTGCACAATTTGAAAGCTATATCCACCCTTTGGTTATCATGCTAACCGTGCCGCTTGCTATGGGTGGAGGTTTGCTTGGACTCTATCTGACTGATAGCTCGCTCAATATCTATTCGCAGATCGCACTTATCATACTTGTAGGCTTGTCTGCTAAAAATGGCATCTTAATTGTCGAGTTTGCAAATCAACTTCGCGATAGAGGAATGGAGTTTTCTCAAGCATTGATACAGGCAGCTGAAATACGCTTTCGCCCCATTCTCATGACTGGGCTTACAACCATTGCTGGGGCAATTCCCCTTGTTATCTCAAGTGGGGCAGGTTCTGAGACACGTCTTGTGATAGGCATAGTTATTTTGAGTGGTGTGTTCGCTGCAACGATCTTTACACTTTTTATCGTGCCCGTAGCTTATAATCTGCTGGCTCGCCACACTAGATCGCCTAGTGCCGTGGCACATAAACTGGCCAAAGAAGAAGCGCAGAAGGAAGAGACATAGTAAGCCTATAAAGACTATTCTTTTTCAAGTGCCATTTTCTTTGCTATATATGCTGCTGTTGGGGTATCTACAGTATTGATATGGAGCACTATCCACTCTGGTGACTTATAGATAAAATTGATAACTTTATCTACATTACCAAACTCTTTCCATTGTCTGATAGCAGAACTGATATCGCTTAAAAACATATCATGTGCTGTTTTATGCATATCATAAGAAGGGAAATCATACTTTTGCATTAGACGCTCTTCATTAGCAAAATGTTCTTTTACATGTGCTATATATTCGTCCAACTTTGCTTCTAACGGACTTAGTTTTGATTTGTCTAACATATATTGTGTGGCAAGTTTATCTACCTCATTTAAAAGTTTTATTTCTGCCTCATGTGTCTCTTGCATCTCCTCAACATCTAGATATTCAACTTGTTCTGCATAAACTAATGCCATGAGAATCCTTTTTTAGGACATTATAGACAAAAATATCGAAATGTGTCTTGATGAATGTTAAGGGATAAAAAGAAAAAAGACTAGAGAGTCATGTAATCATGATAAGCTGACTTTTTATAAGGACAAGCGCTACTTTCTAGGTAACAGGGTCTCTAGCACACTGACAACTCCTTTTTTCTATGGCCTTTAATCCAAACGTAAATTGAAACCTAATATACTCATGCTAATTTTAGTTTAGGAAAAAACATGACATTACCCTTGAAAATTTTATTGCTATCTGTGACTGCTATATATATAGTGGCTTGTTCGGGAGAAAAACAAAATACGAGAACCCAAATGCAAGAACGAGAGATCTTCTTAATTGCCCACAGTTATCCTGAAGAGATGTGTATGAGTCAAAAATTGAAAGATACACTACAAAAAGAAACAGGACTTATCAATATGCTTATGAGCTCGACTGATAATTCCGTAAATTGTGCTTATTTTAGTCGAACATCTGCCACATGTGTCAAATTTTCTTTTACAGAAAAGTATCCAGATGCATGTGTCATCGCATCTGATAGACCTGTAGATAAAAAAACTAAAAGAATGAATGCTAAAGATATTGCAGATACAATGATAGAACTTCTTGAAAAATAAAGTTAGAAGATAATAGATATTACACGCTTCTTTGTTTTTAGGATTTAATAAGACCATTGAGTATGATATTAGAAATTAAAAGAGGAAATATTATGAGAATTAATGTAGAAGATGCACTGTTTTGTTTAGTTGATGTTCAAGAAAGACTTTATCCACATGTCAGAAATAAAGATGAACTTGAAAAAAACCTGATTATCTTAGCGAAAGGATTAATGGTACTTGATGTTCCGTTTATCATAAATGAACAGTATAAAAAAGGAATAGGGGAAACCATTCCTTCTTTAAGAGAACTTGTTGATACGTATCCCCATTTTGAAAAAACTACTTTTTCTTGTTGTCAAAATGAAACTACCATGGATGCTATAAAAGCAGCCAATAAAAAGATCATTATAGTGGCTGGGATAGAAACACATGTGTGTGTTTTACAAACATGTATAGATCTCTTAGAAGCTGGATTTCAGCCTGTATTAGTGACAGACTGTGTTAGTTCAAGAAAAGAAAAAGATACAGATGTCGCGATTGAAAGACTTATTCAAGCAGGTGTCATTCCTACGACTTATGAGTCTCTTTTGTTCGAACTAACAGTAAATTCGAAGAACCCGGTATTTAAACAAATCTCTGCTTTGGTAAAATAAGGCTAAATCATGTCAAAACGTCCAACACTGTTACAACATTTTCGCTCTTTTGCTTATCAGAATAATATCAAAGATTTTGATATAGCTTTAGAATATTTTACAGTATTTGGTGGTACGGGATGGGATATAGATAAATCAAAAAGTGTAGATGCACTCATCAAAGAAAAAGTATTACGTAACTATGAACCTATCCACAACAGTATTACTCGGTATACACATGGCAATGCTTTATATCATATGTTGTTGTCTATTATAGCGTTGGGTGAGAACCATGAAGATGCAGTATTTAAAAAAGGTAGAGTAGGTAGAGACAAAGGTGAGGAGGCTATGGATTATCTGGAAATGAAAAGTCTATTAAGATTTGACACTTCAGTAGAAAAACCTTTAAAAAGTTCTGATGGAAAATCAGATAGAGTGTTCTTTGAATTGCCTTTTATGCGTTTTTGGTTTGCTACAGTTTCACCTTATTATAAGAGTATCTCTACGGGAGACTTTAGTGAATTTGAAGCTAAGTGGAGTCAACTGAGGGCTAATTTTTCCATTTTACTGAGTAATCAGTTAGTGTTGGGATTGGTAAAACAAAGTTTTGCTGCTAAATTTGCAGATGACCCCATAGTTTCCATAGGCTCATATTATGACAAACAGGTACAAATAGAGATATTAGCCATTAGGAAATCTGGAAAGATGTTAGCAGGTGAGTGTAAATACTCTAAAACGGAAGCAAAAATAAATATGATCAATACCCTAAAAGAGAAGTGCCAAAAAGCAGAACTTAACATAGATGATTATGTACTCTTCTCTAAAAATGGATTTTCTTCTGAAGTAGTGGACATTCAAAGTGAAGAGGTAACACTCTTATCTCAGGAGCATTTGTCTTCACTGCTGGATAATTTATCTGAAAAAGATCTATTGGTCTATAAGAACAAAAAGTACTAAACGCTGATTTAGATATAATCTCCAAAATATAATAAGGTTTCACTCATGTCAAAACAACCAACGCTCCTAGAACAATTTCGCTCTTTTTGTTATCAAAACAGTATGACTGATTTTGAAAGGGCAGTTGAATACTTTGCAGTGTTTGGTGGGATGGGGTGGAGGGTAGACTCCTCTAAGTCCATAGAGCAGCTGATAGAAGAAAAAGTATTGGCAAACTATAGATATATACATGGTGATACTACCCTCATTACTCAGAGTAATCCTGTGTATCATTCCCTTTTAAGTGCACTGGCTCTGGGAGATAGGAGAGAACATTCTGCCTTTAAAAGAGCCAACCTTAAAAGAGAAGAAGGTGAAGATGCTATTGATTTTCTTAGAGATAAAGGGCTTTTGACCTTAGATATTTCTATTGAAAAACCTGTAGATGAAAAAGATCATAACTCTGACAAACTTTTATTTACACAACCGTTTATGCGTTTCTGGTTTTCTTCTATCTCCCCTTATTATAAAAGTATCAAAGAGGGTGACTATGTAGAGGTCAAAGAGAAGTGGAGCCATCTCAAACATGGTTTTTCTGACCTTATTTATACTCAGTTGATCATGGAAATAGTAAAAAATAGTTTCAAAGATGACGCTAAGGGTGGGTACATAGAGAGCATCGGTTCGTACTGGGATAATAATGTTGAGATAGATATCTTGGCAAAAAGAAAATCAGGAAAGATGATCGCAGGAATTTGTAAATACTCCAAGTCGAAAGCCAATAAAAGTGATCTGACAAAGCTCAAGGAGTTGTGTGCAAAAGCAGAACTTGAGATAGATACTTTTGTATTATTCTCAAAAAGTAAATTTTCCAGTGAATTAAAAAAAGAAAAAGGAGAGAAGTTAAAGCTCTTAGCTCCTCGAAACATGGCAAGTCTTATGGCTGATCTAAATAAAGATGATTTGTTGGTACACACTAACAAAAAGTATTAGTAGGTTATTTTTATCTGTATGCTCAGTAGGTAAATCGCTTATGTACATATTTTGTTATAATAAAAGAAGAAAGATAGGTAAGTGAAAGAGGTTTATTATATACACTTTTACGTACCAAATCAAAATAAGGAATAATGATGAAACACTTTAAACTTTTGGCAGTACTTCTCCTAACATTTACATTGAGTATATTGAATGCCCAAACTAAACGTTATGAGGTCAAATCAGGTATTGTTGAGTATAAAATAACACATAGTGGTGACATGATGGGTATGAAGATGCAAGGCAGTGGCGTAGCAAAAACTGCTTTTAAAGAGTGGGGGGCGATTGAAGTACATGCTGAAGAGAGCCAAACAGTGACAATGGGTATGAAAGAAGATGATAAGCAGATAACAAAGATCGAAAATGGAAAAGTTTATAATGTTGACTTCGATCAAAAAGTTATCTATGAGCAAAATATGCAAGACATGATAAATACTGAAGATAAAGATATGGTGTTGGCTGGTAAAGAGATGCTTGCCTCTATGGGTGGTAAGAAGATCGCTGATGAAGAGTTCATGGGATATGCTTGTGAAGTGTGGGAACTAATGAAGGTCAAAGTATGGTTACATAAAGGGGTGATGCTGAAAACCGAAGTTGATATGATGGGTATCAAAAACAAGACTGTGGCAACAAAAGTAGAGTTTGATGTTTCTGTGCCGGATGAAGCTTTACAATTACCTGACTATCCAATTAAAAAAGGTTCAAAACAAGATGGAATGATGAATGAAATGCCTCAAATGACACCTGAGCAAATGCAGCAGATGCAAGAGATGATGAAGGGTTTTTCACAGAGGTGAGTTAAAACAAACGTTTAAAAAACTTTCTTATCTCTCTTTCTACCTTAGACATGACGTCTATATCTGGTATCTTAGCCGGCATAAGGCCTTTGGTATCAAAACGTATAGAAGGGTGTCTTATGGAACCACCTATGCTTCCTGCAACGGCATATTTGTTATAGCCAAATTCAATTTTGGCTTCATGTAGATCTTTTTCACGATCAATAGAACCTTCAGCTACTTTTATAGAGGCATCATGTGAGCTAGCCATGAGTGTATAGTTAATGTTATCTCCATCAATATCAGCATCCAATGATGTTTCACCAAAGATGATCGAAGAAGGATCTTTTAAAATCATCATTTGAACACTTTTTGTTATTTGATTAGATGCAAGTTTAAACTCTTGAAGTGCAAGTTTTGTATTGCCTTTTTTATTCAAGAGGTTATACTTCAGGTTTCCAGATGCCTCAGCATCTACAAAAGCAGGGAATCGAAACGTTTTCAACATATTCTTGACTGGCACTGCTACGATGGACGAGGTAAGGTTTTTATCAACAAGCATATAGTGTATCTCTCCACCTAAAGACTTGGTAAGACCGGTGACTTTTAATTTTTCTTTTTTCTCAACTTCACCTTTAAGTAAGATAGCGCCATCAATTTTAGTGCGTAATAATTCAGAAAGTGCTTTTAAATTCATAATATTTACGATGTATTGTGAAGAGACATGTTTTGTCTCTCTGTTAAAGCTTAGGTTTTTAAGTGTGACATTGGCAATGTTACTCTGCATATCTGCACCACCCATAATTTCAGTGTCTGTAACGTTTGCATCTACGAGTCCATCAACTTGCATAGCCTTAGGCATAGAAACTTTATAAAGTTTTTTCATAAGTGCATCATTAAAAGTAATACCATCAAAGTTGATGACTCCATGGGCATTAAGTTCGCCGCTTACAAGGGTAGGGATGGTAACATTTGCATCTACTTTACCTTTTGCAATAGCTGGCTGTTTTGTGAGTGCTAATATATCAGAGATATCCATGTCTTTGAACTGAACAGATACTTCTTTTGCATTTCCATCTAAGACACGTAGATAGTAATTGAGTGGTGCTTCAAAGGTATTTCCTTTACCATTTAGGTAGATGTCATCAGGTACACCTTTGAACTCTCCATTGATGTTTGCTTGTTTAAAGTTTACATCGTCGTAAACAAAATTATTTGCGTAGATAGTGTAAGTACCATCAAAGCTTAGACCTAAAAGGTTAAATACACTTTCAACATCTATAGTGAGCACTTTGTTAACGACAATTTTAAACTCAGTATTGTTATACCGTAGTTTAAAAAGCTCAACATCAACAGGTAAACCAACTTGTTTTTCAAGTTCTGATTTTATGAACGGTTTAATGAAATTATTACCTTGCTGTGTAAACAAAATTCCAGAAAGTGTGATGACAAGCAAAAGAAATGATATTAGGATTATTTTTAAGTATTTATTCATGAGTAGCATTATACTATATTATAATAATTATTTTATAGGACAGTAAGGAAAAAGATGCTTGTACGAAGTGGTAAAATACAGTTTTTATTTTGGGCAGCTTTCTTCTCAGTAATGCTTTACTTATGGATAGTTGCTGTAGGCTTACAGACCTTTGTCTTACCCGATGATAGACCGATAGAATTACCCGCAGATGTTATTGGTTTGATGTTTGTACTTTATGGACTTTTGGCTGTCAGTGTACTTGCAGGAACCATTATCTCAACAATGATCAATAATACATTTTATACGAAGTTTTTTGGCGTGATGATGATGGTAGGATTGGCAACGTTATTGATTACGAAGAGTATGTTTGGTTAATTGAATGCTCATTTAATAGACATAATGCGCCAGTTTTTTTAAAGTATGACCTACTTTTTTTGCTATATCATCATCTATAGGATTATTTTTCAATGAAAGCCATATGAGTGTCTCTATGTTTGTAATGGGCTTGATATCCTCGATGTGATTATCTGCCAGGTCTAAGTATACTAGGCCAGAGAGGGAAGAGAGACTGTTGATCTCTTTTATATCATTATGATGGGCTTCTAACTTTTTGAGCTTAGGCAACTCTTTAACAACCTCGATGTTAGAGATATGGTTTTCATTCATGAAGATAAACTTGAGTTTTGTATGTTCCTTGAGGATGTCAATGTTAGTAATTTTATTATCTGAGAATGCTAACTTATGTAAATTTTTGAGTGTAGCTATGGGTTCTATGTCAGTGAGTTGATTATGGGAGAGTGAGAGTGCTTCCAACCAATAGAGTTGGCCGATAGATTCAGGAATGGTCTGTAGGTGTAAATGACTGAGATCTAAGTAGGGGAGTCTTAAGGATTTACATTGTGCAATTTTTTCTTCTGTTCTCTTTTGGTCATCCATAGTATTCTCTCCTAAGTATTAGAAACATCATAACATAAATCGTTAGAGTAAGAACTATACTTAACTAGTACCCTTGCATTTCACCTTCAAGATATACAAGAGACTCTTTAAGTGCTTCTATAACACTAACTTTGTTGTCTTGCAGTTTTTCTAATGATAACACCCGTAATTTTTCAAGATAAAGATCTAATAACGCTTCATGATTCATAGTTATCCCTTTGTTTTTATAGGGGTATTGTACAAAAATAAACTGTATACTCTAATATGAAAGTCTATAGTTTAATTTTAGGAATTTAGAAATGCGTTTTGGTTTTTTAGTGAGTGTATTGATCATAGTATTTGTTGTTTGGCAAGTGATAAAGATAAATGCAAATGTTACGAACAAAGAAGTGATAGTAAGACAAGTGTTGCCAATGGACAGATCTTATGAAAAGGTTGAAGCAGCTTCTTATATAAATCGTATAAGAGAAGCAATGTCCATGCAGCAGCTTCAGGAAAATAAGCGTTTACAAATAGCTGCTCAGGCACATGCAGACTATCTTGTGTTAAATGATGCGTTATCTCATTACGAAGTTGAAGGACATAAAGGTTTTGTGGGGGTTAACGCAGTTGAACGTGCTATGAGAACTGGATACAATTCTTCACATGTTATAGAAAACCTATCCACGAAAAATGAGAATGCACATCGTTCTGTCAATGGACTTTTTTCGGCTATTTATCATCGATTTTCTTTTTTAGATCTTGGTATAGATGAAATTGGGGTGGGCATTCAACAAGACAAGAAGCATACAGCTAAAAGTGCATTTGTTTACAATATGGGAAATAGTGACCTAAACAGACTTTGTACACAAGAAAGTTATAAAGGAACAGGGAAATACGTTTATAATATTTGTAGAAACAAAGCACATCGCATTCAAGAAAAGGCATTCCAGACTGCATTGAATTCTGTAAAACAGTATAACCCCAAGATCATCTTTTATCCTTACTCTGGACAAAAAGAAGTACCACCAGCCTTTTATGAAGAAGTACCTGATCCTCTCCCTGAACATGAAGTAAGTGGTTTTCCTGTGAGTATAGAATTTAATGACTATTATTTTGAAGATGTAACATTGAACTCTTTTAAACTCTACAAAGAGACCGGGGAAGAAGTGACAGAAGTTCAGTTGATGGATAGCCATTCTGATCCGAACCGTTCTTTTACAAAACATCAGTATGCACTTTTTCCGCTCAAACGACTTGCTTACGATACTAAATACCGTGTTGAAGTGGTATACACATTAAAAGGAAAAGAAGAAAAAGCAATTTGGAGATTCAAAACGGAAACACCTCAGGAGGTACTACACATTGTGACAGGAAGAGAGGAAAATTTACGTATAAAACATGGTGAAAGTTATATGATCTATTTTCAGCCCTTAGATGAACATGAATTGATGAGCAGTATGCAGTTTCCAAGTGATGTTTATATCGAGTTTTTAGATAATCATACGATTAAGATGACTATAATGGCAGATGATCTTGATTCATTTGACGTTGTCAGTGACACAAGGATCTTGCATGTTGAGGTTGAGTAAGTTCACAGCTATTATAGAGAATAGGTTATAATCATTTATCAAATAACAAAGAGTGAATATGGAACAAGAAAATAAACAATTACAAAAGATACCGGAGTATGATTTTGATATTATCGAGATCATTAAAGTAGGGTTTAACAGTATAAATGGTGTCAAAGGTACCTTTTTAGCAGCGTTTCTCATCTATGTGTCTATAGCAATTGCTGCACAGATCATTTTGGGAATCTTTTTCCCTTCCCCACCAGCACCAGCAGAACCAAACTATCTCAATCAGCAAATAGTCACTATATTGAGTTATCCTGTGCTCATGCCGATGATCGCAGGTATTATCATGCTTGCAATTAAGTACTCAAGAGATGAAAGTATAGAGTTAAAATCCATTTTTAATTATTATCACTTAACAGGTAAACTCTCATTGGCAGCTATCATGATCTATATCATGACTATTATAGGTTTTATATTACTGATACTTCCGGGAATCTACCTAAGTATCGCATATATCTTCACTTTACCACTCATCGTTGATAAAGGTATGGATGTATGGGAAGCCATGGAACTTTCAAGAAAAACAGTGACTAAACACTGGTTTAAAGTATTTGGATTGATGTTTATACTAAGTGTTGCCATGGTACTAGGCACACTTGCCTTTGGTGTAGGACTTATCTGGGCGGTACCATTAATGTTCGTTACAGTGTATGGACTGCTATATCCACTCATATTTGATGAAATGGAGGGTTGATTATCCTATCAACTCTGAACAGAGATCAAATCGGTTATGTGTCATGAGGTGCACTTTCCCATGTACTTCCATCATGTCATCAAAGATACGTTTAGACAGAGCGAATCCTACTTCCTGTTCTTTATCCTCACCATCCATTGCTGCCAGATTCATCTCATCTATAATGTCTTTGGGTACTGAGATACCTGGGACTTTGTCGTCTATGAAGTTAGCTGTTTTTGCCCGTACTATAGGGAATTGACCTAAGACAAGGTGTGCTTCTTTTGCAGTATCTCGGATACTAACTTCCTTCGCTTCTTCAAAGAGCGCCAATAATTCTTTGGCATTTTCCACACCATATACTGGTTGTGTGATAATGGCTCTTGCTCCGTAATTTAACTTTTTTATCATACGTTTTTTAAGTGAGTTCATGTCTTTTGCAGTAGCATTGCTTACAGCAAAAGGGTAGATCGGCTTTGGAGTAGGTTTAAGTGCTTTATTGCTGTAGTCTACACCTTTGTTTAAGTGGTGAATGATACTTAAAAGCAAGGTAGAGTCACGTTCTAAGACACCCTTAACATCTGGTTGGTCTGAAAACTTTGCGGGATCACCTGTAAGTGCCAATATACATCTTAAGTCAAAATCATTTGCACCAAGAAGGGTAGATTGTAAAGAGAGCTTGTTTTTGTCCCTCATACTCATAGTAGCAAGTACAGGTATACCAAACTCTTGTTGGATCTTTATAGCTGAAAGAACACCGGACATTTTAAGTTTGGCCAGTGGGTTGTCAGTACATGAGAAACCTGTTACTTTATCTTGTAAATTGTGTTTTTTGATCTCAGCGATAAGACCATCAATTGATGCACCGTGTGGCGGGTTTACTTCTACGGTGATAAACTCTTTTTCAAGGCAAAGGACGTCACAAAACTTTTCAAACATATTAATTACTCTTTTCTTTATTTATTGCTATAATTCTATCAAAATAATGCATAGAGGTATATGTGATGTCTAAATTGGCTGTATTTGATTTTGATTCGACTTTGATGGATGGTGAGACCATTGACTTTTTAGCGGAACCGCTTGGACTAGAAGAGCAGGTAGCCTCTATTACGGAACGTGCTATGGCAGGAGAATTGGACTTTTTCAAATCTTTAGTCGCGAGAGTAGCACTCATAGAAGGGCTTGAAGAAGAGAGAGTGAATGCTATCTGTTCTGAACTGCCTATGATGCCTGGTGCAACTGAAGTTGTAGCTGGACTAAAGGAGCGTGGATACACGGTAGTATGTTTCTCTGGGGGCTTTAGAAATGCTACTAAGCCTGCTTGTGAGAAACTGGGTATCGATGCAGATTTCTCAAACTTTTTACATTCAGAGAGAGGTATTCTTACTGGACAAGTAGGAGGAGAGATGATGTACTCTGATGCCAAAGGTGATATGATCGTTCGTCTCCAATCACTACTGGGAGTAGACCGTAAAGATACTTTGGTAGTAGGGGATGGGGCAAATGATCTCAGTATGTTTGCTTTTGCAGATACACGTGTAGCCTTTCGTGCAAAGCCCGTATTGAAAAAAGCTGCGACCCATTGTGTTGATGTTAAAGATCTACGTGAGATACTTAAAGTAGTAGACACACTCTAATGCAAAACAATAACTGTAGTATAAAAGGTATTGTACGGCAGTTATTAGAAGATAAGAAAGACTTAATATTAGGTAATATTATCGCTTTTGTCGCAACACTCCTTGTTGTGATCATTCCTCTATTAATTCCCATACTGGTTGATGAACTACTCTTAGGACAAGATCACAATTTTATCTCTTGGATCAGTGAGAATATTTGGGAAAGTGATACCAAAGGATATGTCCTTGCTGTACTTGTTCTCATATTGGTCTTACGTACTTTAAGTGCATTTCTTGGGGTTTGGCAGTCTAAGATATTTGTTTCCATATCAAAAAATATCACTTTTAAAATGCGACAGTCACTTTTGCGTTATTTGAAAAAGGTATCTCTCAAAGAGTATGAGATGATGAGGGTAGGGGCAGTGACCTCTAAACTTGTAACGGATGTCGAAACCATAGATGCCTTTGTCTCTTCAACCATCTCAAAACTGATCATCGCTTCTTTGACACTTATTTTTTCTGCCATCGTACTTTTGTGGATACATTGGGAACTGGCACTGTTCATTCTGGTGACAAACCCTATAGTCGTTTTTTTTACTGCAAAGTTGGCACGAAACATAGGTAAACTCAAGAAAGAAGAGAATAAGGCTGTTGAAGTCTTCCAGTCAAGTCTTACAGAAACTCTAGAACTCTTCCATCAGATACGTGCAGCGAACAAAGAAACATACTTCTTTGATAAAAGTGAAGAGAAGGCAAAAGAACTGAAAGTTCACGCAACAGCGTATGGGTATAAAAGTGATGCAGCTATAAAGTACTCATACCTTGTGTTTTTAGGTGGATATGAGATCTTTAGAGCAGTGAGTATATTGGCTGTGGCATATTCAGATCTTTCTGTAGGACTCATGCTTGCTATCTTTTCTTACCTTTGGGTGATGGTAACACCGACACAGGATATCATCAATTTTCAGTATGTACTCTCTACAGCAAAGGCTGCGTGTAAACGTATAAACAGCATTTATGAACTGGAGCAAGAGAAAGTGGTTCTTGAAAGTAAAAACCCTTTTTCGGATACTGAAACTATAGGTTTAGAAGTTAAAAACCTCTCATTCTCGTACTTGAAAGATAAAAAGATATTAAATAATATTAATATGCATATAGAGAGTGGTTGTAAGATAGCACTGGTAGGTGCAAGTGGTTCAGGAAAAACCACACTTGCAAATATTCTTGTCGGGTTCTATCCGGTAGATGAGGGTGAGATATTGTATGGTGATGTATCACATGATGCACTCTCATTATCTACAATACGTGAAAATATTCATCTTATCTTGCAACATCCTAAACTCTTTAATGATACAATGCGTTTTAATCTGACACTGGGTAGAGAGTATAGTGATGAAGCGATTAAAAATGCTTTACATATCGCACAACTCGATTCAGTTTTGGCAGGTTTAGAAAACGGGCTTGATACTCTCGTAGGTAAAGATGGTATCAAACTATCAGGCGGACAGAGACAACGTGTTGCTATAGCAAGAATGGTTCTCTCAAACCCAAAAGTGGTCATCTTTGATGAATCCACTTCGGCTTTGGATGTGCATACAGAGTTAAGACTCTTTGATGCCTTGCAAGACTTTTTACGTGAAAAGACAGTGATCACCATCGCACACAGACTCAGTACCATACAGAGTGCGGAGTACATTTATGTGTTAGAAGATGGTAGAGTAGTTGACAGTGGCACGCCTAATGCACTGTTAAAGAAAGATGAGAGCTATTTTAGTTCGATGATATAAAGGAAATATTTTTGGATATTTTTCAAGCGATAATCATTGGTATTATCGAAGGGTTTACAGAATTTTTACCTATCTCCTCAACAGGACATATGATCGTTGCAAGTAAATTCTTAGGGATCGAAGAGAATGCTTTGAACAAAGCGTATCATGTGATCATCCAGTTTGCGGCTATCTTAGCTGTGATGTTACTCTATAAAGAGAAGATCAGTTTTAAAAAAGTTGATCTTTGGGTAAAACTTTTTGTCGCATTCCTCCCTATTGCAATTGTTGGATTCATTTTTAAAGATGTCATTAAAACACTTTTTAATGTTGAAACAGTTGCATGGATGTTCATTATCGGTGGACTGATCTTTCTTGTGGTGGAGCATTTTTATACAGAGAAGGAACACCATATAAAAGATGTGGAAGAAGTTTCTTACACGCAGGCATTGTGGGTAGGTTTTGCACAGATATTTTCACTTGTTCCGGGTACAAGTCGTGCAGGGGCAACTATCATTGGTGGTCTTTTGAGTGGATTAGACAGAAAAACGTCTACAGAGTTTTCATTTCTATTGGCAATCCCTGTGATGGCTGCAGTGACCGGATATGACCTGTTAAAACACTATCAGGATTTTGCAGATGCCAATTGGGGGGCTTTTATCATTGGATTTATTACAGCATTTATTACAGCATATTTGACGATTAAACTTTTTCTTGTTTTTATAGAGCGGTTCACTTTTGTAGCATTTGGTATTTATAGAATAATCTTTGGGATCATTTTATTAATGGTAATTTAGGTTATAGGTTGAGGCTTTTATATCCTTGACCGATACACATTGAATTTATAGAATTTCTTATGAGAAGTTCTATTAAGTTCAAAAACATTTTTTGGACATTTACATATTAAGGTAATTTATGAAATTTAGTGAATTTGATTTTCACCGTGACATTGCGAAGGGTGTTAAAATAGCAGGCTTTAAAGAGCCAAGTCCCATCCAGGAGATGGCAATTCCTATCATTGCAAATGGTAATGATATGGTAGGTCAAGCCCATACGGGTACAGGAAAAACAGCAGCCTTTGGGCTGCCTATGATGGATAAATTGGCAAAAGGCGAGATAGAAAGAGCGTTGGTTATTACGCCTACTAGAGAGTTGGCTACACAGGTTGCAGACGAATTGTACCACTTGGGACGCTTTGCTGGTATACGCACGCTTACAGTGTATGGTGGAGTAGGGTATGGTCGTCAGATAGCACTCATACACAAAGGTGTACAGATAGTTGTGGCAACACCAGGACGTCTTAAAGATCTTTACAAAAAAGGGAAGATCGATGTCTTTAATCCAGAGATAGTAGTTCTTGATGAAGCAGATGAAATGCTTGATATGGGTTTCCTCGAAGAGATCAAAGAGATCTTTGAGTACATCCCTCAAAACAGACAGACATTACTCTTCTCAGCAACGATGCCTGAGCCTATCAAAGAATTGGCAAATAACATTTTATATCAACCTGAGTTTATCTCTGTTGTAGGTGAAGAAGAGACGACGAACAATATTATTGATCAGCGTTATTATATGATCAATGAAAATCAAAGAGATGAAGCGATCGTCAAACTGCTTGAAACAGAAAAAACAAACAAATGTATCATCTTCTGTCGTATGAAAAGAGAAGTGGATAGATTGACAGAGCACTTGCAGGCTCTTGGGTTTAATGCAGGTGGGTTACATGGAGATCTGGAGCAAAGAGATAGAGAAGTGATCATTAAGTCTTACCGAAGAGGTGAGATCAAGATCATGGTAGCAACGGATGTGGCGGCTAGAGGTCTTGATGTAAAAGATGTTTCACATGTCTTTAACTTCCATATACCATTTGATCCTCAGTCTTATGTGCACCGCATTGGTCGTACAGGGCGTGCAGGGAAAAGTGGTCAGGCGATCACTTTGGTAACGACCGAAGAGTTTAGAGAACTTCAGCGTATTCAAAAAGAAGTAGGTGCAGAAATGCGTTTGGCTACTTTGCAGGGCGGTGAAGGTCTCGATGATACGGGTCGTGAGTATTTGGCAGAGCAGATCAGAGATATCCATATACATAGTGATGCAGCGGATATGTTAGCGCATATGAATGATATGGATAAAGAGATGCTCCTGGAGAAACTTATGTCACGTCTTATTGCACAGGAACAACAGCATATTGGAACACAGATCGGTTTTGATCAAAATACGGT
>JADGDL010000015.1:0-19088 GCA_016744875.1 Sulfurovum sp.
GCAGTATATTAAATACAGTAAAAAAAGGTTTAAAAGTATTAGCAACAAATCCTTTTGCATCCCCTTCTCTGGAAGATGAGATGATGCCCGTACTTGACAAAAAAGAGACTAAAGTAAGAAAAACACGCACTGCTAAACCAAGAGTAGCTAGAAAAACTGTAGGAAAAAAACCATTGGTACAAAAGCCACTTCCTGCAGCAGATAGAGCGCCTTTTGATATGAGTGAAGAGACAGATGACCCTATTATGAATGAAATTCTTGATCTGGAACATGCCTATGAACATGAAGTGGAAGAGAGCTTTACTTCGCAAACAAGCTTGGCATCAAAAAAACATGTCACAACGAATTCAAATGTAGAGATAGTAGAAGAGTTGGAAGAGAATTCCAAACTTATGAATGACATTGAAAAAGGCGAGGTGGCTAAACCTAAGAATTTCAGATTACCTAAGCTTGATTTTTTACAAAAAGCACCTAAAACAAAGAAAAAAGTGAATGAAGCTGAGATTGACAGAAAGATAGAAGAGCTACTTGCTAAACTTCAACAGTTTAAAGTGGATGGTGATGTCATTCGTACTTACTCAGGGCCACTTGTAACAACATTTGAGTTTAAACCCGCACCCAATGTTAAAGTTTCAAAGATATTAAATCTGCAAGATGACCTTGCTATGGCTTTAGCGGCAGAGACCATACGTATACAGGCACCAATTCCAGGGCGTAATGTGGTAGGTATAGAGATACCAAATGAGAGTATAGAAACCATTTATCTTCGTGAGATACTTGAATCAGATGTCTTTACTGAGTCATCTTCTCCGTTGACCGTTGCTTTGGGTAAAGATATCGTAGGAAAACCTTTTGTGACAGATCTGAAGAAGCTTCCGCATGTCCTCATCGCAGGTACGACCGGATCTGGTAAATCTGTAGGTATGAATGCAATGATACTCTCTTTGCTTTACCGTAATGATCCAGATCAGTTAAAACTGATGCTCATAGATCCTAAAATGCTTGAGTTCTCCATGTATAATGACATTCCGCATCTTATCACTCCTGTGATCACAGAACCGGGTAAAGCCATAGCTGCACTTGCCAATATGGTAGGAGAGATGGAGCGTCGTTATAGACTTATGGCAGATGCACGTACGAAGAATATAGAAAACTATAATGAAAAAGTTAAAAAAGAAGGCTCAGCAGAACCGTTCCCTTTTATTGTGGTAGTGATCGATGAATTGGCTGACCTTATGATGAATGGCGGTAAAGAAGTGGAACTTTCTATCGCTAGACTTGCGCAAAAATCCCGAGCATGTGGAATTCACCTTATTGTCGCGACACAGAGACCATCTGTAGATGTTGTCACAGGACTCATTAAAGCCAATCTCCCCTCAAGACTCAGTTATAGAGTAGGGCAGCGTATTGACTCTAAAGTAATCTTAGACACTATGGGAGCAGAGAGCTTACTTGGACGAGGTGACGGACTTTTTACCCCTCCTGGGACCACAGGACTTGTGCGTATCCATGCACCATGGAACACAGAAGATGAGATAGATGATATTGTAGAATTCTTGAAGGCACAACGCCTTCCTGAATATGATGAAAGTTATCTGGTAGCTGGTGGCGCTACTGCCTCTGATGGTGGGGATTCAGATATAGTATTAGATCCACTTTATGAAGATGCAAAATCGGTTGTTCTTAACGATAATAAAACATCTATCTCTTACCTACAGCGTAAATTACAGATAGGGTACAATCGTTCTGCAAATATCATAGAACAGCTTGAAGCAAAAGGTGTACTTTCTCCTCCTAATGCAAAAGGTAACAGAGAAATCGTATAAAACACTATACTTGGTCATAACAAGTTCTTATTGGGCACTTTTTATGTCACCATTCGATACAAAAATCTTATATATTCAATACCCTATACTTATAGAGCCTTATCCCAAACATTTTTTGCTAATATTTAAGGACAAATATTACACAGGAGACCCATAATGGCCTTATTAGAAGAATATAAAGCTCACACAGCTGAGCGTGCAGAACTAGGTGTAGCCCCACTCGTTCTTACAGCAGATCAAACTGCTCAACTTGTAGAATTACTCAAAGCATCAAACGTTGCAGACGCAGCATACGCAATAGAACTTTTTGAATCTAAGATCCCCGCAGGTGTAGATGATGCCGCTTACATCAAAGCAGCATTTTTAAATGATATTGTGAAAGGTGACGCAACATGTACTGAGATCGATGCCGTCAGAGCAACAGAACTTCTTGGAACCATGTTAGGTGGATTTAACGTAGCCCCTCTTGTAGAAGCACTTTCATCATCTAACGCAGCTATTGCAGAGTCAGCAGCCACACAACTTAAAAATACATTGCTTGTATATGATTCATTTAATGATGTGAAAGCACTTATGGACGGTGGTAACGCACTGGCTAAAGAAGTCGTAGAATCATGGGCGAATGCTGAGTGGTTCTATAATAAGCCAGAAATGGAAAAAGAGATCACAGTTACTGTATATAAGATCCCAGGTGAAACGAATACAGATGACCTTTCTCCGGCATCAGAAGCATTTACAAGAGCAGATGTTCCTCTTCATGCGAACTCATTCCTTGTAAATAGAATGGATAATCCATTAGATACAATGACAGAACTTAAAGCAAAAGGGAACCCTTTAGCATATGTAGGTGATGTTGTTGGAACAGGTTCATCAAGAAAGTCTGGTATCAATTCACTACAGTGGCACATGGGTGTAGATATTCCTTATATTCCAGGTAAAAGAACTGGTGGTATTGTTATTGGTGATATTATCGCTCCGATCTTCTTTAATACAGCAGAAGATGGTGGATGTATCCCTATTCAAGCACCAACATCAAACCTTAATACTGGTGATGTTATCACAGTTAAGCCTTTTGATGGTGTGATAGAATGTGACGGAAAGGTTGTTTCTGAATTTAAGATCGAGCCAAACACACTTCCCGATGAGATGAGAGCAGGGGGACGTGTACCTCTAATCATTGGTAAAGGTCTTACAGCAAGAGCTAGAGAAGCTCTTGGTCTTGGTGCATCAGATGCATTTATGGCACCTGAACAACCAGCAGATAATGGTAAAGGCTATACACTTGCACAAAAAATGGTAGGAAAAGCTGCCGGTCTTGATGGTGTTAAACCTGGTGTTTACTCTGAGCCTGTATGTACAACTGTTGGTTCACAAGATACTACTGGAGCGATGACAAGAGATGAAGTAAAAGACCTTGCAGCACTTAACTTTGGTGCTGACTTTGTACTTCAGTCATTCTGTCATACATCTGCTTATCCAAAACCAGCAGATATCAAACTTCACCACACACTTCCACAGTTTATGACTGAGAGAAAAGGATTTACACTTAGACCAGGTGATGGTGTTATCCACTCATGGTTGAACAGAATGTGTCTACCTGATACAGTAGGTACTGGTGCGGATTCACACACTAGATTCCCAATCGGTATCTCATTCCCTGCGGGTTCTGGTCTTGTTGCGTTTGCAGGTGTTACTGGTATGATGCCACTTACTATGCCTGAATCTGTACTTGTACGTTTCTCAGGTGAAATACAACCAGGTATCACACTACGTGATATGGTAAATGCTATTCCTCATCAAGCGATCAAAGATGGTCTTTTAACGGTTGAAAAAGCTGGTAAGAAAAATATCTTCGCTGGACGTATCCTTGAGATCGAAGGTCTTGAAGATCTTAAAGCTGAGCAAGCGTTCGAGCTTTCTGATGCATCTGCAGAGAGAAGTGCCGCTGCATGTACAGTAAATCTTAACAAAGAACCAGTCATCGAATACCTTGAGTCAAATGTAGCACTCATTGAAGAGCTTATCGCTCAAGGGTATGAAGATAAAGCTACGCTTGAAAGAAGAGCACAAAAAATGAGAGATTGGATCGCGAATCCGGTACTTCTTTCTGCGGATGCTGATGCAGAGTATGCAGCAGTTATTGAGATCAATATGTCTGAGATCACTGAGCCGATCTTAGCATGTCCTAATGATCCGGATGATGTTAAAACACTGACTGAAGTACACGAAGCAGGTCTTAAAATAGATATCGATGAAGTATTTGTTGGTTCTTGTATGACAAATATTGGTTTATTTAGAGCCAATGCAGAAGTACTTAGAGGTGAAGGTCCGGTTGAGACGAAACTTTGGATCTGTCCTCCAACTAAAATGGATGAGAAGACATTGACTGAAGAGGGTTACTACTCAGTATTTGGAATGGCCGGTGCACGTATTGAACCTCCAGGATGTTCACTCTGTATGGGTAACCAGGCATCTGTTAAGCAGAATGCATGGGTATTCTCAACATCAACAAGAAACTTTGATAACAGACTTGGTAAAGGTTCACAAGTATACCTTGGATCTGCAGAGCTTGCAGCTGTGGTTGCACTTAAAGGTAAATTACCAACTGCTATTGAATATGCAACGATTGTTGCAGAGAAGATCAAGCCAGAAATGAGCGATGATATCTACAAATACCTAAACTTTAACAAGGTATCTAAAGAAGAACTTGAAGCGATGGTTGAATAAACTTCGTATTCTTTTGTATCTCCTATTTTTTAGGAGATACAAACTACTTCTGTCACTAGTACAAATCAAACATATTTTACACCTCTCTTCTATTACTCTTCGTTTAAATTATTAGTGATCATTTTTGTAACGAAAGTACACATATAATTATTTTTAATAGCATGTTCCATGTGTTTTCCCAATGCTATGTTAATGCTACGTTACAATGAATAGTGTTATAAATATTCAAAATAAAAGGATTGACAATGGGTATGTTAATGATCGCAATAGGAATCGGTTTATTCGGAAGTATTATTACTTTTTTCATAGCTGAAGAGATGTCACTGAAAGATGCTGATTTTTCTGATATTAAAGATGCGTTCACAAAAGAACTTAGTTTGGATGAGAGTCTGGCAAAGTATGGTACTATAAAATATATGACGATGTATGTAGTCATTGTATTTATCATAGGAATTTTAGTTTCAACACAGCTCTTAATACCACAGGGACTTGGTCTAGGATTACTCATGGCGTATGTATTTATACCATCATTGATAGGATCACTTGTCATATTACTTATAAAATGGAGATTTCAACCTCTGCTTAAACTCATCTCATCATTTATGTTTGGTGGTGGTTATATGGTAGCATCAGCATTTGCAATTTCTGTTACACATCTTTTACTTACATAGAAAATTATAATATCCCTGAAGCATCAGGGATATACTACTTCTTAAACATCTAAATATTGATCTATATTAACTTCATCTATCTGCTCTGGCTCTAAAAAATCGTTTGCATAGGTTTTGTAAACACCTGTACTCAAAAATAGTTTAAAGAGGTCTGCATCGATATGTTGATCTTTGACCATAAAGCTCATGATCTTAATGGATGAGGAGAGCGTCTTTGCTTTTTTATAAGGTCTGTCAGAGGCCGTGAGGGCTTCAAAGATATCTGCGATCGCCATGATGCGTGCAGGGATAGAGAGATCTTCTTTACTTAGTTGTCTAGGGTAACCTGTACCTATGAGTGTTTCGTGGTGCGTACCAGCATACTCTACAATATTGGAAAAAATCTTAGGGAATGGTATCTTTTCAAGCATTTTAATACTCATAATGACATGTTCATTGATCTTGTAACGTTCTTCCTCTGTGAGGGTACCTTTTTCTATACAGAGGTTATAGACCTCACCATAATTATAGAGGTTTTCGGGTACATCTCCTTTGAAACCTTCTGACTTATAATCTTCATAGTTAAAGTTTGTCCGTGCTACGATATGCTCAGGTTTATTATCTAACAGTTTTTCAGTGACCGGCAGGATAGTATCAGTAGTGATCGTTGGATAACGTAATGTTTCAACTTCGCCAAGTCCCAATCTGTCATCAAAATGACGTTGCCACTCTTGCTTGGCGATCTCATTAACACGTGTCTGATGAGAAACATCCATAAACTCCCCGCCGATATTCACAGAAGCGATAAAGGCAAAATCATCTTGCAGTTGTCTGTGACGTCTCTTCATATCATCTTCACTGATATCTTTAGAGAGATGATCTATGATCACATCACGCCAGAGGACTTCAAAACGCATACGGATCTCATGTATTCTATTACAAATTGTTTCAAGTTTTGTGGCTTTATCCACTACATATTCAGGGGTAGTGACCTTACCACAGTCGTGCAGCCAAGCACCTATTTCAAATTCTCTTAGTTCATCTTTTGATGTGAGTGAAAAGTCTTTAAATATGTCATTTTCAGACCTATTTGCTTCATCGAGTAGTTGTTGCGCTATGAGTGGTACACGTTTACAATGACCACCAGTGTAGGGGGATTTCGCATCAATGGCTTCAGCGATCAGTTTGATGATAGCATCAAGTATCTCTTCTTGAGATTTCTGATAGACTTGAATACTTTTAGACATAGAAACTTGAGAGTCGGAAAGATCAATGAATTCTACGATGTGTGTATCAATTTTTTCAACTTTATCAAATTCTCTATTCTTGATCTTTTCATTTTCATTCAACAATGACTTTATAGGTTTAATGATACGATCACTTGCGTAGAGAATCACAGGAAATGCCATAAGCAATAAAAAGAGTGCAACAACTAGAGAATATCTTAGGTTGTCATAATAGGGTTTTAACAATGGTCTGGCATCTACAGTGATGCCTAAATAACCAGGACTATCGATCAAAGGCTGTAGCCTATAGTAAGTCTTAAATTTTTTATCAGTGAAAAGTGATTTGTTTCCTTTTCCATGATGTAATTTAATTTTCTCCTTAAGGTATTGATCTAACTCTGGATTCTTTTTAAAATGAGGTGTTGCAAAGGCTGAAGATGCATATTTTTCACCATGATTGTCTGACAAAAATATCTCAGAATTATAGCCGGAGTCTTGTAGTGCAAGTATGTTGTTGAGTTGGACCATGGTAAAGTCAAGAGCGAGAACAACACCGGGTACATCAAGTCGTGTAGAATAACTAATCCCCATACGCTGAAGGTTAGAATATAAATATGGTTCAGTAGGTACGACACCTTCTTTTTTCATTGCATTTTTGTACCATATACGTTGACGTGGATCATAGATCTTCTCTTCAACTGCTTTGACTATGAGACGCATGTCTTTATCTAAATAAGCCATTTGTCGTTTATTGTTTATGATGGTAATAATAGTCCATTTTGTTAATGCAGGTGCTTTAAAGGCTTCAAATATTACAGGGTTATCATTCATATTAACGACTTCATATAAACGACCATTTTGCTGAGCAAAATAAAGTGCATAAATATCCGGTGAGATCTCCAATGCTTGTGTTAACCCTTTAAGAGAAGGATGAAAAGGATCAAAGGTAATGGGTTCAAGTAAAGTTTTATGCTCTTTGATCACATTTAAAATAGTTCTAATATTTGTACCTTTTTTACGAAGATGCTCACTAATGTTCTTTGAGATCATGCTAAATGTTCTATGGGTTGATTCTACGGCCAGCTTCTCAGAAAAGTAGTATTGTAAAAAGATTAGTGAAAATGCAACTACACCTACTAAAGAGAGAAAAATGGCTAAGATGTTGGTTTTGATAGAGATATTAAACATTGATACATACCTTTTTTAGAGATGGTTTTGTTAGTTTTTTCTATAGTATACTATAGAATCCTCTCAAGAACATATAATATTTTTATATATGTTCTTACATTTAAGAAGAAAATTGATCAGATCTAACGCAGTGAAGAAAAAGTTTATATAAGCTAAAATTACATTACATCCTCCTCCTAATTAAAGGTACTTAGTTTATGAAAAAAATATTTTCTATTTTATTTAAACTTATCGCAACTTTTATTTTATTACTTTTTATTGCACTTAGTATTGCCGTCATTTTTAGGCTTACAATTGATTTAAGTTTTTTAAAACCAAGTATTGAAAAAGCAGCAAAATTTACTATTGGAAGGGAAGTTAAGATAAATGGACCTGTTAATTTTGAATTTTCACATTTGACAGTGATAGCTGTACGGGATGTACATATAGCAAATGTTCCAAATGCAAGCCATCATGATTTTTTCAAGGCAGGACTGGCACGTTTTGAGATAGAGCTAATACCTTTACTTAAAGGAGAGATACAAATTAGTGAGATCATAGCTGAAAATGTGACTTTTAATTTGGAAAATAATGTCAAAGGTGGAGCAAATTGGATCTTTCCTAAAATCAAAGCTAAAGTAGAAACCAGTACTTCAAAGAGGTTGATTAGCTTTAGAGGGGTAGATAAACTCTCATTTAAAAATATTGGTTTAACATATTATGATGTAGTAATGAAAAAAACGATTCATACTCAGCTTGATTCTATGATGGGAAAGATATCTGGAGGGAAACCTATTATCATGGATTTTAATGGTCATGTGAACAATACATCTTTTCATATTAATCTTGAAGGTTTACCTATTGAACAATTAATGGATAAAACAAAACTTTGGGCTTTTAAACTCAATGGAGAGGTCGGAGGAAGAAACATTGTTGCTAAAGGCAGCTTTATACATAACGATGTCCCCGAAGTTAAAATGATGCTTGGCATCAAAGATGTAGATATAGGGCTCATCCTCTCCAGGTTGGAACTTATCAAGGGCTTGTCTGCTTCAGCAGCTGATGCATCACTTAGGTTTTCATTGAAAGGTAATAATCTTAAGCAGATTCTTGAAGAATCCACTATGTACTTTGTTGTGAAAGATGGTAAATGGAAGATAAAGACTTTTAAGGATAAAAATAGTTTTGAGATCACGCATCTAAATGGAAATATCACAGTAGAACAAGGCAATAATCTTAAAATTGAACTTACGGGTAATCTTCAAGATGAGGCAATCAAGCTAAATATAACAGGATCTCCACTAGTTGACTTTGCTGCGAGACCCGATAGGATCCCTATTGTTTTTGATGCAGAACTTGCTAAGATAAAACTCCAGGTTGCAAGTGCTTTCGCCTTACCTCTCACATCAAAAGATGTAAATCTTACATTTAATTTTTCTGGTGAACGTCTTGACAGTGTCAATCAACTGTTTAAGCTAAAGCTCCCTCCCATTGGTCCTTTTAATGTTGATACCCAGCTGCATCTTACCGATAAAGGATATGACCTCTCTAAACTCAATATAAAAGTAGGGGATACAACCTTAAATGGTAAAATGAATTTAGATCTCACACAAAAAAAACCAGTGATTGATATGACTTTGATATCAGATAAGATTCAAATAAATGATTTTATTTTTAAAAAAAATATTAAGAAGTTAGAAGCGAATATAAGGAAATTACTCTCAAAAGAGGTATTGGGTAGTTTCGATGGAAAGATAAAAGTAGAAGCCAGGGAAATACTTTCTGGGAAAGATAGGTTAGGGTCTCTTTCAAGCATAGTTGGACTGAAAAACACTCGTTTGACACTTAATCCCTTACGACTTAATTTCCCGGGAGGAATAGTCAACATAGATCTTTCTTTTCTTCCACAAAAAGATAATGCTGTTATAGACCTCAAGGCCAAAATAGATAAATTTGATATAGGTATCATTGCACGTCGCTCTAAACCGGGAACGGATATGGGTGGATTCCTCTATCTTGATACATCATTACATTCTGTTACACCTACCATAAAAGATATGCTGAAAAATGCTAAAGGTCACTTTGATTTTGGCATCATACCTAAAAACTTTTCTTCAAGTACCATGGACTTTTGGGCAGTCAATCTAATCTCAACTATCATAAACAAAGAAACGGAACAAAATCAGTCTCTAGTGAACTGTTTTATTATGCGTTTTGGTATAGATGATGGATTTATGCAAGATAAAATAGTCTATATGGATACTTCCCATATGATTGTTACAGGTAAAGCTGAAATTAGTTTCCCCAAAGAGACCATTAATATAATGATGGCACCCAAAGCTAAAAGACCGCAGTTCAAATTAGAACTACCCATTAAAATAGTGGGAACGTTTAAGGATTTTGACTGGAAACTTAGTAAAATGGGTTTACTTAGTTCGGTCATCTCCTTTGTTGCAAGTCCGGTTACTGTACCTATCAAACATGTATTTGTAGATCAGTTACCTCGTGATGGGGAAAATGCTTGTTTAAAGGCATGGAGATATGTAGAAGAAGTAAGAGTTAAAGATGAAAAACTCAGTGTACATGAGAGAAACTTGAAAATATTAGAGGGAAGATAAGTAAATTACTCTTTCATCTCTTTGACAGGAGTATGTCGAGAAAGTTCCCAAATTCATTTTATTTTACATCTTTCATAGTATCTCGAATATGTAAAAATTCATCTATTTTTTCTGATACTCAGTTTCATCACCATAACTAAAGAATTTAGCCTAATAATCACTGAATACCGTATTAAATTCATCAGGTATACGGGAGGGTTTTCCTTTATTGACATAGACTAAAAGAACTTCCATACTAAAGACTTTCACTTCTTCTTTCCAAACTTCTTGTAATAGTACTAAGGATGAGCGTTTAAGTGTTAAAAGTTTTGTTGTGACCTCGAGGATATCACCTAGTGAGGAAGTGGCTAAAAACCTTGCTTTGATGTCATGTACAACAAAACCACTGTTATCCCCCAATGTAGGTTTCATGCCTTTTTCAAAAAAAGTTTCTGAACGTGCACGTTCACAATATTTTATATAATTCGTATGATAAACAATGCCACCTGCATCGGTATCCTCGTAATAGACTCTTATTTTCATCTTCTTTTCCTATTTTAGGGCTTTAGTATAGTAAATATTATTATACCTTTTTTTTTAAATAAAGCTTTTTTAAGTTTTTCTGTATCTTTATATATTTTATGTTAATTCAAATGTATTTTCCTTATAAACTTTATAAGGTTTTAATGACTGAGCTATTATTTTTGAACCCAATAATATATACAGTACATTTTTTATACAGGGATGCTTCGTATTTCTTTCTAAAACAAGTTATAATGAGAAAAATATAGGAAAATAACATGCGAAAACAGTTTTTACTATACTCCATAATCATTTTTATATCTATAATACTTTTATCTTTTTTACAAGATTCATTTCTCTGGTTATTGGTTCCTTTTTTCTTCCTTTTTGGTCTAGGTATATACGATATGAACCAGACTAAACATACACTTAGACGTAATTTTCCTCTCATCGGTCGTGCACGTTGGATACTTGAGACAATGCGTCCTCCTATACGGCAGTATTTTATAGAATCTGATATTGATGGTGTCCCCATCAGCAGAATGTTAAGAGGGTTAGTCTATAGACGTTCTAAAAAAGAAGTTGACACCTTACCGTTTGGTACAAAAATGGATACCTATGAACCAGGTTATGAGTGGATCGGACATTCACTCAAAGCGATGGATACAAAAGATCTGCAACAGGATTTTCGTGTACACATAGGCTCTTCGCAATGTACTCAGCCTTATGATTCAAGTTTGTTAAATATTTCTGCTATGAGCTTTGGTGCTTTAAGTCAAAATGCTATTTTAGCGTTAGGAGTAGGTGCGAAGACCGGGCACTTTGCTCATAATACAGGTGAGGGAGGTTTGAGTGATCACCACTTGAATAGTGGTGCAGATCTTATATGGCAGATTGGGACAGGATATTTTTCCTGCCGTGACGAGAAGGGGAATTTCTCTCCTGATATCTTTGAGAACAAATCTATGCTTGGACAGGTTAAAATGATAGAAGTTAAGCTTTCACAAGGTGCAAAACCTGGCCATGGAGGTATTCTTCCTGCAGATAAAAACAGTGAGGAAATCGCTAAGATAAGAGGTGTAGAGGCACATACAAGAGTAGATTCCCCACCAACACATTCTACGTTTTCAACACCTATAGAACTTCTTGTCTTTATACAGCAGTTACGTGAGCTCTCAAAGGGTAAACCTATTGGATTCAAACTTGCCATTGGTCAAAAAGATGAATTCATTGCCATTTGTAAAGCGATGATAAAAACAGGTATTTACCCAGATTTTATCACTGTGGATGGAGGAGAAGGAGGTACAGGTGCTGCTCCGCTAGAACATACCAATTCAGTCGGTATGCCATTACGTGAAGCTTTGGCCTTTGTCAGTGATACACTTATAGGTTATGATCTGAAAAAAGAGATAAAGATCATCGCTTCTGGTAAAATGATTACCGGTATGGATATCATCAAAGCACTTGCTCTTGGTGCAGATCTCTGTGCAAGTGCCAGAGCATTTATGCTTTCTTTAGGATGTATTCAGGCACTACAGTGCCATAAAAATAATTGTCCGTCAGGAATAGCCACACAAGATCCGGTGCTTAGTAAAGGATTAGTCGTTACCGATAAAAAGCAACGCGTTGCTAATTATCATTCAGAGACTTTACATAGTTTTAGAGAACTTTTAGCCTCAGCAGGACTTGATGATCCAGATATGCTCTCACGAACACACATCTATCAGAGAGTTGATCGCACGGAATATCATCGATATGATGAGTTTTTTCCACCACTAACACCGGGAGAACTTTTATCACCACCTTACCCGGTAAAACTAGAAAAGTATATATTACAAAGTAGTGCTGAACAATTTTAGTATGGTTTTCATTTCCATACAATAATGAATTCTATTAATTATTTGACCTAGTGCAAGAAATAGATACTACATGGATTTCTTGGCTATCTAACATAGAAAGGCCGGGATTGGCTAAAATATAGGCATGAAGATAATAATTTAATCTTATATTGGGTTATACTTTACCATGCTAGATACAAATATAATTATCTTTACGGATCTTGATGGTACACTGCTTGATCATACGAACTATAGTTTTGAAGCAGCAATGCCGATGCTAGACTTTATAAAAGCAAATGACATTCCCCTTATTATAGTAACGAGTAAAACCAAAAATGAAGTGCTTCGTATTCAAAAACTACTGGATTTAAAAGCGCCTTTTATTGTTGAAAATGGGGCAGGTATCTTTATGCCCTTTGCTGATGGTTATGAAGAGATAGCACTTGGTTTTGATTATGAATATATACGTTCTTGTTTTCTAAAGTATGCAAAATCTATACAAATGCATGGCTTTTTTGATATGAGTGATGAGGAAGTAGCGAAACATACAAATCTCAGTGTGGAAAATGCTGCAGATGCAAGAAAACGAACTTTCACAGAACCATTCATCTTAAAAGATGAAAATAGACTGAGTGAGCTGACAAAAATAGCGAATGAAGATGGCCTAGATATAGTAAAGGGTGGACGTTTTAATCATTTGATTACGCAGGGTCAAGATAAGTCCAACGCAATCAAACATTTCATAAAGTATTATAAAAAAAATTGGGAAGCAGATGTAAAAACCATTGCACTTGGTGATAGTGCCAATGATATGAGTATGCTTCAGAGTGTAGATACTCCTATACTTATCCCTCATCCTGATGGCTCTTATATGAGCTGTGATATTACAGGTCTAATTAAGGCACCTTATCCTGGACCTAGAGGCTGGAATGCTACATTAAAGGAGTATTTTAATGTCAAGTAAAACTTTGTTAAACAAGGCTTTTAATCAACTCTTAGAAGAGATCACACCTCAAAAACTCATTTCAGATGCATGTCAATTAGACGGGAAGAAGTTTCACGTTTTAGATAAGACCTATGATCTAGATAAATATAAAAATATTTATCTTCTGGGTTCAGGGAAGGCTGTAGTACCTATGGCAACAGAGGTACAAAAACTTTTAAAACCTTTTTTAAAACAGACTTTACTTGTCGGGCCCTATGGTTCTGCGGAAAAATTTGATAATGGTAGGTATATTCAAAGTACCCACCCTTTACCATCAAATAAAAGTATTGAATCTGCTATGGCATTGCTGGAGAGCATGAAAACCTTTGAAGATGATGATCTTTTTATCTATTTGTTATCAGGTGGAAACTCAGCCTTGGTTGAATTACCTGAAGAAGAGATCAGTTTAAAAGAATTTCAAGAAGCTACTTCGCTTATGCTTCGAGGTGGAATGCCTATTGAAAAAATGAATAGTGTAAGAAAACATTTGTCACGAGTCAAAGGTGGGAAGTTGGCTAAGAATACTAAGGCGGATGGTATTGTATTGGTACTTTCGGATGTTATTGCTGATGACTTGCATGCCATAGGTTCTGCACCTTTGTATTGTGATAAGACCAGTTTTAAAGACGCTATAGATGCACTTAAAGAATATACTCTTCTTGATAAGATGCCTGATAGTGTTCAGACTTTTCTTAAAAAAGGTGAAGAGGGCTTGTATGATGAAACACCAAAAGAACCCCAAGAACATATTGATCATCACATCTTGGGTTCTAATAGTATAGTACTTGAAAAAGCACAGCAAATACTTCAACACGAAGGTATAGATACTACGATCATAGACAAACCAGTGGAAGGAAATGCGATTGAACTTGCTGAAGCACTTATGAAATTTGGAATTTCCCATCAGGAAAGTACACATGTTTTTCTTTTTGGTGGTGAATCAACGGTTGTTGTAAAAGGTGAGGGGAAAGGTGGACGTAACCAGCATTTGTGCTTAAGCTTTTTAACTCTGATGGATGGATCAAGTGATATTACTTTTTTAAGTGCTGCTACAGATGGAATTGATGGAAACTCTAATGCTGCAGGTGCTATTATTGATATACATAGCCTTGCTCATGCACACACACATCATATCGACCCTCAACATTATCTTGATAACTTTGATTCAAACAGTTTTTTTGCACAAACAGCTGAACTGCTTACTCCCGGACCCACACACAATAATCTACTCGATATCGTTATGATGCATATTGAACCCAAACTAACACAAGGAGAAACAAATGGCTGATTTTTTTCAAAATGGCGTGATCACTACACTTCAAAAACTAGGGGGCAGATCACTTGAAGATTTGGAGAGTGAACTTGAATCCTATGCGGAACGTCATCATATGGTACTGTTACTCCCCGCACTATATTCTGAATTTGAGACACCTGCAATGCATAAGATCATAGAGGAACTTAAACATGTAAAATATCTTCATAAGGTCATATTAGGACTTGATCAGGCTACAGAAGAAGAGTTTGAAAAGGTGAAAAAATTGATGTCAGTCCTTCATTGTAAAGTGGATGTACTTTGGAATGATGGTCCGCGTATTAAAGAGTTGTATGCAGATCTTACGGCTGAAGGCTTTCCAGGGTTAGATACTCCAGGTAAGGGCCGGAATGTATGGACCATGTTAGGGTATGGCTTAACTGACCAAACCTCTTATGCCTTTGCTTTACATGATTGTGACATTGTTAACTACTCTAGAGAAATTCCGGCACGACTCTTTTTCCCTATTGTGCATCCTGCTCTTGATTTTGAGTTCAATAAAGGCTTTTATTCTCGCGTAACACATAAGCTTCATGGCCGAGCAACACGTTTACTTTATTCCCCGCTTGTACATGCGTTGGGAAAGGTTTTTGGTAAAAGTCGTTATCTGGATTATATGGAGAGTTTCAGGTATTCACTTTCGGGTGAATTCGCTTTTATTCGCTCACTTGGAAGAGGAATAGCCATTTCTCCAACCTGGGGACTTGAAGTCTCAACGCTCAGTGAAGTGTATAAGAACACTTCAAACCGTCGGATATGCCAAACTGAGATCATGGAAACCTATGAACACAAACATCAGGAACTAGGTTCAAAAAGTTCCGGTGGTGGTGTCTATAAAATGGCCAATGATATAGCAAAGACACTTTTTAGAGTGATGGCACAAGAAGGCATTGTGTTTTCTGAAGCAGCATTTAAAACACTTCAGGCAACGTATTATCAAGAATCACGATTTGAGATATCAAAATATAATGCATTGAGTAAGTTAAATGATCTGAAATACAACCGTGAAAAAGAGATCAATGCAGTAGAAACCTTTGAGGATGCGATTAAAAAAGCCACAAAAGAGTTTTATAAAGATCCAATGGGAATACCATCATTATCTCCTTGGATCACTGTACGTTCAGTCATGCCAAATTTCTCAGATAAGTTTGTAGCATATGTCAATGAGGACAATGCATGAAACATATTTCAGACCAGGAACACACCATAAACAAACGTCTTCATAGGCTCTATTCCCCAGAAATAGCCGAAAAAGCGGTGAATGACCTTATTGATCTGATCTTTAAGTATAAACAGCGTATTGATTCACAAGTCTATCATCTTAGTGAAAAAGATGTGATATTGATCTCTTATGGAGATCAGGTCCATCGTGATCATGAACCTTCTTTAGAAACACTAGGTGAATTTATGGACCAGCATCTTCAGGGTGTGATCAACTCTATACATATACTGCCTTTTTACCCCTCGTCATCTGACAGTGGATTTTCAGTGGTGAATTACAGCGCTGTTGATCCCCGTATGGGTTCCTGGCGTGAGATTGACAGTATCAGTTCTAAATACAGACTTATGGTAGATGGGGTCATTAACCATGCCTCACAATTTTCAGATTGGTTCAAGGCTTATCTCGATGGAGATAAGTATTTTAAAGACTTTTTTATTGAGCTTGACCCTTGTACTGATCTCAGTAAAGTTGTTCGCCCTCGGGCAACACCTTTACTGAGTGAATTTATAGATAATGATGGGAAGATCCATAATATTTGGACAACCTTTAGTAAGGATCAGGTAGATCTTAATTATAAGGATCACAGAGTATTGCGTAATGTATTGGATGCTCTTTTTTATTATATTGAGAAAGGGGCAACACTTATTCGTCTTGACGCTATTGCCTTTATCTGGAAGGAAATAGGCACAGAGTGTGTACATCTGCCTCAGACGCATGAACTTATCCAACTGATGAGGGAAGTGCTGCATGAGGTTGCTCCTGAGGTGATAATCATTACAGAAACGAATGTGCCCCATCATGAAAATGTCTCCTATTTTGGTAGTGGTGATGATGAGGCCCAAATGGTTTATAATTTTGCCTTGCCTCCACTACTGATACACTCTATCTTGCATGGAGATACAAAAACATTGACCAGGTGGGCACAATCCCTTGCCTTACCAAGTAATAAAGTATGTTTTTTTAATTTTACTGCCAGTCATGATGGCGTGGGATTGAGACCTGTTAAGGAAATTTTGAGTGATGATGAGATTGATTATCTCGTTTCACATGTTCAAGATCATGGCGGGCTTGTCTCTTTTCGTGCGGAAGAAGACGGGTCACAAAGTCCTTATGAATTGAATTGTAGTTACATTGACACCTTGAGTCATCCTGATGAGGAAGATGTATTACGCATTAAGCGAATGCTTCTTTCTCAAGGTACTGCTTTGGCTATGCCAGGGGTTCCCGGTATTTATTTTCACTCATTGGTTGGATCAAGAAATTACCATGATGGTGTGAAGCATACAGGTATCAACCGTGCTATCAACCGGGAAACATATAATATTGATTGGCTGGAAAAAGAGTTGTCACAGCAGGGAAGTTTGTCTAAAACAATGTTTGATAGCTATAAACGTCTTATATCTATCCGTACAAATGAAAAAGCATTTAACCCTTTTGGAAACTTTGTCTTTTTTGATCTCGATCCGAGACTTTTTGCAATAGCACAGTGTTGTAGCGAAAATATAGAACGTGTTTTGGCAGTACATAACTTTTCTAATGAAGCGGTAACTTTTACCATACCTGACGAGATCACTTTACCTTTGAATGATCTACTTACCTCTTATGAAGTGGATGCATCAAAAACTGTGCTGCTTGAGCCTTATCAAATGATGTGGCTTAAAGGAACTATCTAAAGTTGTAAAAGACTTTTATTACTTAACAATTAAAATTACAGGAGATACGATGATTACAAAATGTTTATTCCCAGCGGCAGGTTACGGAACACGATTCTTACCTGCAACCAAGTCAATGCCTAAAGAGATGCTACCTATTCTTACAAAACCACTCATCCAATACGGGGTAGAAGAAGCGATGGAGGCAGGATGTGACATTATGTCAGTGATCACAGGTCGTGGAAAACGTGCTATTACAGATCACTTTGATACTTCCTATGAGCTTGAACATCAGATTGAAGGTTCATCAAAAGAAGAGATGTTGAGTGATATACGTAATATTATTGATAAATGTACTTTTACCTATACACGTCAAAATGAAATGAAAGGTTTAGGTGATGCTATTTATAAGGGCAAGTCTCTTGTTGGAGAGCAAGATCCTTTTGCAGTCATTCTTGCAGACGACCTTTGTGTGAATCCTGAGGGAGATGGCGTTTTAACCCAAATGGTAAAACTTTATGAAAAATACAAGTGCTGTATTATCGCGATCATGGAGGTACCTATGGATGAGGTGCATAAGTATGGAGTGATAGAAGGAAGTGTAATAGAAGATGGTGTCTATATGGTATCAAATATGGTTGAAAAACCTGACAATGACAAAGCACCTTCAAATCTTGCCGTAATAGGTCGTTATATACTTACCCCAGATATTTTCAAGGTCATAGAACAAACGGAACCAGGTAAAAATGGAGAATTGCAGATTACTGATGCTTTGTGTGAACAAGCGAAAAATGGGATGGTGCTAGCATATAAATTTAAAGGTAAACGTTTTGACTGTGGTAGCGTTGATGGTTTTGTTGAAGCAACAAACTATTTTTATGAACAGTTTTAATTACTACTGGGTGTTATTTATCTGAAACGAAAAGAGATAAAATGAAGAAACGTACCAAAATATTAGCAACAATCGGACCAGCTTCTGACTCACTCGAACTGATTGAATCTTTGATACGTGCAGGTGTCAACGTATTTCGTTTGAATTTTAGTCATGGGACACATGCTTATCATTCAGAAGTACTTGGTCGTATTAGAGAAGCGATTGAAAGTACGGGGCTGATTACGGGGGTTCTGCAGGATATCAGCGGACCCAAAATCCGTATTGGAATACTTGAAGAGGATTTTGAGCTTAAGTCCGGAGATATTGTTGAATTTGTTAAAGAGGAGATTGTCGGCTCGAAAATTTCTGAGGGATATTATCGTCTGACAATCAATCAAAAGAGTATCCTTAAGCAGCTTCATGTGGGTGAATATATCTATATGTATGATGGGATTATTCGTTCAAGAGTTGTTGAAATTTCAACAGATAA